>JACMQV010000193.1 GCA_014376815.1 Cryobacterium sp.
CCCTGCCCGACTCCGTGCGGCGCGCCCTGCCGGAAGCCCCGTAGCGGCGCCGGACACCGTGACTGGGACGACACCGTGACTGGGACGACACCGTGACCTGGACGACACCGTGACCTGGACGACACCGTGACTGGGACGACACCGTGACCTGGACGACGCCGTGACTGGGACGACACCGTGACCTGGACGACACCGTGACCTGGACGACACCGTGACCTTCGCGTACCTGCTGACCCTGCTCGCGAGCCTGGGGGCGATGGTCCTGCTCGACCGTCGTTTCCGGCTGTTCTTCTGGCTCAACCCGGTGAAGGCGGGCGTCGTGCTCGGGGCGGGGCTGGCGTATTTCCTGATCTGGGACCTCTTCGGGATCGGCCTGGGCATCTTCTACCGCGGCGAGACGCACCTGATGACGGGCCTGCAGCTGGCCCCGGAACTCCCGGTGGAGGAGTTCTTCTTCCTCACCTTCCTCTGCTATCTCACGATGAACGCGGTCCAGGCAGCCCGCCTGGTACTCACCGCCCGGGCACATGTGGGTGAGGGGGGCAACGGATGACTTACCTCCTCCTGAACGCCGTCTTCCTCGTGCTCGCGGCGGCCGTGTTCCTCGTGGCGGTGCGCCGCCGGGCGCTGTCCCGGCGCGGGGTGGCCGCCACCCTGATCGCCCTGGCGGTCGTGCTTGTGCTCACGGCGATCTTTGACAACATCATGATCGGGATCGGGCTGGTCGACTACGATCCGGACCGGATCGTCGGGCTGCGCATCGGCGTGGCCCCGATCGAAGACTTCGCCTATCCCGTGGGGGCAGCGCTCCTGCTGCCCGCGGTCTGGGCACTGCTGGACAGACACACTGCGGGAGAGAAAAACGGATGACTGAGACCCCCACCTCCACCCTGTGGAAGACCCGCCAGGTGCTGCTCTCTTCGCGGCCGCTGAGCTGGATCAACACGGCCTATCCCTTCGCGGCCGCCTACGTCGTGACCACGGGTCGCGTCGACGCCCTGCTCATCGTGGGAACGCTGTTTTTCCTGATTCCCTACAACCTGCTGATGTACGGCATCAACGACGTCTTCGACTACGAATCGGATCTCCGCAACCCGCGCAAGGGCGGCGTCGAGGGCGCCATGCTCGACCCGGGCCTGCACCGGCTGGTGCTCGTCGCCGGGGTCGTGACCGCGGTGCCCGTGCTCGCTACGATGCTCGTGCTGGCCGGCACGGGGCATCCGCTGTCCTGGCTGGTGCTCGCGATCAGCCTCTTCGCCGTCGCCGCGTATTCGGTGCCCGGCCTGCGGTTCAAGGAGCGCCCGTTCATCGACTCGGCGACCTCGAGCACGCACTTCGTCAGCCCCGCGGTCTACGGCCTCGTCGTGGCTGGCGCGGTCCTCACCCCCGGACTCGTGGCTCTGCTCCTGGCCTTCTTCCTCTGGGGAATGGCGAGCCACGCGTTCGGAGCGGTGCAGGACGTCGTGCCCGACCGGGAAGGCGGGATCGCCTCGATCGCCACCGCGCTAGGAGCCGCGCGCACCGTGCGCCTGGCGATCGCCTTCTGGGCCCTCGCCGGCCTCCTCATGCTCTTCACCGGCTGGCCCGGGCTGCTCGGCGCGGTGCTGGCGGTGCCGTACATCATGGCGGCCTGGCCGTACCGCTCCGTGACCGACGAACGGGCCGAGACGGCGAACTCGGGCTGGAAGCGGTTCCTCTGGCTCAACTTCCTGACCGGTTTCCTGGTCACCATGCTGCTGATCGCCTGGGTGATGCTCGGGCCGTTCTAGCCGACTGGCGCGTTTCAACTGGCCTAGAGTCGAGGCATGGATCCTCTGACCTCCGCCCGTGTCGACAGCTGGACCTGGGGCGTGCGGATGTTCAAGACCCGGTCCCAGGCCACCGCGGCCTGCCGGGCCGGTCACGTCAAGGTCAACGGCGAGCGGGCCAAGTCCGCCCAGCCCGTGCGGGTCGGCGATGAGGTGCGGGTGCGCAGCAGCGGCTTCGACCGGGTGCTGGTGGTGGCGAAGATCGTCACCAAACGGGTCGGGCCGCCGGTGGCGGCGGAGTGCTTCGTCGACAAGACGCCGCCGCCGCCACCCCGCGAGGAGGTGGCCCTGCTCCCCATCCGCGATCGCGGCGCCGGGCGCCCGACCAAACGGGAACGCCGGGAGATCGACCGCCTGCGCGCGCCGGGACAACACACCGGGTACGAGTCGGACGAGGAATGAACCGGGCGAGGCCTAGGCGAGGGTGTTGTCGGGAGCCAGCGACGGGAGCGACTCAAGGCCGAACTCGTGCCGCAGGACCAGGACCGCGGCGTACCATCCGTTCATGCCGTGCACGGCGGGACCCGGCGGGGTCGAGGCCGAGCAGAGGTACAGGCCGGGGACCGGCGTCTGCCAGGGCCGGGCTGACACCACCGGGCGCTTGACGAGCTGGCGCAGCGACACCGCGCCGCCGAGGATGTCACCGCCGACGAGGTTCGGGTCCTGCGCGGCCATCCCCCGGGCGGACCGGGCGGTGCTGGCCAGGATCGTGTCCCGGAACCCGGGCGCGAAGCGCTCGATTTGCGCCACGATGGCCTCGGTCAGGTCCTCGTCCGAGCCAGGCGGCACGTGGGCGTAGGCCCACAGCACCTGGCAGCCGGCCGGTGCCCGCGTGGGATCTAGCACGCTGGGCTGGGTCACCAACACGTACGGGTGAGCCGCCGGCCGCCCCCGGGCCACCTCGAGTTCCGCCGCGACCACCTCGGCCAAGGTGCCGCCGAGATGCACCGTCGGCGACCGGCCCACGTCCGGATTCGCCCAGGGAACGGGGCCGGAGAGGGCGAAGTCGACCTTGGCCACCCCGGTGCCGTACCGGAAGCGCGCCAGCGCCCGGCGGTAACGATCGGGCAGGGCAGGGCCGGCGAAGCGGGCGAGGAAGGCCGGCGACGTGTCCAGCACGGTCGCGCGGGCCGGCTCCAGGTCGGCCGGGGAGCTGACAACCGTGTTCAGGCGCAGGCTGCCGCCGTGCGCGAGAAGATCGGCGACCAGGGCGTCCGCGATGGCCTGGGACCCGCCGACCGGGTATCCCCAGCCGCGGCCGTGAGCGTGGGCGGCGAGCAACAGCCCCGCCCCCGCCGTGGCGAGAGACGGCTGCCGGCCAGGGGTGTGGGCGGCGATGCCGGCGAAGAGTGCCGACGCCGCCTCGCCCCGGAAGACCAGCCGGCGGGCCGGCGTGCCGAGCGCCAGCACCCGGGCGGCGAAGGTCGCCACGGCGACCGGGTCATCGGGCCAGCGCAACAGCTGATTGCCGGTGAACGCCACCACGCCGTCGAGACGATTCAGCAGCGGCTGGAACACCTGCACCCACGCGCGGGAGTCCGGGCCCAGGCCGTCCGCCGTTCGGTCGAGGTCCAGCCAGGCCACCGCGGCCCGGCCGTCGTCCAGCGGATGCGCGTAGGAGATCTCGGGGACGATGAACGGCACCCGCCCGGTCAGGCCGAATTCCCGGAAGAACGGGGAGGCCAGGGCCGCCGGGTGGACCGCGGACCCCACGTCGTGCCGGAAACCCGGCAGGGCCAGCTCCTCCGTGCGCAGGGCCCCGCCGGCCGCCCCGGCCTGCTCCGTGACCTGCACCGACAGGCCGGCCCGGGCCAGGACGACCGCGGCGGCCAGGCCGTTGGGCCCCGCACCGACCACGTTGACGTCAGGCACGGGCCCCTCCCGGCACGGACACCGGTGGCACGAGCAGGCCGACCTCGGAGCGCACCCACCAGTCGCCGGTGGCACGGCGCTCGGCCGGGGTCGAGAATCGGTACAGGTAGACCCGGGCGCGCACGAACCGGGGCGGGCCGGACGGGAACGGGTTCGCGCGCAGCATCTGCAGGGTCGCCCGGTCCCCTTCCAGCAAGCGGGCCAGGAACATCTCGAACCACCGGGTGTCGCGGGAGCCGAGCGCCAGGAACCACATCAGCCAGTCGAGCCTCAGGTGGTACGGCGCGAACTGGCGGGGCCACCTCGCCGGGTCGCCCGGCTTGCCCCGGAACTCGTAGGCCAGCCAGCCGGACTCGGCCCCGGGATCGGCGGAGTCGCTGCCCTCGACGACAACCTCGAAGCGCTCCTTCGTGACAGTGCCGAAGGCCCCGTAGGCGTTCACCAGGTGATAACGGTTGAAGCTCGCGTTCATCAGCTGGCGCCGGGCGAACAGGTTGCGCAGCGGCCACCAGCTCAGCACCAGCAGGAACGCGGTCGCGGCCAGCACCACGACCATGAACCAGAGCGGGGTCTCCCCGGCCGGCGTCGGCGGGGCCAGGCCCAGCAGCATCCGGAAGCGCGTGTCGTCGATCGCGGAGAAGGCGAGCACGATGGTGATCCAGTTGAGCCAAGCGAAATTGCCGGTGAGCACGAGCCAGCCCTGGGTGAGGATCACGACCAGCCCGGCCACGGATGCGAGGGGCTGCGGCGCGAACAGGAAGAACGGCACGACGAGCTGGGCGAAGTGGTTGCCCAGGACCTCGCCGCGGTGGAACCACTTCGGCAGGTGGTGCACGTACCAGCTGACCGGGTTCGGCATGGGCTGGGTCTCGTGGTGGTAGTAGAGCGCGGTGAGGTCCCGCCACTCCGGGCCACCACGGATCTTGATCAGGCCCGCGCCGAACTCCAGGCGGAACAGGAGCCAGCGGCAGAACAGGATCACCACGAGCGGCGGAGCCACCTCGTCGGAACCGAGGAACGCCACCACGAATCCGGCTTCCAGCAGCAGGCTCTCCCAGCCGAAGGAGTAGAACGTCTGGCCCACGTTGACGATCGACAGGTACGCGGCGAAGAGCAGCAGGAAGCACACCAGAGGCAGCCAGGGTGGTCCGAGCTGGGGCAGGCCGACCACCAGGGTGCCCGCCAGGACGGCCCCCGCCCAGGCCAGCACGCGCAGAATCCGATCGGAATAGCGCCAGTGGAACAGGCTCGGGGACTGCCGGAACCGCACCCGTGCGACGAACCGGGCAACCGGGAGCAGACCCCGGTCCCCGAGCAGCACCGGGAACTGGTTGACGGCCGAGATGAAGGCGATCAGATAGCACGCCGCGACGCCGCGCTGCAGTATCTGCCGCGCGACTTCGTAGTCTCCCGCATCGAACCAGTCCATGGTGAGTTCACGATAGGCCGCGGGCGACCGGCCTTCAATGGCTGCGGGGACCCGTTCCGGGCAGTCCCGCCGACACGCAGACCGTGCCGGCCACCGCAGGGCCGTGCGCCCGACGTCAATAGGATTCGTGGGTCCTGGGCTGGTTCAGACCACCCTCGCGGAGCGACGCCTACTCATCGTGGCGGGTGGTGTCCTTCCGGGCGCTGTTCTTGCGGGTGACGTTGTTGCGGGTGATGGCGTCCGTCATGAGGGTGCGGGACTTGGTCACGTAGCGCCAGTGTCGTTTCCCGGTCTCGCGCCAGGGCGGGGCCATGATCTGCACGCA
>JACMQV010000194.1 GCA_014376815.1 Cryobacterium sp.
CAGCGGGGGGAGGCGCGCCCAGTGCTCCGCGCTCGTGAACACGCCGCGGCGCATCCGGATGCTTCTCCCGACCTGCGCCTCCCGCCGGAATTGACACCAGCTGACTCGGTGGCGGGTGCCCCCCTCGAGAGATACAGTCCGGCGTGCTCGTCGATGCGCTCGTCACCCATGTGCTGAGACTTGCAGTCGGCGACGGAACGGGGGCCCTCCCCCGATGATTCGTGTTCCTGCGCCTCCCGGCGAGCCTGGGGAGGGGTGGCCGGGGGCCCGGGGGTGCCCGCCGCTCCGAGTGTTGCTGAATCGGACGACTGTTGCCCGTTCACCGGCAACAGTTGTCCGATTCGGCAACGGTTGGTGTGGAACCCGGCAGCGGGGTCCGGGTGGGCAGAACCTGGAACGGGCAGCGGAACTCCAGCGCGAACCCGGTGGGTTTGGGATACTGGGAGCCTGATGACCAATGACGACCACCCCGAACTCTCCGGTTACGAGCCGCAGGATGCCGCGCGCCCCCTGCGCAGCCGGCGGACGATGGCCCTGATGCGCATCGTCGTCGTGCTGGGGCTCGTGGCACTGATCGTGCCGGGCATCCTGACGACCGTGCAGATCGCGTCGACCACGGCCGCCAACGCGTGCGGCGTCGCCACGGCACGGTACTATCCGGGCGCCGTCGACTTCGACGCGCGCTTCGACCTGACCGGGCCGGGCGGCTTCGGCTGGCAGTGCTACGCGATCGACATCAACGAACGCGAGACGTACGTCGTCCCGCTCGGCATCATCCCGGCGGCGCCGAGGGCGCCTGAGACGATCGTGCCGGCCTAGCTGTGCCTGGCCCCGGCCCTCACGGAAGGATCCACGATGGGACCGACAGGACCGACGTTCACCTTCACCGCCGCATTGTGGGAGTACCAGGGCGCGGGCGCGTGGGTGTTCGTCTCGGTGCCCGCTGACCTGGCCGAGGACATCCGAACCGTCTCGGAGGGCAGGAGGGGCGGCTTCGGCTCGGTGAAGGTCAGGGCCGGCCTCAATCGCTCCCGCTGGTCGACGTCGCTCTTCCCCAGCACGGCCGAGGGCACGTTCATCCTCCCGGTGAAGAAGGCGATCCGGCAGGCCGAGGGCGTCGACGCCGGAGACCCGGTGACGATCGTGCTGCAGCTCCTGCTCTGAGTCTCGCGCGCAGGCCGGGGATGGACAGACCGCTGGCCGGCCGCCGACATCCGTCAGCGACCGGCCAGGTGGTCAATCCGAACGACAGGGCCTACGCGGCGCCCTCGAACATGGAGGTGACGGAGCCCTCGTCGAACACCTCGTGGATTGCGCGCGCCAGCAGCGGGGCGATCGGCAGCACGGTCAGCGTCGGGAAGCGCTTCTCCTCGGGGATCGGCAGGGTGTCGGTCACGGCGACCTCGGAGATCGCCGGGTTCTGCAGCAGCTCCAGCGCCGGGTGGCTGAACACGGCGTGGGTCGCGGCGACGACGACGCCGATCGCACCGGCGGCGCGGAGGGCTTCGGCGGCGAGCACGATGGTGCGTCCGGTGTCGATCATGTCGTCGACGATCAGGCAGACGCGGCCGTCGACCTGGCCGACGATCTCGTGCACGGACACCCGGTTGGCGACCTTGGGGTCGCGGCGCTTGTGGATGATGGCCAGCGGCGCGCCGAGCTTGTCACTCCAGATGTCGGCGACGCGCACGCGTCCCATGTCGGGCGAGACGACCGTGAGGGTGGCCGGGTCGAGCTTTTCCTTGAAGTGGTCCAGCAGTACGGGCATGGCGAAGAGGTGGTCGACGGGGCCGTCGAAGAATCCCTGGATCTGCGCGGCGTGCAGGTCGACGGCCATGATCCGGTCGGCGCCGGCGACCTTGAACAGGTCGGCGATCAGCCGGGCGGAGATCGGCTCGCGGCCACGGCCCTTCTTGTCCTGGCGGGCGTAGGGGTAGAACGGCGCGACGACCGTGATGCGCTTGGCGGAGGCCCGCTTGAGCGCGTCGACCATGATCAGCTGTTCCATCAGCCATTCGTTGATCGGGGTCGTGTGCGACTGGATCACGAAGGTGTCGGAGCCGCGCACGCTCTCGTCGAAGCGGGCGTAGATCTCGCCGTTCGCGAAGGTGCGAGCGTCGGTGTGAACGAGTTCGGTACCAAGTTCCGTGGCGATGTCCAGTGCCAGTTGGGGGTGTGCTCGCCCCGAAACCAATACAAGTCGCTTCTCGCCGCTGGTCTTGATTCCAGACACCTAGTCTCCGCTCTTTGCCGCGGCCGCCGCCGCGTCGGTTCCTGGGCGGTTGGTCTGTACCCAGCCGTCCATATTGCGTTGTGGGGCCACGGTCAGGGCCAAAGCCCCGGCGGGCACGTCCTTGCGGACGATGGTGCCGGCTCCCGTGTAAGCTCCGTCCCCAATCCTAATCGGCGCGACGAACACGTTGTGCGACCCGGTGCGCACGTGCGACCCGATTTCACTGCGGTTCTTGGTCACGCCGTCGTAGTTGGCGAAAATCGTCCCGGCCCCGACGTTCGACTGCACGCCGATCGTCGCGTCACCGACGTAGCTCAGGTGCGGCACCTTGCTGCCCACGCCGATGGTCGCGTTCTTGGTCTCGACGAACGTGCCGATCTTGCCGTCCGCGCCCAGATCCGTGCCCGGGCGGAGGTACGCGAACGGGCCGACGGATGCGCCCGCCCCGATCACGGCGAGCGTCGCATCCGTGCGCTTGACGACCGCGTTCTCGCCGATCTCACAGTCGACGAGGGTGGTGTCCGGGCCGACCACGGCGCCCGTCTCGATCACGGTCGAACCGAGGATCTGCGTGCCCGGAAGGATCGTGACATCCGGTGCCAGCTTCGCCTTGAGGTCGATCCAGGTGGTGGCGGGGTCCTGCACGGTCACGCCGGCGAGCTGCCAGCCGTAGACGATGAGGCCGTTGAGCTGACGAGCGGTCTCGGCCAGCTGGGCTCGGTCGTTGATGCCGGCGACCAGCCAGGCGTCCGCCACGGGGACGGCCCGCACCTCGGAGCCGGCCCGGCGCAGCAGACCGATCACGTCGGTGAGGTACTTCTCACCCTGCACGTTCTCGGTGGTGATGTTGGCGAGCTGCTCGCGCAGTTCCTTGAACCGGAAGACGTAGACCCCGGCGTTGGTCTCGGTGATGGCGCGTTCCTCGTCGGTCGCGTCCTTCTGCTCGACGATGCGGTCGAAAGCGCCTTCCTCCGAGCGCACGATGCGGCCGTAGCCGGCGGCGTCATCCGGAAAAGAGGAGAGCACGGTGGCCGAGACGTCACGCTCCCGGTGCGCGCTGACGAAGCTGGCCAGGGTGGCTGCGTTGAGCAGCGGGACGTCGCCGCTGACGACGAGCACGTCGCCGTCGAAGTCGTCCGGGAGGGCTTCGACGGCCTGCTCGACGGCGCGGCCGGTGCCGGGCAGGTCATCCTGGTCGACGATCAGGCTCTCCGGCAGGTCGGACTGCACGAGGGCGGCCACCCGGTCGCGTTCGTGGCGCACGACAGTGACCACGTGTGCGGCATTCAGCGCCTGTGAGGTCGCCAGAACATGGCTGAGAATGGGAAGCCCGGCGAGTTGGTGCAGCACCTTAGGGGTGCTGGACTTCATACGGGTGCCCTGGCCGGCGGCCAGAACGACGATGGCGAGTCTGGAGTCAGTCACGTTTTTTCCTCAAGCTTCGGTGTGGCCGGCCGGGGAAGACCGGGCAATGGCGCCACTGGAAAGCAGCCGTGCTCCGCCGCCAGGACTCGAACCTGGACCTAACAGCTCCAAAGGCTGTCGTGCTGCCATTACACCACGGCGGAATTCGCCGGCCGAGGGCCGACCAACCGTCACAAGTCTGCCAGATATCGGGCACCGCGCCGCGCGGGGCGCCCGATTACCCGGCGGCGATCCCGCTTTGCCCGGCCGACCGGGATAATAGACGGATGCCCGCACATGACGAAGTCGACCGGATCGTTGACGCCTGGTTGCGCGAACGGCCCGACCTCGATTTCGCCCCCCTGCAGGTACTCTCCCGGGTCGGCCGTCTCGCCAAGCACCTGGACCGGGCCCGGCGCACGGCCTTCTCGCGCTCCGAACTGGACTCGTGGGAGTTCGACGTGCTCTCGGCCCTGCGGCGTGCGGGTGCGCCCTACGAGCTGAGCCCGAAGGCGCTGCTGCAGCAGACGCTCGTCTCGAGCGGCACCATGACCAACCGGATCGACCGCCTGGTCGAGCGCGGACTGGTCACCCGCCGGACGGACCCCAACGACGGGCGCGGGATCTTCGTGGGGATGAACCCGGCGGGCCTCACCCGGGTGGATGCCGCCATCACCCGGCTCGTCGACGCCGAGGCGGAACTGCTCTCCACCCTCACCCCCTCCGACCAGGAGAACCTCGCGTCCCTGTTGCGCAAGCTCAGCCTCGACTTCGACTGACCGCGGGTCCCCTGACCCTGTCTCAGAAGGGTGCGGGATCGGGGGGGACGCTCCGGCGGCGGCGGTTCCGGTGCCACCGCACGGATGACCGTGGCCGGCTCACTTACGAACGACCGCCCGCTCGGCGACCGCCAGTTCAGGGTGCCACCGGCGAGGTGCGTCACCGTCCACCCCGTCTCGCTTTTGAGCGCATGGCACGGCGGACACAGGTGCGCGAGGTTGTCCTCGGACGTCAAACCGTTGAACTGCCAGTCCAGCGAATGGTCGATGTCCGAATGCGCCGCCGACCGGTTGCAGCCGGGGAACCGGCAGGTCTCATCCCGCAGCCGCAGGTACTTCTTCAGGTCCTTCGGCACCTTGTAC
>JACMQV010000195.1 GCA_014376815.1 Cryobacterium sp.
CCGCCGCCACGTGCGCCGCCAGATGGAGGGGTGCCTCGGTCACCTGGTTGACGGTGCTGTCATCGAGGTTCGCGGCACTGCTTCGGTCGGTGGTTCGTGCTGGATTCACACGTTCAGAGTACGCCCGCGCTCCCGGCCGGCCACCAAAGCTCGCACGGGCCTCGACCCCGGCCTCGGCCGAGCAGGAAACGGTCAGTGTCCGTCCCTGCCCGTGCATAACTCCTGCAATTCGGAAGCCGGCAGCGCCTGAACCCCGTAGTTCCGGGCCTGTTCGGCCGCTCGCCGTGTGTTTTGCAGGAGTTATGCGCGACAGACAGACAAACAGACAGACAGACAAACAGATAGACAAACAGACAGACAGACAGACAGACAGATAGATAGATAGATAGATAGATAGATAGACAGGCACGGCGGCCAGCGGCGCCCGGACCCCGGCTAGACGCGCTCGAAGATCGCCGCGAGCCCCTGGCCGCCGCCGATGCACATCGTCTCCAGCAGGTAGCGCCTGTCGGTGCGGTGCAGGTGGCGGGCGGCCGGGGCGAGGATGCGTGCGCCCGTCGCCCGCACCGGATGCCCGAGCGAGATGCCGGACCCGTTCACGTTGGTGCGCGCCCAGCCGGCCTCGGTGAAGTCCCACTCCCGGCTGACCGCGAGCACCTGCGCGGCGAACGCCTCGTTGAGTTCGATCAGGTCCATGTCGGCCAGGCTCAGGCCGGCGCGCCGCAGCTACCTGTCGGTGGCCGGCACCGGTCCGATGCCCATCCGCGACGGCTCGACGCCGGCGCGGGCCCACGTGACCAGCCGCACGAGCGGGGTCAGGCCGAGCTCGGCGGCCCGCTCCGGGGTGGTCACGATGCAGGCGGCGGCCGCGTCGTTCTACCCGCTCGCGTTTCCGGCGGTGACGGTGGCGTCGGCATCCGTCGCCAGCAGGATCGGGCGGAGGCCGGCCAGGGCCTCGGGACTGCTGTCGGTGCGCGGGGTCTCGTCGACGGAGACGACGACCGGCCCCTTCCGGCCGGGCACCGTGACCGGCACGATCTCGTCGTCGAATCGTCCCTCGGTGACGGCGGCGGATGCCCGCAGCTGCGACCGAAGGGCCAGCTCGTCCTGCTCGGCCCGGCCGATGCCGTAGTCGCGGCGCAGGTTCTCCGCGGTCTCGAGCAAGCCGCCAGGGACCGGGTGGTTGCGGCCGCCGGCCGTCTCCCGGCCGCGGCTGAGGGCGTCCCGCAGCAGGATTCCGGTGCCGCCGCCGATCGGGGTGCGGAACGGTTCGCAGATGACGACGTCCCTCATCGGACGGCCTCCGCGGCGGCGGCGGCGCCAGCGCCGTCAACACCGGCGTCCACACCGGCGGCAGCACCGGCGGCAGCACCGGCGGCAGCACCGGCGGCATCAGCCGACAGCAGCGTGCGGATGATCGCCGGCGGCTCCGGCACCAGCAGCGGAACCTCGGTGGCCGCCTGCACGTCGGCCACGCTGAGCCCGGGCGCGACCTCCCGCAGAATCAGTCCCGCCGGGGTCACGTCGATCACGGCCAGGTCGGTGATGATGCGGGTGACGACCCGCTTGCCAGTCAGCGGCAGAGTGCACGCGTTGACGATCTTGAAGTCGCCGTTCTTCGCGGTGTGCTCCATCACGACGATCACGGTGTCGGCGCCGTGCACGAGGTCCATCGCCCCGCCCATGCCCTTGATCATCTTCCCCGGCACGGCCCAGTTGGCGATGTCGCCGGCCGCGGAGACCTGCATCGCCCCGAGCACGGCCACGTCGATCAGGCCGCCGCGGATCATGCCGAAGCTCTGCGCCGAGTCGAAGTAGCTGGCTCCCGGGTTGACCGTGATGGTCTCCTTGCCGGCGTTGATCAGCTTCGGGTCCTCCTCGCCCTCCCACGGGTACGGGCCGACTCCGAGCACCCCGTTCTCGGAGTGCAGGATGACGTGCACCCCCTCCGGCAGGAAGTTGGGGATCAGAGTGGGCAGCCCGATCCCCAGGTTGACGTAGCTGTCGGGGGTGAGTTCCTGGGCGGCGCGCGCCGCCATCTCGTTCCGAGTCAAGGCCATGGCGTTCAGCTGTCCTTTCCGACAGATCCGGCGGTGGGGGCCGGCCGCGGCCGGGTCGTGGTCTTCTCGATCGGCAGGTCGCGGGCATCCGCGCCGGAGAGCTCGACGATGCGGTCCACGTAGGTGCCGGCGAGGTGGATCGCATCCGGGTCCAGTTCCCCCGGTTCGACCAGTTCGTCGACCTCGGCGATGGTGATCCGGCCGGCCATCGCCGCGACCGGGTTGAAGTTGCGGGCCGACTTCTCGAACACGAGGTTGCCGTGCCGGTCCCCCTTCGCCGCGCGCACGAGGGCGAAGTCGGTGACGATGGCCTCCTCGAGCACGTACTCCTTCTCGCCGCCGCGCAGCGACGAGAACAGCCGGGTCTCCTTGGGCGGCGACGACACAGTCACCGATCCGTCGGGGCCGTACCGCCAGGGCAGGCCGCCCTCGGCGACCAGGGTGCCCACACCGCTGGCGGTGTAGAAGGCGGGGATGCCGCTGCCGCCGGCCCGGAGCCGCTCCGCCAGGGTGCCCTGCGGGGTCAGCTCGACCTCGAGTTCGCCGCCGAGGTACCGGCGGGCGAAGTCCTTGTTCTCGCCCACGTAGGAGGCGATCACCCGGCTGATCCGCCCCTCCCGCAGCAGCTCGCCGAGCCCCCAGCCGTCGATGCCGCAGTTGTTCGACACCACCCGGAGGTCGGTGGCGCCGTGGCCGAGCAGGGCGCGGACCAGCACGATCGGCACGCCGACCAGGCCGAAGCCGCCGACGGCCAGGGAGGCCCCGTCCGGGACGTCCGCGACGGCGTCGGCGGCGGAGGAATACGTCTTGTCCATGCGGGGGTCCTTAAAATCAGGCCGGGAAGCGGCGTCGATGCCCTTGAAGGTATCGCGGGCCACCGCCAGCGCGGAATTCGCCGCCGGAACGTCCGCCTAGATCGCGGTGTGCAGGATGGCCTCGGCGACCTCCTCCGGTCATGGTCGCAGGTTCCCACCAGTCGGGGCCGAGGGCCTGGTCGGTGATCGACTGGTAGATCCGGTCGAGGGCGAAGAGCGGGTCTCCCGGGAAGTACATCCGGGTGATCAGGCGCCGTCGTCCTGGGAGCGATTCTCGACCACGATGGAGTCGAACCCGGCGTCTCGCAGGGCCCACGCCAGGTTCCACTCAGTGGAAGGCAGGTCTAAGAGCTTTCTCACCCGGGGCGGGGCCTCCTCCTCGTAGGATCGGGACCAGCCGATCGAGCCCAAGCCGATCGCACGGCCGTGGAGGCACCATGACAACGCACGCCCGGGCACGGCGCTCACGGGTTCTGCTCTTCGTCGGCGGCGGACTGGCCGTTCTGGCCGCCGCCGCAGCCTCGGCGTCGATGGTCAGCGCACTGGCCCTGTCCGACCAGCAGGGCTCCCCCGCCGGGATTGCGCCCGTAATCGTCGAGGTCGGCGTGGTGCCCGGCCCCAGCACCGCCGACCCGGCCGCGCCCGCGGTGCCGGCGCCGGGCACGACACCCGGCCCCAGCGACATCCCCGCACCGCCGGACACGAACGGCGACACGGACACCGGCAGCGACGACGACAGCGACACGGATGCCGCGGAGCCTGAACTCGTCCCCGCGCCGGCCCCGGTGGTCGTGACCGAGGAGGACAGCGACGACGATTCCCCCGGCACGGGAGACAGCACCGGAGACGGCACCGGCGAGAGCGGCAAGTCCGGCACCAGTTCCACCGACGACTCCGGCCCGTCCGGTAAGGACTGACCCCGTCCGAATCTAAGAGAGCTCTCACCATCCTCTCGTGCGCGCCTCATCCGGGCGCTCCACAGTGAGGGGGTGGTGACGGTCCCCGTCACAAACCACCTGTCGGTTATCCGACGCAAACGAAAGGTCAGCGCATGCCGCAGATGACGAAGAAGAAGTCCATCGTTCTGGCGACCCTCGGGCTCGCCGGTCTCATGTCCATCGGCATCGTGGCCGCTCAGGCCGCCCCGGGCGCCGATAGCACCCCCGTGCCCACGTCGAGCGTGTCGGACGACACCACGGTCGACCCCACCACGGTCAGCGACCCCACGGATCTCGTCGACGACGACTCCGTCGAGTCCGGCGAACTCGGTGACGATGCGAGCGCCGACGTGACCGACGACGACTCCGCAACGGCTGACGACAGTGCCGACAACGAGAGCGAAGACGGCGACGTCAGGAACGAGCACGCGGCGACCCCGGCCATCCCCGCCACTCCGGCCACGAACGAGGACGGCGAGCACCACTCGGCGACCCCCGCGACGCCCGCCGTCCCGGCTGCGCACGACGCCGGCGACTTCGACAGCGCCGACGACTCTGACAGCACCGAGAGCACCGACGACAGCGACGGACACACCGACGATTCGGGCCACGGCAGCCACGGCAGCGACGACTAGCCGGAACTCCCGCACTCTCCCCGGACAGGGCTATCGGCGCGCGCTCCCCCTAGCGCAGCCGGTAGCCCATTCCTCTGACCGTTTCGATTCGCGCGGCGCCGAACTTGGCCCGAAGATACCCGACATACACGTCCACGATGTTCGATCCGGGATCGAAGTCGTAGCCCCACACCCGGCTGAGCAGCTGCTCCCGGCTGAGCACCTGGTCGGCATTGCGCAGGAATTCCTCGGCCAGAGCGAACTCCCGGGCCGACAGGTCGACCTGCCGGTCGCCGACGGCAGCGCGCCTGGTGCGCAGGTCGAGTCGGAGCCCCGTCACCTCGAGCGACGCCTCGATCACCGGCACGGCACCGGTCACCCGAACGGCATCCGTCATGCGCAGCCGCACCCGGGCGAGCAACTCGTCGAACCGGAACGGCATGGCCATGTAGTCGTTCGCTCCGCCGCCCAGGCTCGCGAGCACGTCCTCCCCCGAGTCCCGGGCCGTGAGCACGATCACCGGCAGCGTGCACTCCTGCGCCCGCAGGCTCCGCAGCACCTCATAACCGTCGATGCCGGGCAGGCCGATGTCCAGCAGCAGCAGGTCGAAGTCGCCGGTCAGGGCGAAGTCGAGGGCGTCTGTGCCGTCGCGGACCGTCACCGTAGCCAGGCCGGCCGCGGCGAGGCCCTTCTCGATGAATGATGAGATGCGGAGTTCGTCTTCGGCTATCAGGATGCGGCTCACGGGCTGCTGGTCTCCGTCTGGGTGCGGCCGGCCTCGACCGGCGGGATGGGAAGGTCGATCGTGAAGGTGGCGCCGTGCCCGGGCCGGGACTCCACCGTGGCCGTCCCGCCGTGGGCCTCGGCGATGGCCAGCACGATGGCGAGGCCGAGCCCCGAGCCGGCCTCGCCGCGCCCCGCGCTGCCGCGGCGGAAGCGGTCGAAGATGTGCGCCTGCGCCTCCGCCTCGATCCCCGGCCCGCCTCCCCGCACCCACAGGCGCAGGCGAGGCTCGCCGGCCGCGCCCCGGCCCACGGCGCTGCCGATCTCGATGGTGCCGTCGGCGGCGCCGTGGCTGACGGCGTTGACCGCCAGTTGCAGGAGCGCCTGGGTGAGTTTGCCGGCGTCGACCGGCACGACGATCTCGGCCGCCTCCGGGCTCGCCCAGCGATGCCCGGAGAGGGCGGAGGCCTTGGTGCGCACCTGCTCGGTGAGGGCCGCGATGTCCACGCTCGTGCGGGTCAGGCTCGTCGGTCGCCGCACCTCGGCCAGGACCGAGATGTCCCGCACCAGGCCGTTCATCCGGTCGAGCTCGTCGATGGCCAGCGCCCGGGTGCCGACCACGTCGGCCGTGTCCGCCGGGTCCATCAGTTCGAGGTGCCCGCGCACGATCGTGATCGGGGTCTTGAGCTCGTGGCCCACATCCTCGAGCAGCCGCCGCTGACCGACCAGGGCACCCTCCAGGCGGTCGAGCATGCCGTTGACGGTGCGGGTCAGGTCCGACACGTCGTCGTGGCCGTTCACGGGGATCCGCTCGCTCACGTCGGAGGCCGTGATCCGGGCCGCGGCCTCGCGCAAGGAACGGATGGGCCGCAGCAGCCGCCCCGAGACCAGCCAGCCGACGATCCCGAGCACGAAGAGAGCCGCGAGACCGACGCGGACGTAGGTGCGCAGGGCATCCGTCACGGCCTCCAGCTCCGCCTCGACGTCGAAGGCGGCCACGAAGACCCCCCGGCCGGGGTCCCCCGCCACGGTCACCGGGGCGGCCACGTATCGCACGGTCTGTCCCGGCAGGTTCAGCGTGCCGCGGACGACCTGGCCGGACGAGGTCTCGGCCGTGACCCGGTCGACGAAGGCCCGGTTGTCTTCGAGCCGGAAGTCCACCACGCCGCCCGGGGCGAGCGCCGCCGCACCGTCGATGATCGCGAGGGTGGCTTCGTTCGTGCCGGGGCGCACCTGCTGCACGACGGCCGCCAGTACCGCCGCCAGCACGGTCGAACCCGAGTCGGTCGCGATGAACCGGGCTTCGTCGACCTCGGTGGCCAGCGCGCTGTCGATGGAGTCGAGGGTGCGTTCGCGCTGCACGAGATACGCGGCCGCACCCGAGGCGAACAGCCCGGCCGCCGCGACGAGCAGGATCGCGGCGAGGATGCGCACGCGCACGGACAGCATCGGCCGCCGCGGCCCGCCACGCAGCCCGCGCGGCAGCCCGCGAGGCAGCCCGCGAGGCAGCCCGCGACGGCGGCTCACACGCCCGCCCGGCGGTAGCCCAGGGCGCGGCTGACGTACCGCCCGTCGGCCTGGCGGGCCAGGCCGCCCCAGGCGACCCACTCGGCGACGAGCCGGTGCACGGTCGACAGCGGGATGCCCGAGCGGTGGGCGATCATGCTCAGGGTGAGGGAGGTCGCGGGCGGCGCGGTGAACGCGTCCAGAATCGCGAACAGCCGGGCCGCGAGGGAACGGTCAGCGACCGGGGGCGACGCTGCGCCCCCGGTCGCTCCGGCCCGCGCTGGCTTTCCGCTCACGAGCACCACGCTACTGGATATACAGGGGTCTCCCATCCGGCTCCCCCGTACGATTGTCCGGTGACTGACACTTCCAGCCCGCTCCCTTTCCGCGAACAATCCCAGTGGGTGAAGAGCGTCGGACTGATGATCTTCTTCAGCCGCTGGCTCCAGGCCCCGCTCTACATCGGACTCATCGTCGCCCAGATCATCTACGTGATCGTCTTCATGGTCGAACTCGGCCACCTCGGCGAGGAGGTCCTGCACGGGTTCACCCACCCGGGCCCCAACGGGATCGTGATCGAGGAAGCCAAGATCATGCTCGGCGTGCTCGGCCTGATCGACGTCGTCATGATCGCGAACCTCCTGATCATGGTCATCATCGGCGGCTACGAGACCTTCGTGTCGAAGATCGCCATCGACGGCCACCCCGACCAGCCCGAGTGGCTCTCCCACGTCAACGCGAACGTGCTCAAGGTCAAGCTCGCGATGGCCATCATCGGCATCTCGTCGATCCATCTGCTGAAGACCTTCATCGAGGTCGGCGACCTCGCCGCCCGGGGGTCGACGTCCACCGAGGGCCAGGAGAGCATCACCGGCGACGTCTATACCTGGGACGGCGTGCTCTGGCAGGTCATCATCCACATGGTTTTCATCGTCTCGGCCATCGCCCTGGCCTGGATCGACCGGATGTCGCAGGGCGCCCCGCACGGACCGGTCCCGGTCCCGGCGCGCGCACCGGATTCCCCCGCCCCGACGCCGCCGGCCCTCGAAGCCGCCCCGCAACCCTCACCGCAGCCCGCCACGAATGCCCGCGCCATCGCATCCGGCGCGGCCGCAGGCCACCTGCTGCAGCTCGGTCGGCTGCGGGACGCCGGGGTCGTCACCGACGCCGAGTTCGACACCAAGAAGACGGAGCTGCTCGCCCGGGTCTAGGTGCGTTCCTGCCTCAAACGCCGCAGCGGCTCAGCCCTTGAGGTCCGGGAAATGGTCGTCCCGCCATTCCCCCGGCAGCGTCGCGCCGCGCGCCGCCGCCTCGTCCTCCCGGGCCCGCAGCTCGACCCGGCGGATCTTGCCCGAGCTGGTCTTCGGCAGCTCGGAGAACTCCAGCCGCCGTACCCGCATGTACGCCGGGAGTCCGGTGCGGGCGTGGTGCAGCACGGCGCGGGCGGTCTCGGCGGTGGGTTCCCACCCCGGGGCCAGCAGGATGTAGGCCTTGGGGATATGCAGCCGGGTCTCGTCCGGCGCCGGCACCACGGCCGCTTCCGCCACGGCCGGGTGCTCCAGCAGCACGCTCTCCACCTCGAACGGCGACACCTTGTAGTTGGAGGACTTGAAGACGTCGTCAGTGCGCCCGATGAAGGTGATGTATCCGTCGGCATCCTGGCTGGCCACGTCGCCGGTGCGGAAGTAACCGTCCCGGGTCGCCTCCGCGGTGCGTGCGGCGTCGCCGTGGTATCCGCTCATCAGGTTCACGGGGGTGCTGGACAGGTCCAGGCAGATTTCGCCCTCCGCCCCGACGGCGCCGGTGACGGGGTCGACCAGCACCACCCGTACCCCTGGCAGGGCCCGGCCCATGGATCCGGGCTTGAGCGCCGACCCGGGGGCGTTGCCGATGATCGCCGTCGTCTCGGTCTGACCGTAGCCGTCGCGGATGGTCAGGCCCCACGAACGGTCGATCTGCCCGATCACTTCCGGGTTCAGCGGTTCACCGGCCGACAGGAGTTCGCGCAGGTGTTCCGGTTTGGCGCCTCGCGAGACCTGGATCAGCATCCGCCACACCGTCGGGGGCGCGCAGAACGACGTCACCTGGGCGCGGCGCAGCTGGTGGATGAGGTCCTGCGGGTCGAACCGGGCGTAGTTGTACACGAAGACGGTCGCCTCGGCGATCCACGGGGCGAAGAAGCTGCTCCAGGCGTGCTTGCCCCAGCCCGGCGAGCTGATCGCGTGGTGCACGTCGCCGGGCTGGAGCCCGATCCAGTACATGGTCGTCAGGTGCCCGACCGGGTAGGAGGTCTGCGAGTGGGTCACCATCTTCGGTTTGCTGGTGGTGCCGGAGGTGAAGTAGATCAGGGCGGGCGCGTCCGACGCAACGGATCTCGGCGGTTTTTCCGGCCGCTCGGTGCGGCTGTCCGCATAGCGGGCCCAGCCCGGCCCGGCCGCGCCGGTGCTCCCCCCGACGAGAAACCGGGAGTAGTCCCCGGGCACGGAGTCGAACTTGCCCGCGTCACCGGCGTTGGCGACCACGTGCCGCACGCTGCCCCGGGCGATCCGGTCGGCCAGGTCGTCGGCGCCCAGGGCCGTCGAGGTGGGCAGGATCACCGCGCCGATCTTCATGATGGCCAGCATGCACTCCCAGAGCTCGACCTGGTTGCCCAGCATCAGCATCACGTGCTCCCCCGGCGCCACGCCCCTCCGGGACAGCCAGGCGGCGACCTGGTCGGAACGCCGGGCCATCTCGGCGAACGTGACCTTCTGCTCCCGGCCGTCTTCTTCGACGATCCAGAGCGCGATCCGCTCGTTCCCCTCGGCCACGACGTCGAACCAGTCGGTGGCCCAGTTGAAGTCCGGCCCCGCGTCCGGCCACCGGAAGTCCCGGGCGGCGGCAGGATGGTCGGCCCGCAGCCGCAGCAGCTGGTCGCGGCTGGCCCGAAAATTCTCGGTTCCGGTCATGATGACGGATTCATTCCTGGTCATTCGTCCCCCTTGTGTTCGTCCCGGCGCTCGTCTGGGTCGTCGTCTGGGTCGTCGCCCCGGTGCTCGCCCTGCGGGCCGTGACGGCCTCGATCAGCTGCGGCACGACGGTGAACACGTCCCCGACGACCCCGAAGTCGGCGAGCAAGAAGATCGGCGCGTCCGCGTCCTTGTTGACGGCGATGATCGTCCCCGCCCCCTGCATCCCGGCGCGGTGCTGGATGGCCCCGGAGATGCCCAGAGCGATGTAGAGCTCCGGGGTCACGGTCGCGCCGGTCTGGCCGACCTGCAGACCGGCCTCGCAGAACCCGGCCTCCACGGCGGCCCGGGATGCCCCGACGGCGCCTCCGAAGAGGTCGGCCAGGTCTCCGACCAGGCCGAAGCCCTCGTCCGAGCCGACGCCGCGCCCGCCGGAGACCACGACGCTCGCCGCGGTCAGGCCGGGCCGGGCGCCGGTGGCGGGGCGCGGCTGAACCGCGACGATCTCCGCGCCGCGCCCGGGACCGACTTCGAGGTCGGCGTCGATCTCGATCCGGGTCGGCACAGGAGCCGCGCCTGCGCCGGGAAGACCGTTGGCGGGAGGGCCGTCGGGAACGATGCTGTGCGGTCGGAGGGTGATCACCGCGAGCCCCGAGGCGGTGGCCTCCACGCTGTACGCGCCGCCGAGGACCGGCACGGTGGCCACGATCACGTCGTCACTCAGGCGCACGTCGACGGCATCGCTGATCAGGCCGGCGGTCAGCCGCACGCAGAGCCGCGCCGCGACCTCCCTCCCGTCGATGGTGCCGGCGATCAGCACGCCGGAGACCTCGGCGCCTGCTGCCCGGGCCAGGTTCACCGCCGCCTCGAGCGCCGCGACGGCGGGGGTGGTCAGCCGGGTGCCGGCGTGCGCGCTCTCGGCGAGGTAGACGTCGCTCAGGCACCACGGACCGAGCTGGGCGGCCAGGTCCTGGCCCGTCCCCGGCCGGGCCAGCAGCACGACGGCCGGGTCGCCGAGCCGGGCCGCCGCGGTCAGCAGTTCGCCGGTCACGGCGTCCAGCGTGCCGGTGTTGTGCTCTGCGAGCACCAGAATTCGTCCCATTTTCGCGTGGTCTCCGTCCGGGTCAGATCAGGTTGGCCGCGGCCAGGAAGGCGGCGATCCGGGTGCCGCCGCTGCCGTCATCGGTGATGACGGTACCGCCGCCGCGGAGCGGCCGGGGGGTGACCGTGCGAACGAGCGACCAGGAGTGCGCGCCCCCCACCTCCGCCGCGGCGAGGCCGGGACCGGCCAGGTCGGCGAGGGTGAGGGTGGTCAATGGCTTGGATTTGGCGCTCATGATGCCCTTGAAATTCGGGAACCGCGGCTGGGCGCTGCCCTCGGTCACGGAGATCACGGCGGGCAGTGCCGCGCACAGCTCCGTCGTGCCCTCCGGTGTGACGCGGCTGCCGGTGATGATTCCGGCGTCGACGGCGACCGAGGCGAGGAAGGTCAGTTGGGGCAGCAGCAGCCGTTCCGCGAGCATGGCGGGGATCGCGGCGGTGCGGCCGTCAGTGGATTCGTTGCCCGCCACGACCAGGTCGAACGGGGCCGCGCCACCGGCCTGTGACAGCACGGCCGCGGCCAGCACGGCGGAGGTCTGCAGCGCGTCCGAGCCGGCCAGGGCCTCGTCGCAGACGTGCACGGCCCGGTCGGCGCCCATGGCGAGGGCCTTCCGCAGGGCGACGACCGCTTCCGGCGGGCCCATCGTGAGCACGGTGACCTCTCCCCCGGCGGCGTCCCGCAGGCGCAGGGCCACCTCGAGGGCGCGTTCGTCGATCTCGTCCAGGACCGCGGCCACCCCGTCCCGGTCGATCCGGCCGTCCTCCCGCAGGGTCCGCTCCCCATAGGTGTCCGGGACCTGCTTGACCAGCACGACGATATTCATGGCGTCCTCCGCTCTTCCGGGCTGAAACTGAACATCGACCCGGGGTTGAACGTGCCCGTCGGGTCGAGGGCGGCCTTGATGGCACGGTGCACCTCGAGGCCCACCTCGCCGAGGGCATCCGCCAGGTAATCGGCCTTCATCCGTCCGATGCCGTGCTCACCGGTGACCGGGCCGCCGAGGTCGAGTGCGGCCTCGAGGATGAGCCGGTACGCCCGCCGGGCCCGGTCCGACGCGCCCGCGGTGGCGGCCGGATACACGATCATGGGGTGAACGGTGCCGTCCTGGGCGTGGCCGTGCACGCCCACGAAGACGCCGGTCTCGGCCGCGATCTCCTCGGCGCGCAGGATCAGCGCGGCCAGCTTGTCCCGGGGCACCGTGACCTCGTGCAGGATCCAGGTGCCCAGGGTTTCCAGCGCCGCCTCGAGCCCGCGCCAGTAACCCATGATCATCTCGCCCTCGGCGGGGTCGTCGGTCTGGAACGAGAGGATGGCGCCGTTGGCCCGTGCCGCGTCCTCGAAGGCGGTGAGCTCGACCCCCGTGCCGCTGTCGCTCTGGGCGAAGAGCACGGCGGCCGGGGTGCCGCCCTCGTCCAGGAGCCGGCTGCCCAGGTGCGTCTCGACGGCGCCGAAGCAGGCCCGGTCCATGATCTCCAGCAGCACCAGGGAGTGGCCGGTGGCGATGAAATCGGTGACCGCCCGGCCTGCCTCCTCGACGCTCGCGAACGCCGCCACGGCGGTGGTCAGCGCCGGGCGCCGCCGGGACAGCCGCAGCGTCGCCCGGGTGATGAAGCCCAGGGTCCCCTCCGAACCCGCGAAGAGCCGGTTCAGGTCGTAGCCGGTGACGCCCTTGATGGTGTGGCGGCCGGTGTCGAGCACCCGCCCGGAGGCGAGCACGACCTCGAGGCCGAGCACGGCATCCGCCGTCACCCCGTACCTGGCCCCGTGCGGGCCGCCGGACCCGTTGGCGAGGTTGCCGCCGATCGTGCACCAGTCGCTCGAGGTCGGGTCGGGCGCGTAGAACATACCCGCCGCCTCGGCCGCGCGGATCAGGTCGAGGGTGATGACGCCCGGCTGCACCACGGCGTACCCGGCCGCGGCGTCGATGGTCAGGATCGCGGTCATCCGCGAGGTGAGGATGGTGACGGCGCCGTCCTGCGCATTGGCCGCGCCGGTCATCCCGGAGCCGGCCCCGCGCGGCACGACGGCCACGCCGTGGCGGGTGCAGGCCTCGATCACCGCGGCCACCTCGCTGGTGGATGCCGGGCGCACCACGGCCAGTGGTCGGCCGGCTGACGCCAGCGGCTGCATGTCGCGCCGATACTGCTCGGTCACGTCCGGGTCGGTCAGCACGTTCGCGGCACCGACGGCCTGCACCAGGAGGCCGAGAAGCTCGGGCTGCGCCGGGTGCTGCACTGGGTCCTGCGCCGTGTTCCGCATCGAATCGGTGGTCATCGCCTCAACATACTAGGAAGCCCTAGTAAATGCTAGGACTTCCTAGTACCTTGGTGACGGCAGCACGATCCGTCGCAAGGAGAGCAGGTTTTCATGGTTCGCGAATTGACGCATTTCATCGGTGGCCGGCATATTCGGGGAACGTCGGGTCACTTCTCCGATGTCTTCGACCCGAACACCGGACAGGTGCAGGCGCGCGTCCCGCTCGCGAACCGGGCCGAGACCGAGGCCGCGATCGCCGACGCGGAGGAGGCGCAGCTCGAGTGGGGTTCCTGGACGCCGCAGCGCCGGGCCCGGGTTCTGCGGCGTTTCCTCGAGCTGATCGACAAGGAGATGGACTCGCTGGCGCGGTTGCTCTCCTCCGAACACGGCAAGACGGTGGCGGATGCCCTCGGCGACATCCAGCGCGGACTGGAGGTGATCGAGTTCGCGGCCGGCGGACCGCACCTGCTCAAGGGCGAGTACAGCGTCGGTGCCGGAACCGGCATCGACGTGTACTCGATGCGCCAGCCCCTCGGCGTCGTGGCCGGCATCACACCGTTCAACTTCCCGGCGATGATCCCGCTCTGGAAGGCCGGCCCCGCCCTCGCCAGCGGCAACGCGTTCATCCTGAAGCCCTCCGAGCGCGATCCGTCCGTGCCGCTCCGGCTCGCCGAGCTGTTCCTGGCGGCGGGGCTTCCGGCGGGCGTCTTCAACGTCGTCAACGGCGGCAAGGAGAGCGTCGACACGCTCCTGGAAGACCCCCGGGTCAAGGCGCTGGGCTTCGTCGGGTCCACCCCGATCGCCCAGTACATCTACAGCCAGGCCGCGATCAACGGCAAGCGCGCCCAGTGCTTCGGCGGCGCCAAGAACCACATGATCATCATGCCCGACGCCGACCTGGACCAGGTCGCCGACGCCCTGATCGGCGCTGGCTACGGCGCGGCCGGCGAACGCTGCATGGCCATCTCCGTGGCCGTGCCGGTCGGGCCGGACACCGCCGACGCCCTGGTGGCGAAGCTCCAGGAGCGGATCGGGGC
>JACMQV010000024.1 GCA_014376815.1 Cryobacterium sp.
TGACTGAAATAAAGTGTCCGTGTGCGGCGCCTCGATAAGAAACTAGATGACGACGGCATCCTGTCGGAAATTCAGGATGCCGTGACCGCCGACCCTCGCAATTCGGGCCCTGTGCATTCGGGCCCTGTGCATTCCGGCCCTGTGCATTCCGGCCCGCAGGATGCCGCGGCCCCGCACATGGTCAGTCTCGGCGATCCGTCCCTCGTCGTCGGCAATGTGGCCGACCCCGTCTGGCAGCGCTGGCGCGCCGAACTGGCGGAGGTCGGCGGACGTTCACCTCTCCTGCACTTCAGCGACGGACCCCGCACCCGGATCGAACTGAGCGCGACCCACCCGGGCGGCCTGCCTCAGTTCATCACCGGCAAGACCACGTTGCTCTCGAACCTGATCCGCGATGAGCTGGCCCTGCGCAACGCCAGGCTCGCGGCCGGCGAGATCACCCAGAAGGGCATCGAGCTGCGGTCGATGCGCGGCATCGAGTCCGTGCACCTCGCGATCGGCCTGGCCGAGTGGCGCCACGGTGACGTGGATTACACGGCGCCGATCCTGCTGCGCCCGCTCGCCATCCGCCGCTACGGCCGGGACTTCGAACTCAAGCTCAAGGGTCAGCCCTTCCTCAACCCGGAACTGGCCCGCGCCCTGCACGACCAGTTCCAGATCACCCTGGACGCCGACGCGTTCGTGGCGCTGGCCGTGACCAACGGCGCCTTCAAGCCGCAACCCGTGATCGACCGGTTGCGCGGTCTGACCTCGCACCTGCCCTGGTTCAACGTGGTGCCGCGCCTGGTCGCGTCCTCCTTCGCCGACGTGGGCCGCGCCCTCTCCGCCGACGCGTCCCGGCTGGACCACCCGCTGCTGGACGCGGTCGCCGGCAACCAGAACGCCCGCCGGGCCATCGAGACCGCGTACAACCCGGTCGTGCCGATCGGCCAGGACTCCCGGCCGCCGGCCACCGACATCCTGCTGCTCGACGCCGACTCCGAGCAGGAGAATGTCGTGGCCCAGATCGCGGCGGGCAACTCGCTCGTCGTCAAGACGCTTCCGGGCACGGGCGGCACCCAGACGATCGTGAACGCGATCGGCTCGCTCATCTCGCAACACAAGCGCGTGCTCGTGGTCAGCGCCCGCCGGTCCAGCCTCGACGGCATCGCGCACCGCCTGGTGCAGGTGGGTCTGCCCGGCGTCGCGGTCACCCCGCGCACCTTGCGCCGGGACCTGATCCAGTCGATCACCCGCAACGAGAAGGCCACCCAGCCGAGGGTGGGCGACGTCGACGACGCACTCGTCCGGCTGCGCAAGGTGCTGCTCGACTACCGTTCCGCGCTCACCCGCCGCGATTCAGCCCTCGGGGTGTCGGTGCTCGACGCTCTCGGCGAGTTGGCCAGGCTGGCCCAGCTCCCGAGCCCGCCGTCGACCACCGCCCGCCTCGACCGGCGCGCCCTGGAGCGCCTCGCCCAGGGCCGGGCTGCCGCCGCCACGACACTGATCAAGGCCGCCGCGCTGGGCGAATTCCGCTACGGACCGGGCGACTCGCCCTGGTACGGAGCCTCGTTCACCTCCACCGCCGACGCATCCGCCGCCCACCAGCTGGCCAAACGGGTGAACCAGGTCGAACTGCCCCGCCTGCTCGAGCGCGCCGCCGGGCTGGTCGGCCAGACGCGGCTGCGCCCGTTCGAGACGATCACCGAACTCGGCATCTACCTGCGTCTGCTGCTCGACATCCGTGAGACGCTGGACAAGTTCCAGCCGGCCGTGTTCGACCGTTCGCTGGCCGAACTGATCGCCGCGACCGCAGCCCGCCGCGATTCGCCCGAGATGACCGGTGCCAGCCGCCGGCGCCTGCGCAAACTGGCAGACGAGTACCTCCGCCCGGGTGTGCGGGTCAGCGACATGAACGAGAGCCTGCGCCGCATCCAGCAGCAGCGCACACTGTGGCAGCGCTTCGTCGTGGCGGGCGTCACCCCGGAGGTGCCGGTCGGGATTTCCGACGTGCACGTTGCCTTCCAGCGCGTCGCCGAAGACCTCGCCAGCCTCGACGTTCCACTCGGCACGGCCGGCACCACACGTCAGCTCTCGAGCCGGCCGATCAAGGAACTCATCCACGTCGTCTCCGGCCTCGCCGCCGAGAGCGAGGTTCTCGCCAACCTGCATGAGCGCACCGCCCTCCTCGCCACCCTGCGCGAGCACAACCTCGACCCGTTGATGACGGACCTGTCGCAGCGGCACGTGTCCGAGAAGGACGTCGCCGTCGAGCTCGAGCTCGCCTGGTGGCAGTCCGTGCTGGAGACGATGCTCAGCGGCGACAAGGCCCTCCTGAACGCCAACACGCAGGTGCTCGACCGCCTCGAAGCCGACTTCAAGCTGGTCGACGAGGCCCACGCCTCCACCACCGGCCAGCTGCTGGCCTGGCTGCTCGCCGAGACCTGGAAGATCGGCGTGGTCGACTGGCCGGAAGAGGCAGATCACCTGCGGCGCCTGCTCCGCGCCGACCGGGCCACCCCCAGCCGCCTGCACAAGGCGGCGCCGCACCTGGGCCGTGTGCTCGCCCCGGTCTGGCTCGCGTCACCGTACGAGGTGGCGGGCCTGGACGACCAGATGAGTTTCGACACCGTGCTGCTCGTTGACGCCGGGGCCACCACGCTGGCCGAGAATGTCGGCGCCATTCGCCGCGGCAAGCAGATCGTCGCGTTCGGCGATCCGGTCACGCAGACCCCGTCCGCGTTCGAAACCGGCATCGCGGATGTCGCGGACGAGCGGGCCGTGCAGGAGACCAACGTGGATGCCCTCCACGCGGACTCCGCTCTGGCCCGCCTCGGTGAGTTGCTCCCGACCCTGACCCTGACCCGCAGCTACCGCGCCGGCGGCGAAGACCTTGCCGAGCTCGTCAACCACCGCTTCTACGGCGGCCGCATCGATTCCCTCCCCTGGGCGGGCAGCTACCTCGGCCACGGCAGCCTCACCATCAACTATGTGGCCGACGGGCACGGCATGCCCGACGCCGACACCGGTGCCGTCGAGAGTGTCGACGCGGAAGTCGCCAAGGTCGTCGCACTCGTGATGGACCACGCGGTCAAACGCCCCAAGGAATCGCTGATGGTGATCACGGCCAGCGCGCGCCACTCCGTGCGCGTGCACCAGGCCGTGCTGTCCGCGTTCTCCAAGCGCACCGACCTCTCCGACTTCATCCTGAAAGACCGGGCCGAGCCGTTCACCGTCCTCACCCTCGAACAGGCCGTGGCGCAGAGCCGCGACCGCGTGATCTTCTCGATCGGCTACGGCCGTACCCCGCATGGCCGTCTGCTGACGAACTTCGGTTCGCTCGGCGAGCCCGGCGGTGAACGGCTCCTCGCCATCGGCATGACCCGAGCCCGGCGGGCCATGGACATCGTCTCCTGCTTCCGCCCGTCCGACATCGACGAGGACCGCCAGCGGCACGGCATCCTGGCCCTCTCCCAGGTGCTCAGTGAGACCGAGGCGCGCCGCAACGAGGCCCAGGTCCCCGACGCCAGCGAGGCCATGCTCGTCGACCTGGCCCGCCGCCTCGAGCGGCTCGGACTGACCGTGTCCCTCGGGCACCGCGGCAAGCTGGCCCTGGCCGGTTCGCATGGCGGCCGTGCCGTCGTCGTCGAAACGGATGCCGTGGTCGGCCGGTCGAGTCTGCGGGAGTCGCTCAGGCTCCGGCCCGAGGTGCTGCGCCGCCTCGGCTGGCACTACCTGCGCGTGCACAGCTTCGAACTCTTCAGCAACCCGGATGCGGTCGCCGCGCGGGTGGCCGCCCTCGCGGGCGTCGCTGTTCCGCCGTCGACCAAACCGTGAGCGAGGCTGTGAGCCCGGCCGTGAGTCCTGCTGTGAGCGCTGACAGCACCCGTGAGCAGTCGGCCGAGGACGCCGCTCGGCCCCGCCAGTCGGTCGTCAAGGAGCCCGGCGCATCCCGCCGTGCCAAGCTGACGCCGGCTCCCGGCACGGATCCCGATCCGCACCCGCCGGTGCTGCGCGAGGAGGGTGGGGTCGTGCCCAGCGACCCCGCAGGCGCGGGCACCCGCGGTGTCAACGACGACCGGCTGCGTCAGGACCGTCCGCCGCACTGGTAGCGGTCCGGGACGCGAGGCGTGCCGACCGGGCCAGCCGAAACGGGGCCGGCATGGGCTCGATGAATGCGTCCTGTTCGCTGGGCCGTGTCGATCCAGGAGAGTCAGAGCAGACTGCACCGGATGGCCGCTGGTCAGCGCAGGTGGACCGCCATGTCCGGTGTTGAACCAATTCGACGGAGAATGTGGTGGAAAACCGCTATTCCGGGCTGCTGGGGGGCGACTTGGGCAGAATCTCCGTCGAATTCGTTCGGGGGAGAGTGGCTGCCGGGCCTCGGTCGCATAGGGCGAGGCGATGTGGACTGACTGCGTTAGAGCGAGCGGTTGGGGTTCTGGTCCACCGTCGCGCCGGCGGCCAGCAGGTCGCGGATCTCGGTCAGGAGGTCGAGCTCCGTCGTCGGGGCGGCCTCCTCGACGGCTGCGGGGGCGCCGGCGGCCCGGCGACGCTCCTGGGACTCCTTGAGGTGGTTGAGCGGCATGACGAACACGAAGTAGACCACGGCCGCGACCAGGAGGAAGTTGATGGCCGCCGCGAGCACGAGCCCGAATGATAGTTCGGCGCCGCCGGGAAGCCCGATCACCATCGCTTTTGCAAGGCTCTCCGAGTTGAATATCGCGGCGATCAGCGGGTTGAAGATGCCCGTGACGATCGCGCTGACCACCTTGGTGAACGCGGCGCCAATGACGACGGCAACGGCAAGCTCGATGACATTGCCGCGCATGATGAATTCTTTGAAGCCCTGGATCATGGTCTGACTCCGTGCTGGTTCTGCGCCTATGGCGAGTGGGAAAGTGAATAAAAGCGTAAGGGCAGGAAGACCCTGTGGTTGGGAGGGCTAGGAGGACTTGGCGGCCGGGGCGGCCGAGCTCGCGCGGCCGGAGGTCGTCTTCGCGGCGGAGGACGCGCTCTCCTTCGCCGGAGCAGGCGCGGACTTCTCGCCTGTCTTCTTCTCGGCGCCACCCGCCGTCTTCTCGGACTTCTTGTCGGACGTCTGGCTCGAGCGCTCGAGGGAACGCTTCGAATCCGAGCGGGAGTCGTTGCTGTAGAAGCCGGACCCGCTGAACGTCACGCCGATCGACGAGAACACCTTGCGGAGCTTGCCCCCGCAGGTGGGGCATTCGGTGAGCGTGTTGTCCGTGAAGGCTTGCTGGATGTCGAACGCGGTGTCGCACTCGGTGCAACGGTAAGAGTAGGTAGGCACTGGAACTCCGGCTGTGGGACGCGGCCGCTGGCCGAATCTCCGATTATGTATATGGCTTCGCTAGATTTTACCGGTCTTGGCTGGACGCGACGTCAACGGGGCGTCGAGGAGTCAGACCGCGGGTCAGAACGCAATGATCCGCGTCGGAGTGACCAGTCCGTCGACCGGCTGGTCGTGCACCTCGCGGGGGACCACATCGACGAACTCGTTGTCGAAGATGACCGCGTAGACCGGCGGGCACTTCTCCATCGAACCGAGGGTCTTGTCGTAGTAGCCACGGCCCCAGCCCATGCGCAGGCCGGTCGCGTCCACGGCCGCGGCGGGCACCACGATGAGGTCGACGTCATTGATCGCGATCGGGCCGAGCAGCTCGCCGGCCGGTTCCGGAACGCCCGCGAGACCCTCCACCTCGGTCTGGTCCTCGCCGACGGTCCAGTCGAGGAGGCCGTCGTCACGGGACACGGGGAACAGCACCCGGATGCCCTGCGCCTCGGCCCAGTTCACGAACGGGCGGGTGTTCGGCTCGTTTCGGGCCGACAGATAGCAGGAGATCGAACGCGCCGTCAGGTCGAGCGTGATGCTCTGCAGGTTGGCGGTAAAGCCGGCGGTCGCGGCGTCGCGCTCCACCGAGGTCATGTTCTGGCGGCGCTCCCGCAACTCGGCGCGGAGCGCCCGCTTTCGATGACCGATCTCGGAGTCCATACAAGTCATCCTAGATGCCGATAACGTAGGGGCCATGGGGACAACAATTACCAAAGCCGTTATTCCAGCCGCAGGGCTAGGCACTCGCTTCCTCCCGGCCACCAAGGCCATGCCGAAGGAAATGCTGCCGGTCGTCGACAAGCCGGCGATCCAGTATGTCGTCGAGGAAGCGGTCGCCGCCGGCCTGCCCGACGTACTGATGGTCACGGGGCGAAATAAGAACGCCCTGGAGAACCACTTCGACCGGATGACCGAGCTCGAGGCGATCCTGGAGAAGAAGGGCGACCAGAGCCGGCTCGCGAAGGTCAACCACGCCACCGACCTCGCTGACATCCACTACGTGCGCCAAGGCGACCCGCTGGGCCTCGGCCACGCGGTGCTGCGGGCCAAGATGCACGTGGGCAACGAGCCGTTCGCGGTGCTGCTCGGCGACGACATCATCGACGCCCGGGACCCGCTGCTGTCGAAGATGCTGGCCGAGCAGGGCAAGCGCAACGCGAGCATCGTCGCCCTGATGGAGGTCGATCCCTCGCAGATCCACCTCTACGGCGCCGCCGCCGTCGAGGCCACCGACGACCCCGATGTGGTGCGGGTGACGAGCCTGGTCGAGAAGCCGGACGCCGCGGATGCCCCGTCGAACCTGGCCATCATCGGCCGGTACGTGCTGCGCCCCGACGTGTTCGAGGTGCTCGAGCACACCGCCCCGGGCAAGGGCAACGAGATCCAGCTCACCGACGCCCTGCAGAAGATGGCGGTGAACCCCGAGACCACCGGCGGCGTCTACGGCGTCATCTTCCGCGGGCGCCGTTACGACACCGGCGACCGCCTCGACTACATCAAGGCCATCGTGCAGCTCGCCGTCGACCGCGACGACCTGGGCCCGGACCTGCGGCCGTGGCTGCAGGGCTTCGTCGCGACGCTCGACTGAGCCCCAAGCGGGTAGATTGGGTGAACAACATTCGGGTATGAAGAGACGGGCAGGCTGTGGCCATCGCGATACCGACGCTTCATGACGGGCACGTCACCCTGCGGCCGATTCGGGTGCGGGATGACAGGGCCCTCGACCGTTCCCTGATGGAGAACCGGAGCTGGCTGCGCACGTGGGAAGCCACGAACCCGCACGCGCCGATGTCCTTCGACACCCGGTCGAGCATCCGTGGTCTCCTCGCTCATTCCCGCACCGGCAGCGGCCTGCCGTTCCTGGTCGAATACGAGGGCCGGCTGGCCGGCCAGCTGAACGTGTCGTCGATCACGTGGGGCTCCTTGTCCTCGGGCACGATCGGGTACTGGGTGGGCCAGGAATTCGCGGGCAAGTCGATTACGCCGACCGCCGTGGCGCTGGCGACCGACTACTGCTTCGGCCAGCTGGGTCTGCATCGGATGGAGATCTGCATCCGGCCCGAGAACGCGCCCTCGCTGCGGGTGGTGGAGAAGCTCGGCTTCCGGTACGAGGGGCTGCGGCGCCGTTACATCCACATCAACGGCGACTGGCGCGATCACTTCTGCTTCGCCCTGGTGGCCGAGGAAGTGCGCCAGGGCGTGCTGACTCGCTGGCAGTCGGGACTGGTTTCGCCCGGCGCCGCCCGGGTGACGCCGACCGACCTCGCCGCGGCCGCGCATCCGCTGGCCGTGAGCGATCGATGACGCCGCGAATGTTCGATGACACACCCTCGGTAATCACCCCCGGAAGCCCCCGCTACTCCTACCTTAGAGATCATGAGTAGCGAGGTCCTGGGCGGGGGAGTCATGATCGCGGTCGCCGCTGCCCTGTGGGTGACGTACCTGATGCCGACCTGGGCGCGACGACGGCAATACCTGACCACCGAACGTAACGCCGTGCGCCTCCAGCAGACCCTGCGGATCCTGGCCGAGACGTCCGAAGTGCCGCAGGAGGTTCGCCTCGAAGCGAACGCGCGCACCGTGGTCACCCAGCGCAAACTGCTGGCCCAGGCCGAGGACGACGCCCGAGCCGAGGCCAAGGCCGTGACGGATGCCGCGGCCGCCGCCCGGCGCGCCGCCGCGGCGCGTTCCGCTGCGGACCGTGCAGCCGCGGCTCAGGCCGCTGCAGCACAGGCCTCCGCTCAAGTTTCTGCCCGCCCCGCCGCATCCCGCCCCGCCGCATCCCGGGCGGCCGGCAAGGCCAGCCGCCTGCGCCGGGTTCGCGCGGTGACATCCCTGTTCCTGCTGACCGGGGTCGTCCTGTTCGTCTCCGGAGCGTTCACGCTCGCCTCAGGCGGCTCGGGGTCGCTGCTACTGGGCGGTCTTGTGCTGGCATCCCTCGCCGTCGGCACTCTCTCGCGCCTGGCCCGCACCGCTCGACGGGCCCACGAGGCGCGCACCGCAGGAATCGGTTCCGGCGCGTCCACGGCGGCGTCCCGGGTCGGGCAGATGTTTGAACCCGTGCAGCTCGAGGAAACGCCGGTCGTGGCCGCCAGCTGGACGCCGCAGCCGCTGCCGTTGCCGATGCACCTCTCGCGCGGTTCCGTCGCCCAGGCCGCGATGGCCTCCGTGGAGGCCGCAGCGGAACTGCGCCAGGCAGCTGCCGAAGCGGAGGTGGCCCGCCGGGCCGCCCAGCTCGTCGTGGCCGCCACCCCGCTCAAACGGCCGTCAGCGGCCCGTGAGGGCGTTGCTCGTGAGGCGGCTTCGCCGGAGGCCGCGACCAGCCGGTTCGCGTCGATGGGTGTCGTCGGGGAGACCGCGCCCGGCATGAGCGATCTCGACGACGTGCTCCGTCGGCGCCGCGCCGTCGGCTGATCGGCCGGTTCCTTCCGGGCTTTTCGCGCTCTTGACGGCCCGGCGGCGAAACTCGTCGCCCGCGCGTGATATTCTGCATAAGCGGTTGGGGGCTATGGCGCAGTTGGTAGCGCGTCTCGTTCGCAATGAGAAGGTCAGGAGTTCGAATCTCCTTAGCTCCACCGATGAGAAATGCCCGGCAGACCAGATTGTGGTCTGCCGGGCATTTTCGTGTTCCGGGCCTCGTGTCAGTGCCCGGGGTTAGCGTGAACGCATGAGGATCACGGCGGGGCAGGAGGAGACGGTGCCCGGACGCGGCGAGGGCGGTTCGGGGGGCGGCGCGACGGGAAGACCAGATGCCGGCACCTCCGTGCGCTTTCGCTGCGGACACGGGGCTGCGGCGACGGATGCCCGCATCACCCTGCAGCGGGAATGCCCGCTCTGCATGCTGCTCGCCGAGACGAAACGCAGCCGCGCACAGCTCCTGCGCAAGGTGGCCTCGGGTCGACGGACCGCCCTCGAGCGGGAAACCCGCCTCGGAGCGGAGTACGACTGGATCTGCGATCGCGGCCACTCCCGCTACGTCGCCTCCGTGCGCGCGGCCCTGACCGGCTCCGGCTGCCCGAAGTGCCGGGCCAACGCGGAAGCTCCTGCTGCCCGGTTCGAGGGCGGCGTGCCGTTCATGAAGCCCGGACTCAAGCTGGGCACGTCCATGACGGAACAGCGGCTGCGGATGCTGCTGGGTGAGCGCATCCGTCTGCCGCACCGGGTCAACGCGGTGCGCATCAGCCGCACGTTTTTCGGCAAGCCGGAGGTCTGGCCGGACATCATCATCCCCGCGCTGAAGGTCGCGATCGAGTACGACGACCCCGGTCGGGACGGCACCTCGCACCGCGGCCTGAAGGAGGCATCGGACCGGGAGAAGGATGACGCACTGGCCGACGTCGGCTGGGCGGTGATCCGGGTGCGGGCCGGGGGCCTGGGCGAGCTCGGGTCGCACAGCATCGTGTGCCCGGGGGTGTCCACTAAGGTCGTCGACCGCATCCTGAAGTTGCTGCGCGAGATTCGCGGGGCGGAGGCGGTCGAGCGGCTGGTCGTTCCCGGCGTCCCGTCCTGATCCCGCTGACCCGCCCCGCCAGGGAACTTCGGGCAGGGCGGTCGGCGATTACGCGCTCGCGGGTGCGGCGGACAGGTGTTCGTGCACGCAGATCCAGCCGCCGTTCCGAGACTCGAGGACGATGGACTCGCGTTCATGCAGTGTCTCTTCGGTCCCGTCCACCTCGACCACCGTCTCGACGTCATGGGTGAAGACCGCGACGCTGCCGAAGAGCTGAATTCGAGCGCCGGTCGACGTGCAGGACCGCACGCGCCAGCCGGAGTCACGCTCCCAGCCCGCCCAGAGTTCCTCGTAGGCTGCGCGGGACTCGACCCTGGCCGGCTCGGAGTGGAAGATGAACGTGGCCTCGGGCGCGAAAGCCGCGAAGTAGGCCTCACGCCGGTGGTTCGCGAAGTTGTCGACGATCGCGGTGGCTGCGGCCAGTGCGCTCCTCTCGAGTCCGGTCGGCACGGTTCAGCCCCGTGTCTCGGCGGCGAGCCGCGCGGCGGCGACCTTCGCCGCCGTCGAGCCGTGGTCCGTCTCGATCTCCATGGTGTCCCTGTCCGTGCAGGGAACGAGCCGGGGGCCGTCCGGTCCGAAGGCGTGGCGGGGCTCCGGGAAGATCCACAGGGCACCGAGGTACAGCGCGGCGCTGGCGATGATCGCCGCGACCAGGCTGAGGTCGACTCCGCCGCCGAGGTCCCGGAACGGGCCGACGATCACGGGCGGGTAGTTGGCGAACAGCAGACCGATGAACGCGGCACCGAGCCAGGCCACCATTCCTCGCCAGTTGACACCGGCGTTGAACCAGTAGATGCCGCCGATCTCACCGCGGTTGAAGACCTGGAGGTTGCGCGAGCTGAAGTGGCCGCGACGCACGAAATAGCCGATTCCCATGATCACCATCCACGGGGTGGTCATCACGATGATGGCTCCCACGAAGGCGTTGACCGCCCCGAGGAGGTCGAAGAAGATCCGCCCGGTCAGGATGAAGAAGAAGGCCACCACGCCGATGCCGATCGTGGCCTGGACCCGGTTGAACCGCGGGAACACCGAGGAGAAGTCGAGGCCGGTGCCGTAGAGGGAGGTGGTGCCGGTCGAGAGGCCGCCGATGAAGGCGACCACCATCAGGAGCAGCGCGTACCAGACCGGGGACGCCTGGATCAGGGCGAAGACGTAGTCGGCCTCGCCGGCCACAATGGTGGCCGTGGCGACGCCGAACAGGAACGGGATCAGGGTCAGCAGCTGCCCGAGGAACGTGGCCAGGAAGAGCTTGCGCGGCGGGGTGTTCTTCGGGATGTACCGGGTCCAGTCGCCGAGGAAGGCTCCGAACGAGATCGGATTGGACATCACGATGAGGGCGGCGGCCACGAACGTCGGCCAGAAGCCGCCCAGGAGGTAGGCGTCGGGGCCGGGGTCATAGCCGGCGTCGAAGGTGCCGGAGAACGCCACGATCGCCAGCAGGATCAGCGCCGTGTTCGCGGTCACGGCGGTCTTGTTCACCAGGAGCATGAACTGGTACCCGTAGACGACGACCACGATGACGATGACACCGATCACCGCGTAGACAACCGTGCGCAGGCCGATGGAATCGGGGATCCCGGCGAGCCGGGAGAGCCCCCCGACGAGGGCGTCGCCGCTGACCCAGACCGAAATCGAGTAGAAGGCGACGGCGGTCAGGAGCGACAGGAACGATCCGACCACGCGACCTTTCACGCCGAAGAAGGCGCCGGACGAGACGGCGTTGTTCGTGCCTGTCTTCGGGCCGAAGAGGCCCATCGGCATCAGGAAGACCGTGCCGAGAAGCACACCCGTGATGGTCGCGAGGACGGCCTGCCAGAAGGAGAGGCCGAGACCGATCGAGAAGGTGCCCAGGAGGACGGTGGCAAACGTGTTCGCGCCGCCGAACTGGATGCGGAGAAGGTCCAGCCAGGTCGAGTGGCGGTCGGCGTCGGGAATGGTGTCGATGCCGTGGGTCTCGACCTCGGTGGCCTTCGGCCGGGCGTTGAGGGTCACGGTGTCGAGGGTGACGTCATCGTCGGTCGAGGGCGCTGGCACAGGGCCGACACTGTTGTGCTTGCTCATCTGAGGTTCCTTCTGGATACACCGAGGGGGCGGCGGAGTTCGGGGGAGGAGGGGTGGCGGAGGATTGTGCACCAAGTTGGGTAGACACTAGCCGCTAACTTGTCTGGTGTGCAATAGTTTTTGACTATGAAGACAAAACGGATCGTTGATCTCTCCGTGGTCGTGAACGCCGGCACCCAGGTGTATCCGGGTGACCCCGTCGCGCGCCTCGAGGTGCACAGCACGATCGCACGAGACGGCTTCAACCTGCTGAGCGTGAGCATGGGGTCCCAGACCGGAACCCACGTGGACGCGCCATACCACTTCGACGAGAATGCGCCCAGAATCGACGAGCTCCCGCTCGAGCGGTTCGTCGGGCGCGGCGTGATCGTCGACGCCCGGGATGTCGGGGCGCGCGGCCGGATCACCTGGGAGCACGTCGCGCCCGTCGCCGACCGGCTGGAGGCCGGGGTGATCGTGCTGTTGCACACGGGCTGGAGCCGGCACTACGGCACCGACACCTACTTCGAGAACCCCTTCCTCGACCCGGATGCCTGCCGGCGAATGCTCGAGCTAGGGGTGCGCACGTTCGGGATCGACGCGGGCAACATCGACGAGACTCCGGACGCCGCGCATCCGGGTGAAGGCTTTCCCGTGCACCACCTCATCGCCGACGTGGCGGGCGTGATCAGTGAGAACCTGACCAACCTGGCCGCGATCGACTTCCCGGATCCGTTCATCTCGCTTCTGCCGATAGCCTTTGAGGCAGCCGACGGTGCGCCGGTGCGGGCGGTCGCGATGCAGATCGAGATGTAGGGGAAGAGACATGGTTCGTCAGGTTCCGATCGGACCTCGACTCCGCGCGGCCCGCTTGAACAAGGGCCTGACGCTCGAGGCCGTCGCGATCAGTGCCGGCATCACCCAGGGGTTCATCAGCCGGCTGGAACGCGACCAGGTGTCTCCCTCCGTGGCGACGCTGGTGGCCATCTGTGATGCCGTGGGCCTGCGGGTCGGCGAACTGTTCGAGGCGCCCCCGACGCAGGTCGTGCGCGCCGGCCAGGGTGCCCCGATCAACTTCGGCGGGCGAGGGGCGCAGGAATCACTCCTGACGCCCAGCAATGAGACGCAGGTGCGGGTCATTCACTCGCTGATCGAGCCCACCGGCTCGGCCGGAGCGGACCTGTACGTCCTTGACTGCGACACCGAGTTCGTCTACGTTCTGCGTGGCTCACTCCAGCTCGTGGTCGCCGCGGAGGTGACCACGCTCGAGGCCGGGGACGCCATGACCTTCCGGGGGCGGGATCCGCACACCTGGCGCAATGCCTCGGCCGACGTCGATTGCGAAGTTCTCTGGGTGCTGGCTCCCGCTCCGTGACCGGTCGCGGCCGCAGAAGACGACGTTTCTTGCCCAATGAGCACATTGTGTTGTCTAATGGTCACTATTACGCACCACGAAAGGGACACGATGCCGCAGAGCCCCCAGCCCATTGGCCCGTCTGACGCGAGCCTCTCACCGCGCTATGCGGGGATCGCGACCTTCGCGCGCCTGCCTCGCCTGGAGGATGTGGGGCACGCGGACATCGCGGTCGTGGGCGTCCCGTTCGACACCGGCGTCAGCTACCGGCCGGGGGCCCGGTTCGGCCCGGCCCACGTGCGTGAGGCCTCGCGCCTGCTCCGCCCGTACAACCCGGTGCAGGACGTCGAACCGTTCGCCGCGCAGCAGGTCGTGGATGCCGGTGACATCGTGGCCAACCCGTTCAGCATCGAGGAAGCCGTCGGCCAGATCGAAGCTGCTGCCCGGGAACTCGGTGCCGACGGAACCCGTCTGGTCACGATCGGAGGCGACCACACCATCGCCCTGCCGCTCCTGCGCGCGGTCGCCGCCAAACACGGACCCGTCGCCGTCGTGCACTTCGACGCCCACCTCGACACCTGGGACACCTACTTCGGCGCCCCGATCACGCACGGCACGCCGTTCCGGCGGGCGTCCGAGGAAGGCCTGATCGACCTGACCGCGAGCCTGCACATCGGCATCCGCGGCCCGCTCTACAGCCGGCAGGACCTCACCGACGATGCCCGGCTCGGCTTCGCGATCATCGGCGCGCACGAGATCGAGACCGAGGGTGTCGCCGGTGTGGTCACACGGATGCTGGCCCGTCTGGGCGACCGCCCGGTCTATGTGTCCGTCGACATCGACGTGCTCGATCCGGCCCACGCCCCCGGCACCGGCACGCCGGAGGCAGGAGGGCTGACCAGCCGTGAGCTGCTCGCGATCCTGCGGGCCTTCGGCAACGTCAACCTGGTGGGCGCCGACGTCGTCGAGGTGGCACCGGCCTATGACCACGCGCAGATCACGGCCGTCGCGGCGTCCCACGTTGCCTACGAACTGATCTCCGCGATGACTCCCCGGCCGGAAACCGCGGCCGTCTAGCCGGTCTACGGTCAGCCGGCGACGGTCTCCATCGTGAGCACGGTCGTGCCGTCCGCGTCGGTCGTCGACAGCCGCACGCGCACGGCCCCCAGTCCGGCCAGGGACGTGACGTGCGTGCCGCCGCACGGGATCCGGGCGCTCCGGCCCGGCAGCTCGCAGACCCAGTACCGGCGGTCGGTGAGTCCCGGCCCGTCGGCGTCGACGCGCACGGTCGCGCCAGAGGCCACCCACTCGGCCAGGGCGGCGTTCACGGCCGCCTCGATCTCCGGCAGGGCCTCGACGAACCCCTCGGTGACGAAGCCCTTGCGCCGCAGGGACTTGCCGAGCCGGTACGTGTCGACCGATCCGTTCTCCCCGATCAGGGACACGTCGATGGCGGAGCCGTCGAAGTCGGGGTTGCCGAGGGCGTCGGGGCGCGCCTCCTTCTTCCACCGGTCGGAAAGAGCCCGGTTGAGCGCGAGCGAGGCGAGATGGCAGATGGTGTGGCCCGCGGACATCCGCTGCCGGTACCCGGCGTCGACGGCGACCTCGACGGTGTCGCCCTCGGCCGGAGCGGCCGGCCCCTCGACGAGATGCGCGACGACGAAGGCCCACCCGGGCGTTCCCTTGGGTACCGGGATGTCCCCGCCCAGGTAGAGAGACGAGCCGTCGGTCGCCCCGACGATGCAGTCCACTACCGGCAGCTCGGCCGCGAGCCGCGGGGCGCGCAGCACGGCCCGATCGGGTCCCTGGTCCGGCCAGCCGGCATCCACCGGGTGCACCGTGGTGGTGTCGAGCAGCACCGCGAGCCGGCCGTCGGCGCGCGGTTCGACGTGCAGCACGGTCGCTGCGGTCTCGGTATGCCCGGACGGGTAGCACACCCGGGTCTCCACGACAGGAAGGGTCATCAGCGGGTCCTTTCGGAACGAAAAAGGGTGTTGCCGCGGTTACAGCGGCAACACCCTGAGTTTAATCGTGGAGCAGGCGCTAGGCCTTGCGTGCCTTCTCGGTCGTTTCGTTGGCCTTGGCGTGCTTGTCGGCACGCTTCTCCTTCAACGACTTTCCGGCAACCTTCTTGGATGCGTCCTTCTTGGGTGATTTGTCAGCCATGTGTACTCCTTCGAACCGAGCCCCAGCGGCACCGTGACTCCGACCATACGCGGGTTGCCGCCAAACGGCACCTTCCCACTCGAGGCCCGTCGCCTCCCCCTGTGCAAGCTCCCCGGTCGGTCGTAGGCTGGGGCCGGCGAGTCGCCCCGGCGAACGGGACGGCCCCATCCGGCAGAGAGGGACCACACATGAACGACAAGGCCACCTATCAGGCGATCTTCTACGGCCCGAATGTGATCGCGGCCGGCACGCCCCGCGAACTCGAGTACGTCAATGGGGCGTACCAGCGGGAAGTCGTCCTCGAGGCCACCGAGGACGGGGAAACCATTCGTCGGCGCTTCCGGATCGGCCACGAGACCGCGGAGCCGATCCCGTACCGCTTCGCCGAAGACGTCTACGACGACCAGGACGAGGCGGATATCCCCAACTAGGCGAACATCTCGAGCGGGCCCGTCGACGGTCGGTTTACCGGCTAGATCCGTGTGCCGGGGCCACGGCCCAGCCGCACGGGCAGCGCCATCAGCGGGCCCACGAACCGGCGCTGCAGCCTGCGGGCCGGGCCCCAGACGAACTGCACCACGTACTGGGCGAGGATGGCGCTGGCCGCCAGCGCCGCAGCCACGGCCCCGGCGGTGAGCATGCTGAGCAGCCCATCGATGTTGCCGTCGGAGAGCTGCAGCAGGCCTCGGAACAGGATCAGGCCCGGCACCAGCGGAACGAGCGCCGAGACCACGATCACCAGCGGGGGAGTGCGCACGAGCCGCGCCGCGATCGCGGCCAGCAGGCCCACGCCAAGGGCGCTCAGCGCCGACGACCAGACCAGGCCGAAACCCGCGCTCGCGCCGGCCAGGTACAGGAACTCGGCGACGGCGCCGAGGAGGCAGACCACCCAGAACGCCCGCCAGGGCACCTGCACGGCGAGGCCGAAGCCCACGACGATGACGACGGATGCCGCCAGCAGCACCGGCAGGTTGGCCAGGGTCGGCGTCAGGTTGGCATCGACGCGCAGCTGAAGCCCGAACCGGGCCAGCAACAGCGATGCCCCGGCCACGCCCGTGACGAGTCCGCCGGTGATCAGCAGAGCCTCCATCATGCGGGCGGTGCCGGTCAGGTAGAAGCCGGACAGGGTGTCGTGCACCGCGCCGAACGTGGTGACGCCGGCGAGGAGCATGATGATGGTCGCGATGACCACGAGGGACGGGTTCGCCGAGGAATCGATCAGGGCCACGATCGCCGCCACGATCGGCCCGATGGCCCCGCCGACCACGTTCTGGTAGAACACCGGAACCTGCCGCCGGTCCAGCGACGCCGTGATCAGGTCGATGAAGAAGGTGGCGACGAAGGCGGCGATGAAGACCACCGGCCCGCCGCCGATCAGCACCGCGGCACCGGCGCCGACGAGGCTCCAGCCCAGCCGGCGGTACAGCGCGGGCACCTGGGGTTTGGCGCTGACGATGGTGGCCAGCCGTTTGCGGGCCTCGGCGACATCCGGCGGCGAGTCCAGGATTTCGGCGATCAACTCGGACGTCGCCGTCAGCTTGCCGTAGTTCAGGGACCGGTACTTGACGTTCCGGCTGCGGGTGATGGACTCGTGCGTGGCCGGGTCCTCGTGGGTGAGGGCGATGATCGTGTGGGTGACGTTGGCCTCGGTGCCCTTGAGCCCGTAGGCGCGGGTGATCGCCTCCATCGCGGCTGTGGCGTCTTCCGCGCCGGCGCCGGCCGCGAAGATGACCTCCGCGAGCCGCATGGTGAGGTCCAGGACCGAGCGGGTGTAGGCGGCGCTGTCGAAGACGTTGATCGCGCGCGTGACGTCAGACATCGAGCGGACCCAGCCAGGCTGCGGCCACGGTGGCGTGTGCGGATTCGGCGTCGGAGGGGTGGAAGATGCCGGCGAGCACGTCGCGGTACAACCGCCCGAGCTCGTTGCCGGCGAAGTAGGACGAGCCGCCGCTCACCCGCAGGGCCTGGTCGACGACCTGCCTGGCCGTTTCGGTGGCGCGGTGCTTGAGCCCGGACAGCAGCGGAAACCACTGGCGGCCGTGATCGACGCCGGCGTCGACGTCGTGTGCGAGGGCATCGACCTGGGGGTACAGGCCATCCATCATCATCGCGGCGTCCGCGACCCGCCAGCGGATGTCGGGGTCCTGCGCCAGGGTACGGCCGTCGTTCTTCAGGGAGGTTCGCCGCCCGGCGGCGTCCACGGCCAGTTCGACCGCGCGGCGGCCGATGCCGGTGTACACGGCGGCGAGCAGGATCTCGAAGTTGGCGAAGATGGCGAAGATCAGGGGGTCCGGGTTGGGACCCGGGTCGAGGCGGCGGAAGACCCGGTCCGGGCGGGCCTCTGCGCCCTCGAGCACGGTGCTGCGGCTCTGGCTGGCCCGCATCCCCAGGGTGTCCCAGTCGTCTTTCTGGCTGACGCCCGGGTCGGTGCGGTCGATGAAGGCCCACACGATTTTCGGGCCGTCGGGGGACGCCGTGTCCAGGCCCATGGTTCCCAGTTGGGTCCAGGCGGGGGAGAGGGTGGTGAAGATCTTGGTGCCGGTGAACCGGTAGCCGCCGCCGTCGTGCGGGGAGGCGGTGGTGATCGACCCGGAGAGCACCAGGTCGTTGCCGGGCTCGCTGACGCCGAACCCGAAGACCTCGCCGGCGACGGCCCCGCGCAGGACGAACGAGAGCGAGTCGTCGCCGCGGGCGTGCAGGGTGAGGGCCACGCCCGTCCAGACCAGGTGCATGTTGACGGCGAGGGCCGTGGCCGGGGCGTGGGCGGCGAGCCGGATCTGGTCGCGGGCCACCTCGTGCAGGCTGCGGCCGAGGCCGCCGAATTCGAGCGGAACCAGGGCTCTGAGGTAGCCGGCGGCGGTCAGATCGGCCAGATCGTCGGCGGGGAAGGTGTTGTCGCGGTCGTGGCCGGCGGCGCGGGACCGGATGCGCAGAAGGAGCTCGTCGCCGAGGGGGGAGGGGCTGGCGGACGTCATCACGTTCTCCAGCCTAAACAGGCTTGTGCCTCCGCGTCGACAACCAGACGACGAGGCCGACGATCGCGGCGACGAGGGACAGGGCCAGCAGCCACGGAAGCGCGAAGCCGACGCCGACCATCGCGGCCGCCAGGGCCGCCACGAGGGCGTTCCAGCCGGCCACGATTCCGGTCCAGAAATCATCCGGCGAGCCGGGGGCGACGGTGCCGGTTGAGTACAGGTCGAGGGTGATGGTCGAGAAATCAACCTGATCGGCGAGGTAATCGCGCTGGGATTGCAGCCCCTCGAGTTCGCTCTGCCGGGCTGCCAGGGCGCTCTCGATCGCGATCAGGTCGGTGGTGCTGGTGGCCTGTTCCATCAGGGTGAGGAGGCGATCGACGGATGTCTGCAACGAGGTGATGCGTGCGTCCAGGTCCCGGGTTTGCTGGGTGATGTCCGAGGCATTGAGCGACACGAAATTCACGGTGCCGAGTTTCTTCAGCTCGGCGAGGGTGCGGTCGAGCGCGTCGGACGGGATGCGCAGGGCGAGGTTCGCACTGGCCGGCTGGTTGTCGGTGGCCGGGTTCTCGGTGCGGCTGTCGATGCGTCCGCCGGCCTGCTCCGTGATGGTGACGGCATCCTGCGCGGACGTGATCGGGTCCTCCACGGTGATGGACACCGATCCGGTGGTGATCACGTCCCGGTTCTCGGAGGTGACATTGCCGGTGCTGCCGTCCGGGGCCCCGGCCTCGCCGGGTTGAACCGACGTGCCGGACTGATCCGACTTGCCGGACTGATCCGAGGAGGAGCCGGACCCCGCACTCGTCGGGTCGGAGCTGGTGGAAGCGCCCGGGACGGAGCATCCGGCCAGGAGGAGGACGGTGAGGAGTACCGCGGAGGTCACGGATAAACGCTTCATGGCCTCACTGTATGACTGCGGCCGGTGCCGTCGAATCACGATCCAGTCTCGATGCTCCCGCCGCGACCCGACCATACTGGAACCATGACCTGGTGGGCGGACCTGACCGAACGGCTCGGATCCCGCCGCCCGCCGCTCCTGCACATCGCGACCGATGAGGGGACCGGCCCGGTCGTGATCCTGGTGCACGGCATCGCCTCCTCGTCGGAGACGTTCCGGGAGGTCGTGCCGTTGCTCGCGGGGAGCCACCGCGTGATCGCGCTCGACATCCTCGGCTTCGGGGGATCGCCGGCCCCCGACGGGTGCGAGTACCAGCTCGAAGACCACGTCGGATCGCTGGACGCCACGATCCGCTCGCTGAAGCTGCGCGAGCCGTTCATCCTGGTAGGCCATTCGCTCGGCAGCCTGATCGTGGCCCGCTTCGCGTCGCTGCCCCGCACCCGTTCCTCACGCCACACACGGGTGTCCCGGGTGGTGCTCGTGGGGCCACCGGTGTACCTGTCACCGACCGAGATCGGCGACCGCTGGGTGCGGGCCCGGGTGGGCGCCTACCTGCGCGCCTACGATTTCCTGCGGCTGAACAAGGAGTTCACCCTCGCCAACGCGGCGATCATCACCCGGGTCCTGCCCCGTGGCATCTTCGAACTCACCGAGCGCAACTGGACGCCGTTCGTGAAGTCACTGGAGAACTGCATCGAGAGCCAGACCCTGGTGAGCGACATCGCGAGCCTGCGGCTGCCCGTCGACGTGGTCTACGGCACCCTGGACGCGTTCATCGCGCCGGGCAGCATGACGGTGATCGAACGGATGCGCCACGTCACCATGCACCGGGTGGAAGCCAACGACCACCTCATCCGCCCGCGCCTGGCCCGGGCGCTCGTCGGAGTGATCGACCACGCGGAGCCGGCTGAGCCGGCCGCGGCCGTGCGGAGCCCCGACCCCCGTGATTAGGCTGGGGGAATGGACACACGCACCCTGGGAAGAACCGGCCGAACCGTCTCCGTGATCGGGCTGGGCACCTGGCAGCTCGGAGCGGACTGGGGCGATGTGTCGGAGGCCGACGCGACCGCGGTGCTCGCGGCATCCGTCGATGCCGGCGTCACCTTCTTCGACACCGCCGACGTCTACGGCGACGGACGCAGCGAGCAGATCATCGGGCGGTTCCTGGCCGGCAGCAGCGCCGGGGACACCATCACGGTGGCCACCAAGATGGGCCGCCGGGTCGACCAGCTGGCCGAGAACTACACGCTGGCCAACTTCCGGGCCTGGATCGACCGGTCCCGCTCCAACCTCGGTCAGGACACCCTGCACCTCGTGCAGTTGCACTGCCCGCCCAGCGCCGTGATCGAGTCCGACGAGGTCTATGACGCCCTGGACACCCTCGTCGCCGAGGGCGCGATCGCCGCCTACGGGGTCAGCGTCGAGACCTGCGACCAGGCGCTCGCCGCCATCGGGCGGCCGGGGCTGGCCACCGTGCAGATCATCCTCAACGCGTTCCGGCTGAAGCCGCTGGATGCCGTCGTGCCCGCCGCGCGCGCCGCCGGGGTCGGCATCATCGCCCGGGTCCCGCTCGCAAGCGGCCTGCTCACCGGCAAGTACACCCGGGAGACCACCTTCGCGGCCAACGACCACCGCAACTACAACCGGGACGGCAGCGCCTTCGACGTGGGCGAGACGTTCTCGGGTGTCGACTACGAGACGGGCCTGACAGCCGCAGCCGAGTTCGCGGCCCTGGTGCCGGAGGGCCTCACCCCGGCCCAGGCAGCACTGGCCTGGGTGGCCCGGATCGGCGGCGTCAGCGCCGTCATCCCGGGCGCCAGGTCAGTGCAGCAGGCGCGGGGCAACGCCGCGGGCGGCTCGCTGCCCGAACTGAGCCTCGCATTCAACGAGGGCGTGCAGGACATCTACGACCGGATGCTGCGCGACCAGATCCACCCGCGCTGGTAGCCGCCCGCCACCCCGCCGCCCTGCCGTGTCACCTTTCCGGTCGAGAGTGCCCGCTAGGCCGGTCACTCGGGGACGGAACGGGCACTGTCGCGGCGGGCCGGGCGGGCCTGGCCGCGGGCGCCGAGGAGGAGGTCGGCGGCCTTCTCGCCGATCACGATGGCGGGCGCGTTGGTGTGGCCGCGAATGATCATCGGCATGATCGACGCATCGGCCACGCGGAGGCCGTCGACGCCGCGCACACGCAACTCCGGGTCCACGACCGATGCCGGGTCGGCGCCCATCCGGGCCGTTCCGACCGGGTGGTACAGGGTGTGGGCGTGGTCGTCGAGGGCCCGCGCCAGCCGGTCGGCGCTGCTCAGTGCGGCGCTGTCGGTGGGCATGATCAGCCGGCCGGTCGTGGCGGCGTGCAGTGCGGGGGCCTGCAGCAGCCGTTCGCACCAGGAGAGCCCGGCCAGCAGCGTGGCCCGGTCGGCTCCCTCAGGGTCGCTGAGGTAGCGCGGGTCGATCAGGGCCTTCTCGAGCGGGCCCGCGGAGGCGAGCGTGACCTGGCCGTGGCTCTTCGGCTGCAGCAGGATGGCGCCGACGGTCAGCCCATGGGCGGGCGTGGGCACGAGGCCCTCGCCGACGTAGGCGACCGGGGCGAAGATGATCTCGATGTCGGCCAGGGCCAGGTCAGGGCGGGTGCGGAGGAAGCCGTAGGCCTCGGCCACATTCGAGGTGAGCATGCCTCGCCGTCGCAACAGGTAGGCCCCGATCTCGCCCGGCTTCTGGGCGGTGAGGAGCGTGTCGCCGGTGGTCTCGGCGACGAGCCCGGAGAGCAGGTGGTCGCGCAGGTTCGCACCGACCTCCGGGGCGTGCGCGACCACGGCGATGCCGAGCCGGCCCAGCTGTTCGGCGTCGCCGATGCCCGAGAGCATCAGCAGCTGGGGCGTGTTCACGGCCCCGCCGCTGAGCACGGTCTCCTCACGGGCCAGGACCCGGCACAGGCTGCCGCCCCGCAGGTACTCCACCCCGATCGCGCGCGTGCCCTCGAACAGCACGCGGGTGGCGTGCGCACCGGTGCGCACCGTGAGGTTTCGCCGCGATCGGGCGGGCTTGAGATAGGCGTCGGCGGTGCTGACCCGGGAGCCGCGACGCTGGGTGACCATGGTCTGGCTGAACCCCTCCGGCTGGGCCGCGTTCGCGGCCTCGACGGTGAGGCCCAATTCGGCCGCGGCCGCGAGGAAGGCCCCGGTGTGGGAGCGCGGGCTGCGCTGGTGCTGCACGCGCACGGGACCGCGGCGGCCGTGGGAGGCATCCGTCGGCCCGGCGACCCGCTCGACCCGGCGGAAATAGGGCAGCAGACCGGCCCAGGACCAGTCCGGCCCGGCGACGTCGCCCCAGTGGTCGTAGTCCGCGGCGAAACCGCGCACCCACATCATGGCGTTCATCGACGACGGCCCGCCGAGTACCTTGCCGCGCGGCCGGTAGACGCTTCGGCCGCCCAGCGCGGGCTGCGGCACGGTGTCGTAGTTCCAGTCGAGGCCGGAGCGGAACAGCTGGGAGAAAGCCGCGGGGATGTGGATCTCCGCTTTCCGGTCGACCGGCCCGGCCTCCAGGAGCAGCACCGAGGACCGTCCGTCGGCGCTGAGGCGCTCGGCGAGGGCGGAACCGGACGACCCGGCCCCCACGATCACGTAGTCGAACGTCTCGATGCTGGGACTCTCGCGCTTCACAGCAGCGCCTCGGCGGCCGGCACGCCTTCCGTGGCCAGCAGGGCTTCCGCGGCGCGGAGGTCCTTCCGCAGGATCTTGCCCGACGACGACTTCGGGATCTGGGTGGTGAACTGCACCCGGCGCACCTTCTTGTGCGGCGCCACCTGCCCGGTGATGAAGGCCATCACCTCGTCGCCGGTGAGCTGGGCATTCGGCTGGAGCACCACGAAGGCCTTCGGCACCTCTTCGCCCGCGTCGTCCAGAACTCCGATCACCGCGGCATCGTAGATCAACGGATGCCCGAGCAGCAGCGCCTCGAGCTCCGCCGGGGCCACCTGGTAGCCCTTGTACTTGATCAGCTCCTTGAGCCGGTCGACGATCGTGACGAAGCCCTCCGCGCTGACCGTGGCGATGTCGCCGGTGTGCAGGAACCCGTCGGCGTCGAGGGTCTCGGCGGTGGCCTCGTCGTTGCCGAGGTAGCCGAGCATGATATTCGGGCCCCGGCAGAGCAGTTCGCCCGGCGCGCTGGTACCCTCGGCCGGCTGGTGGATTTCGGCGCCGGTCTCCGGGTCGATCAGCTTGCATTCGATGTTCGGCAGGGTCAGCCCCACCGAGTCCAGCGGGATGTCCCCGCGGTCCAGCGGGATGGCGTGCGAGACCGGGCTCATCTCGCTCATCCCGTAGCCCTGCCGCACCCGGCAGTTCAGCCGCTCGGCCACGGCCGCGCCGAGGGTGTGGTTCAGCGAGGCAGCCCCGGAGAAGATGGTGTGCACACTCGAGAGGTCGTAGTCGTCGACCAGCGGATGCTTCGCCAGGGCCACCGCGATCGGCGGCGCGATGAAGACGTAGGTGGCCTGGTAGTCCTGGATGAAGCGCAGGAAATCGGGCAGGTCGAACCGCGGCATCGTGACCAGGCTCGCCCGGCCGGCCAGCGCGATGTTCAACAGCACCGTCATCCCGTAGATGTGGAAGAAGGGCAGCACGGCCAGCACCCGGTCGTCGGGCTTCGCGCCCAGCAGCGGCAGCGACTGGGCGACGTTCGCGACGAGGTTGCGGTGGGTGAGCATGACCCCCTTGGGGTGCCCGGTGGTGCCGGAGGAGAACGGCAGCACGGCCAGGTGGGTGGCCGGGTCGATGCTGACGGCGGGGGCCGGATGTCCCTCCCGCAGCAGGTCGGCGAGCGAGGCGTGGCCGGGCGCGCCGTCGAGCACGATCACCTGGTCGGCGCCGAGGCCGGCGATCGCGGCGGCCCGCAGCGCCTGTGGCAGGGGCGGCGAGACGGTGAACAGCAGCCGCGCCCCCGATCCACGCAACTGGGCGGCGATCTCCTCGGCGGTGTACAGGGCGTTGACGGTCGTGGCCGTGGCGCCGGCGCGCAGGATGCCGTGGAAGACCGCGGCGAACGCGGGCACGTTGGGCGAGTGCAGCGCGACGACGTCGCCGGCGACGATGCCGCGGGCGGAGAGTGCCCCGGCGACGCCGTTGATCTGCGCCAGCAGCCCGCGGTAGCTGGTCTCGGTGCCGGACGGGCCGTCGATGAGGGCGACCCGGTCGAGGTCCGCCTCGAGGATCCCACCGAACAGGTACTCGAACACGCTGAGGTCTGGAATCTCGACATCCGGAATCGGACTGGTGAACACCACGGCTATCTCCTTTGATGGGCGGCAGGTGGAACAGGTGGAACAGGTGGAACGGGTGGAACGGGTGCAGCGGGTGGGGCAGGGAATCAGGCGCGGAAGGCGGAGGCGAAGACCCGGGGCATCCGCAGCCAGGACGGATGCGCGGCGAACCCGGCGAGCAGGCGTCCGGTCGCGGCAGCGCTTCTGGACGTGACGAACCACGGAGGCTTCGGGAACAGGGCGAATTCGCCGTGCAGCACCGAGTGTGGGAACGGGCGGAACGGGCCGCGGACGACCGTGCGTTCCGGGGAGTCGATCAGCAGGGCGTTGTGCACGATCCCGATCCCGCTCTGCACGTCGTCGATGGTGTGCCCCGGGTAGGCGCCCCACGGTGCGGCGGCGGTGAGGAACCCGATGCCGGTCCAGGTGTTGATGGCGATGGTACCGTACCGCAGCCGGGCCACGGCCTCCCGGAACCCGGCGCCCAGGCTCTTGACCGTGCGCGGCTCCGCGATGATGTTGGCGCCCAGGGTGCCGAGGAAATCCCGGTTGACGGTCTCGACGGCGGCGTCCAGGAACGCGGCTCCGGTCCCGGGCAGCTCGATCACGCCGAGTACGGGCGAGAACGTCTCGGTCGAGCAGATGGCCGACGGGTCATCCGTGCCGACGACGACCAGGAGGCGTCCACCGTCACCGAGGCGCTCGGCGCCCGGATACGCGACGACGGCGTCGTCGACGCGGCCGTCGCTGCCGGGGTACCAGGCCGGCCGGGCCGGAGTGCGGCCGATCGCCGCCCGCAGCTCGACCAGGAACTGCTCCTTCTGCGCCCAGTCCCGGCTGAGGACGACGACCTGGCCGGCGATGCAGTTGTAGCCGCCGTTGTGCAGCCGCTGGGTGGCGACATGCTCCGCCTGGTAGCGCAGGTCCCGGCGGCTCCACGCGCCCGGCAAGACGATGATGGGGGCGACGCCGCCCAGCTCGCTGGTGATGGGCTTGGACAGCAACGGGGAGCCCGCGGCCCGGCGCTCGGCGCCGGCCGGGCCGGCCCCGTAGACCACGACGTCGTGAGTGGCCGCGCTTCCCGTGATGTGCACGTGGGCGATCCCGGGGTGGTGGGCCAGGTAGCCGCCCAGAATGCCGTCGCCGGTCAGGATGCGCAGCACGCCGTGCTCGATCAGTGGCGCCAGGGCCGCCTGGTAGACGGGGAGCATGGCTTCGAGCACGGGGTTCAGCTTCAGGAGCACGACCCGGTTGTGGGCGATCAGCTCGTAGAGCACGTCGAGCGGGGGGATCGAGGTGATGTTGCCGGCCCCCAGTACGAGGCCCGTGCCACCGGTGCGCTCGGGGTGCAGTTCGGCCAGGCCGGCCTTGGAACGCACAGTGTCGATGCTGACGCCCGGCGGCATCCAGACCTCGGCGGTGAAGCCATGGAGCAGGAGCGCCTCGTACGGGGTGTGGGGCAGGACCTGCACGGTGACCCGGCCGCCGGGAGCCTGGCCGAACCGGGCGCCGGTGAGGGGACTCGTGCCGCGGCTGATCCGGGTCAGGCTCTCCTGCAGGGTCGCGGCGGCCGTCAGCAGCGGGTAGGGGCCGGAGATCCACTCCTCGCCCACGAGCTGGGAATCGGCGTCGAGGCCTTTGATCCGGCTGGCGGTGGTGGCCCAGGCCTCGGCCTGAGCGGCGACCGCGGCGTGCACCTGGGCGGGCAGGGCCACCCGCTGGGGCAGGGTTGTGCGCGCCCAGCGCGCTTCGCCGGCGGTCAGGTCGGCGATCATCCGGTCGGCCCGGGCGAAGTTCCCGGTGTCGGTCGATTCAGACACGGGCTCGGTCGTGGTCATCGGTCCCCCTGCTTGGTGACGCGCGCTGATTCGTGGCGAACGGCGGCGTGGTGGTGACGGCGGTGGTCGTCGTGGACTGTACCTTCGCACAATCCGTGGGCGGTTCACCTGGGTCTCCGGCAAGGTCTGCCCGAGCACACACGACACCGTCGTCGCGAGTTGGCTGGGGATAACTCTGTCCGGTGGTGGCGGTGCGCGCCATAGGCCGCCGCCGCCAGTTCGGGGTGCATTCTTGTGCAGCGGCACAAGGATGCCGGTTGCCCGCTTTAGGATTCACAGATGACCAATCAGCAGGCAACCCTCCCAGGCACCGATTCGGCGGATCTCTTCACCGGCCTGATCGATGTGGCCGACGTGCTGACGGATGCCGTCTGTACCCAGATCGTCAGCTCCGAACACGCCTACGCGGACAGCAGCCTGCTCCCGTTCGAGCTGCTGCGGTCCGTCGTCAACGAGAACATCACGGCTCTCATCCACGCCCTGCAGGCCGGCGAGGCAAGCCTCGATGCGCCGCGGCGGGCCGGACAGGTGAAAGCGGAGCACGGCATCCCGATGGCCAGCGTGCTGCACGCGTACCGGCTGGCCGGCCTGCAGATCTGGGAGGAGCTGGTCAGGCGGTCGGTGGCCTCGCAACGCTTCGAGGCGCTGCTGCTGGTCTCCTCGGAGGTGTGGGGCATGATCGACACCTTCTCGAGCGCGGCCGCCGAGGCCTACCGAGAGGTCGTGGACGCGCAGGAGCGGCGCAACCGCCAGGCCAGGAGCCTGATGCTGCTGAGCCTGCTTGAGGGCAGCGCGCCGCCGGCCGACGCCGGTCGGGCCCTGCGCACGCTCGGGCTGCCGGAGCACGGCGCGTTCGTGCTGGTGGCCGCTGAGCTGAGCGGCACTGGCGCGGCGTCCCTGCCGGGCATCGTGCAGACCCTCCGAGCGGCCGGGCTGGCGTCGGCGTGGACGGCGCTGCAGGGCGACCAGGTGGGCATCCTCAGCGCTCCGCTGGAGAGCGCTGCGGCGACGGGGCTGGCCATTCTGGACGCCGCGGCGACCACCCGGGTGGGCGTCAGCCGCCCGTTCACCGGCATCAGCGGGGCGCCGGACGCCCTCCGGCAGGCCCGGCTGGCAATCGGCTGCCTGCCACCGGCGGTCGTCGGTGCGCACGCCTACGGCTCCGCCCCGCTCGACCTGGTCCTGGCCACGCAGCCGGACTATGCGGCCGAGTTGCAGCAGGCCGTGTTCGGCGATCTGACCGCCGCCCACGACGCCGAGGTGCTGCTGGGCACGCTCGAGGCGTGGTTCGCGGCCGACGGGTCAACGGCGGAGACCGGCCGCAGGCTGCACTGCCATCGCAACACCGTGCTCTACCGGCTTGCTCGGATCGAGGACCTCACCGGCCGTTCCACGGCCCGGCCGATCGAGGCGGCCGAACTGTATGCGGGACTCCGGGCCGTGCGCCTCGCGGGCTGGGCCGCGGGTCAGTCGAGGTCGTCGGGATCCTTGCCGGTGCGCTCGCCGCAGTCGAGGGCGGCGATGGCGGCGAGGTCCGCCTGGTCGAGGGCGAAGTCGAACACGTGCAGGTTCTCCCGGATGCGCGACGGCGTCACCGACTTCGGAATCACGACCGTCCCCAGCTCGAGGTGCCAGCGGATGACCACCTGCGCGGCCGACTTGCCGTACTTGGCGCCGATGGCGTCGAGGGTGGCGTTGCCGATCGCACGGCCGCGGGCCAGCGGCGACCACGCCTCGGTCAGGATGCCGTGGGCGGCGTCGTACGCGCGCACGGCGGACTGCTGCAGCCACGGGTGCAGCTCCACCTGGTTGATGGCCGGAACGACATCCGTCTCGGCGAGCAGGCGGTCCAGGTGGTGGGTGTGGAAGTTGGAGACCCCGATCGAGCGGGCCCGGCCGTCGGCGCGGAGGGTCTCGAGCGCGCGGTAGGCCTCGACGTACCGGTTCTGGTGGGGCGCGGGCCAGTGGATCAGGTACAGGTCGACGTAGTCCAGGCCGAGCCGGGCCAGGCTCTCGTCGAACGCGCGCAGGGTCTCGTCGGCGCCGTGGCGGTCGTTCCAGACCTTGGTCGTGACGAAGACGTCCTCCCGCGGCAGGCCCGAGCGCGCGATGCCCTGGCCGACCCCCGTCTCATTCGCGTAGAGCGCTGCCGTGTCGATGTGGCGGTAGCCGGCCTCGAGGGCCACTTGCACGGTGTCGGCGGCCGTGGCATCCGCCACCTTGTACACGCCCAGGCCGAGCTGGGGGATGAGGTGTCCGTCGTTGAGCCGCAGCAGAGGTGAGAACGTCATCCCCCCATCTAACCCCTCGCCGAGCCGTGAGTTTCGCTCCGCTTTTCGGCGGCAAAGTCATACGGTCGTAGCAACGCTCTGATCCAAGGAGCGAAACTCACGGTTCGGCGGAGGTGGTTGGAGGCTCGAGGCGCGAGGCTCGAGGCGCGAGGCGGCGGTTAGGAGACCTGCACCTGGATCGGGGCGGTGTCGGGGATGGGGCTCGCGTCGCGGCCGCGGAGGTCGGGGTGCCAGCGGCGGCCGAGGGCGGGGATGAGCGTGCCGAGAGCGGCGAAACCGGCCGCCACCAGGATGGCCGCGGTGGCGCCGCTGTGGTCGATCATGAAACCGGCGATCGCGGAGCCCATCGCGGCCCCCATCAGCTGGCCCGTTCCGACCCAGCCGTAGGCTTCCGCCGTGTCGCTGAACTTCACACTCGCGGAGACGATCCCGAACAGCACGGCGAAGGCGGGGGCGATGCCGATGCCCGCGAGCAGCAGGGTGGCGGCGAGCCACCAGAAGCTCAGGTTGCCGAGGGCGGCGAGGCTCAGACCGACGGTGACGACCAGCATCCGCCCGGCGAGGGCCCACGGACCGATCGGGGCGTGGCCGAGGGCGAGGCCGCCGATCAGCGACCCGGCCGCGAAGATGCCGAGGACCCAGCCGGAATCGGAGCTGCCGTGGCCGAACGCGGCGACCACGCCCGCCTCCACCGCGGCGCAGGCGGCCACCAGCATGAAGCCGACGATGGTGCTCAGCAGCACGGGCGGGCGTTTGAGTACGACGCCGAGCTTGCGGCGGCTGCGGGGGGTGCGCACGCGGCCCACCTCGGGCAGCACCAGGAACCAGATTCCTCCGCCGACCAGGAAAACGGCGGCGAGCAGGATGCCGGCCACCGAGCTGACCTGGATGGCCACGAAGGTGGCGATCACCGGGCCGAGCACCCAGATGATCTCCTGGGCCGAGGCGTCGAGCGAGAACAGCGGCGTCAGCTGGCGCGAGTTGACGATCTTCGGGTAGATGGTGCGCACGGCCGGCTGGATCGGCGGCGTGGACAGCCCCGCGACCAGGCCGATGGCCATCAGCGCGTAGATGGGCATGGTTACCAGGGCCATGGTGACGATGGAGATCGCGCACACGACGAGCGTGGTCAGGATGACCGGCCGCATGCCCCAGCGCCCCATCAGGCGGCTGGTGAGGGGCCCGGCGATGGCCTGGCCGATGCTCATGGCGCCCAGCACGAGGCCGGCCGAGCCGTAGGAGTCGTAGACCTGCTCGATGTGGATCAGGAACGCCAGGGACAGCATCCCGAACGGGAAGCGCGCCGTCAACTGTGCGGCGATGACGCGAGCAACGCCCGGCGTCTTCAAAAGGGTCCAGTAGCTGCTCACTCACTCGAGTCTACGGCGGCGGACGGTGGGATAGCGTGGGCGCGTGCGAACACTGATCGAGGCCGCGGACCTGGCCACAGAGCTGTCGATGCGAAGCGACGTCCGGGTGCTGGACGTGCGCTGGAAGCTGGGCGGCCCGCCCGGGCGCGGGGAGTACCTCGCCGGTCACATTCCGGGCGCCGTCTACGTCGACCTCGACACCGAGCTGGCCGGCCACGGTGACCCGGCCGCCGGGCGGCATCCGTTGCCGGGTATCGCCGCACTGCAGGCCGACGCCCGCCACTGGGGCCTGAACGACGCTGACACGGTCGTGGTCTACGACGACCTGGGCGCGATGTCGGCCGCCCGCGCCTGGTGGCTGCTGCGGCACGCGGGCATGCGCGAGGTGCTGCTGCTCGATGGGGCGCTCGCGGCCTGGCGCGTCGCCGGCCTTCCGCTCACTACCGGCGATGAGCCGGCCCGCCCGGGCTCGGTCACCCTGTCGTACGGCTCCCTGAAAGTGCTCGACACGGATGCCGCAGCCCGGCTGGCTGGGACGGGCGTGCTCCTGGACGCCCGCGCCGCGGAACGCTACCGCGGTGACACGGAACCGGTCGACCCTCGGGCCGGCCACATCCCCGGGGCGGTCAGCGCGCCCACGGCCGGCAACCTCACCGCCGACGGACGCTTCCGGCCGGCGGCCGAACTGCGCGCCCGGTTCGAGGCCCTCGGCGTGAGCGATGCCGGAGGCGGCGTGAGCGGTGCCGGAAGCGATGCCGGAAGCGGGACCGCCGCTGCGGGCGTCTACTGCGGCTCCGGGGTGACGGCGGCGCACGAGGTGGCCGCCCTGACCATCGCCGGCTTCGCTTCGGCACTGTACCCAGGCTCCTGGTCGCAGTGGTCGAATCTGCCCGGCCGCCCGGTCGAATCCGGTGATCCCCGGGCCGGGGTGTGAAATCCGCCGGAAACACGCCGGCAGTCATACTGGAACGCGGGAAGCCTTCCACGCTCAGTAGGGCTGGCTCAAAACGTTATCTGCGCACAGAAGCTGCGTGAGCGACCTGTTATATGCTCACATCTGTCGCATCCTGTTAACGGAGCTCAAAGACGAACCAGCAACATCCGACAACCACGAAAAAGGTTTCGCAATGCGCGCAAAATACCTACTCCCGGCTCTCGCCGCCGTAACGGCCCTCATTCTCACGGGCTGCGTAGACAACTCCGGCCCCTCCTCGACCAGCGGGGCCACCGACACGGCGTCGTCCGTGGCCAAGGACGACGCGGCCGCGGCGCTGGTGCCGGCGGACATCGCCAAGACGGGCAAGCTCGTCGTGGGGACCGACCCGACGTACGCCCCGAACGAGTTCAAGAACGAGGCCGGTGAGCCGATCGGCTGGGGCATCGAGATCGCTGGGGCCATCGCCGGCAAGCTCGGCCTGAAGCCTGAGTTCCAGGTCGCGAAGTTCGACAACATCATCCCGAGCGTGTCCGGCGGCAAGGCCGACATCGGCGAGTCCTCGTTCACGGACACGGTCGAGCGGCAGAAGCAGGTCGACTTCGTCAACTACTACACCGCCGGCATTCAGTGGGCCTCGGCCACGGGCAAGGACGTCGATCCCGACAACGCGTGCGGGCTGAAGGTCGCCGTGCAGGCCACCACCTTCGAGGACACCGACGAGGTGCCGGCCAAGAGCGACGCCTGCGTCGCCGCCGGCAAGCCGCCGATCGAGAAGCTGAAGTACGACACCCAGGACCAGGCCACCAACGCGGTCGTGCTGGGCCAGGCCGACGCGCTCAGCGCCGACTCGCCCGTCACCCTCTATGCCATCGAGCAGACCAAGGGAAAGCTGCAGAAGGCCGGCGAGACCTTCGACGTGGCTCCCTACGGCATCGTGGTCGCCAAGGGCTCCGAGCTGGCCAAGGCCGTGCAGGCAGCACTGCAGTCCATGGTCGACGACGGCACCTACATGGAGATCCTCGACAAGTGGGGCGTGGCCGACGGGGCGATCGACACCATCACGATCAACTCGGCGTCGAACGGATAACCCATGAGCACCACAAACCCGAACCCGTCGGGCGGGGTAATCCGCCCGCCGGCCGAGCCGGAACGATCGGTACCGATCAAGGCGATCAAGCTACGGCATCCGTGGCGGATGGTGTTCGCCGTCCTGCTCGTGCTGATCTTCGTCATCGTGATCGTCGACGCCGCCTTCCGTCCCGCGTTCGACTGGCCGTCCGTCGCCACGTACCTCTTCGACCGGCGTATTTCGCAGGCGGCCCTCGTGACCCTGGAACTCACGGTCTACTCCATGGCGATCGCGATCGTCCTCGGCGTCATCCTCGCCGTGATGCGTCTCTCGCCCAACCCCGTGGTCAAGAGCCTGGCCTGGTTCTACCTGTGGGTCTTCCGCGGCACCCCTGTATATGTGCAGCTGACGATCTGGGGCCTGATTTCCCTGATCTACTCGAGCATCGACATCGGTATCCCGTTAATGGAGCCGTGGGTGTCGTTCCAGACCCAGGCTGCGCTGAACACGTTCACGCTGGCCATCATCGGGCTTGCCCTGAACGAGGCGGCCTACATGGCGGAGATCGTGCGAGCGGGCCTGCTCGCCGTCGACCCCGGCCAGGAAGAGGCGGCGACCGCGCTCGGGATGAGCTGGTCGCAGACCATGACCCGGGTCATCCTGCCGCAGTCGATGCGGGTGATCATCCCGCCGACCGGCAACGAGGTCATCTCGATGCTCAAGACCACGTCGCTCGTCACGGCCGTGCCGTTCAGCTTCGAGCTGTTCACCCGGTCGCGGGACATCTCCGCGGAGACGTTCAACCCGATCCCGCTGCTCATCGTGGCGTCGATCTGGTACCTGTTCTTCACGTCCATCCTGATGGTCGGGCAGTACTTCCTGGAGAAGCGGTTCGCCCGCGGGGTCGGCGACCGCCAGCCGGACAAGAAGGACAACGTCGGAACCGGCACGGGGGCTTTCACCGGGGTCGTTCCGACCGTCGGATCCGGCCAGCCGACCGTGATCGTGCCGCCGAAGGGCACTCCGCCCACCAACCCCGGAGGCAAGCCGTGAGCGACACGAACATGACCGACAGGAACCCTTCGGCCGCGGCATCCGCTGCCGAAGCGCCCCCCATGGTGCTGGCCGAGCAGGTCTCGAAGAGCTTCGGCTCGAACGAGGTGCTCAAGAGCATCTCCCTCGAGGTCAAGCGCGGCGAGGTGATGTGCCTGGTCGGGCCCAGCGGATCGGGCAAGTCCACGTTCCTGCGCTGCATCAACCACCTGGAGGTGCTCTCCGCGGGCCGGCTCAGCGTTGACGGTGAGCTGATCGGCTACCGCGAGGCGAACGGCAAGCTCTACGAGATGGCGCCCAAGGAAGCGGCCCGGCAGCGCCGGGACATCGGGATGGTGTTCCAGCGCTTCAACCTGTTCCCCCACATGACGGCGCTGCAGAACGTGATGGAGGCGCCGATCCGGGTGAAGGGGCTGCCCAAGGCCCAGGTGGAGCAGAACGCGCTCGGCCTGCTGGCCCGGGTGGGTCTGGCCGAGCGGGCGAACTACTATCCGGCACACCTCTCGGGCGGTCAGCAGCAGCGCGTGGCGATCGCCCGTGCACTCGCCATGGAGCCCAAGCTGATGCTCTTCGACGAGCCGACCAGCGCGCTCGACCCCGAGCTCGTCGGCGAGGTGCTCGACGTGATGAAGGGTCTGGCCAAATCGGGCATGACCATGATCGTGGTGACTCACGAGATGGGCTTCGCCAAGGAGGTCGCCGACTCGCTCGTCTTCATGGACGGCGGCGTGGTCGTCGAGGCGGGGGATCCGGACGAGGTCCTGTCGAACCCGCAGCACCGGCGCACCCAGGCGTTCCTGTCGAAGGTGCTGTAAGCAAGACCGACCGTCGCCGTTCGCGCCGGGAGCCCACGCACCAGCGGGTACTCTCGGCGCGAACGGCGATTCTCGTCGGGCTGCGGGACTACGCCGGGCGGCTCTGCGGCGCGGTGGCGGAGGTCATCGCCGAGTCGTGTTCGACGACGTCGCCGAGCACCTCGTCGATCGCCAGCATGCTCTCGGCCGGGATCTTCACGCCCGCGGCCTGAACGTTCTCCCGCACCTGCTCGGGGCGGGAGGCTCCGACCAGGGCGGCCGAGACGTTGTCGTTCTGAAGCACCCAGGCGACGGCCAGCTGAGCCATCGACAGGTTGAGGTCGTCCGCGATCGGCTTGAGGTTCTGCACGCGGGTCAGCACGTCGTCGTTCATGAACCGGCTGATCATGTCCGCGCCGCCCTTGAGGTCGGTGGCCCGCGAACCGGCCGGCGGGGCCTGGCCGGGCTTGTACTTGCCGGTGAGCACGCCCTGGGCCACGGGGGACCAGACGATCTGGCCTACGCCGAGTTCGCGGGCGGTCGGCACGACCTCGTCTTCGATGACGCGCCACAGCATCGAGTACTGCGGCTGGCTCGAGATCAGGCTGAAGCCCAGCTCCGTGGAGAGTGCGTGCCCGGCCCGCAGTTGCGCGGCCGTCCACTCGCTCACGCCGATGTAGAGCGCCTTGCCCTGCCGAACGATATCGGCGAAGGCCTGCATCGTCTCTTCCAGCGGGGTCTCGGTGTCGTAGCGGTGCGCCTGGTAGAGGTCGACGTAGTCGGTCTGCAGGCGGGTCAGGGAGCCGTTGATCGACTCCATGATGTGCTTGCGGGAGAGCCCGACGTCGTTGTGCCCGCGCGGACCGGTGGGCCAGTAGACCTTGGTGAAGATCTCGAGGCTTTCGCGGCGCTGGCCCTTGAGGGCGTCGCCGAGCACGGATTCCGCCTTGGTGTTCGCGTAGACGTCGGCGGTGTCGAAGCTGGTGATGCCCTCGTCGAGCGCGGCGTGCACACACTGTGTGGCGATGTCGTTTTCAACCTGAGAGCCGTGGGTGAGCCAGTTGCCATAGGTGATTTCGGAGATTTTCAGGCCCGAAGAGCCGAGGTAGCGGAATTCCATGCACTCAGCCTAGACGGATGCGCGCAGTTCTAGCCCGTCAGGGCCTTGTGGATGCGCTGCAGGGACACGGGCTCCGCGGCCTTGAGCTCCTGGGCGAAGAGGCTGATCCGCAGCTCCTCGATCAGCCAGCGCGCCCGCACAAGGTTGGCGGCTGCGCTCGGCTGCAGGGGGATCTTGCCGCCGGCATCCTCGAACCGGCCCGTGGCCGCCTGGCTCTCGTTCATCCAGACCCGGTCGCGGCTGGGGTTGTCGCCGAGCTTCACGATCCGGGCGGTGATCCCGGCCAGGTAGCGCGGCAGGTGCCGCAGTTGCACGAGCCCGGTGGCACTGACGAAGCCGGGGTAGACGAGCCCGGCCAACTGCGCGCGGGCATCCGTCAGAGCCGGCAGCAGGGCCATGCTGGTGGAGGCCTTGAGCGCCTTGTCGGCGGCGCGCGCGGCGGTCAGGATGCGGGCGACGAGGCCCACCGTGTCGAACATGGAGTCCATCACCACGCCGGAGACGCGGTCGCGGATGGTGTCGAACTCGGCCTTCATGAAGACCTGGCCGCCCGGCTTCACCCGGAAGAGCACGTCATCGACGCTCGCGGCCAGGCAGTCGTCGAACAGGGCCTGGGTGCTTCGGTACGGGCTCGTGGCGAGGCTGAGCTTCTCGGCCCCGGTCAGGTGCTGCTGGACATAGGCCACCGGGGACGGCGTGGCCAGCAACAGCAGCCGGCGCACCCCGCCGGGCAGGGTGCGGGCCTGCTCGGCCTCCGTGCTCATCATGCGGATCGCGACCGAGGTGCCCTCGTCGACCAGGGTCGGGTAGCCGCGGATGGTGTTGTCACCCTGTCTGGTGTCGAGGAAGCGGGGCAGCTCCGGGAAATCCCAGGTGGTGAGGCCGGTGCGCTCGATCGCATTGGTGGGGGTGGCTGCGGATGCCGCGGCGACGCTCTCGCGGGCCTGCGTGCCGAGCCGGCGCTGCAGGTCGGTCAGGTCCTTCCCGGAGGCGATCGGGCGCCCGCGCTCGTCGACCACGCGGAACGTCATGCGTAGGTGGGCGGGCACCCGGACCAGGTCGAAATTGTTCGCCGTCACCGGCACGTAGGTGAGTTTCTGGATCAGTCCGGCGAGCGTCTCGGCGAAGGGCACATCGTCACGGTCGAACACGCTCCGACCGGCAGCCGCGCCGGTCGACACCCCGACGGACACGCCGCTCGCGCCGGATACCCCGACCATTACCTCTCCCGGCGCCGGCGGCAGCTCGGTCAGAAGCCGCTTCGCCCAGTCGCCCGCGGGCACCACGTTGCGGCGGATGCTCTTCGGCAACGATTTGAGCAGGGCCGTGACCAGGTCGGCGCGGAGGCCGGGCACCTGCCAGTCGAATCCGCTGGGTGAGAGCCGCGCAAGCAGGGCGAGCGGAATCTGCACGGTCACGCCATCGTCATCCGCGCCCGGTTCGAACCGGTAGCTCAGGGTGAGCTTCTGGTCGCCCTGGCGCCAGATCGGCGGGAATACGGCCTCGTCGATCTCCGGCGCGTCCTCGGGGACCAGCGCCTCGGCGGTCATCGTGAGCAGGTCGGGGGTCTGCGTCCGGGCCTGCCGCCACCAGGTCTCGAAGGTGCGCGTGGAGCATACGTCGGCGGGAATACGTTTCTGGTAGAACTCGAACACGGCCTCGTCGTCGAACAGGATGTCGCGGCGGCGGGTGCGTTCCTCGAGCTCGGCGAGATCCTTGCGCAGGGTCGTGTTCGCCCGGTCGAAAGCGGTGACCCGCTGGTCGATCCGGTCGAGGTCCCACTCACCTTCTACGAGGGCGTTACGGATGAACAGGTCGCGCGCGTAGGCCGGGTCGACGCGGGAGAACTGGATCCGGCGGCGCGGCACGATCGGCACCCCGTAGAGCGTGACCCGCTCGTAGGCGACGACCGCGCCCTGCTTCTTCTCCCAGTGCGGCTCGGAGTAGCTGTGCTTGCACAGGTCACCGGCGAGCGGCTCGGCCCAGGCCGGGTCGACGACGGCGTTCATGCGGGCGAACAGGCGGCTGGTCTCCACGAGTTCGGCGCTCATCACTGCCGACGGCTGTTTCTTGGCCAGGGCCGAGCCGGGGAACAGCACGAAGCGCTGCTGGCGCGCGCCCACGTAGTCCTTCTTGGCCATGTCTTTCAGGCCGATGTGGCTGAGTAGCCCGGCCAGCAGCGAGCGGTGCACACCGTCGGGGTTGACGCTCGGTTCGCCGAGGTGCAGGCCGAGCGGCTTAGCCATCTGGCGCAGCTGGCGCAGCACGTCTTGCCACTCGCGTACCCGCAGATAGTTCAGGAACTCGTTCTTGCACAGCCGGCGGAACGCGCTCGAGCCGAGTTCGGCCTGCTGTTTTTCGAGGTAGTTCCAGAGGTTGAGCAGGCTGAGAAAGTCGCTCGTCGGGTCAACGAATCGGGCGTGCAGCTGGTCGGCCTGGCCGCGGCGCTCGAGCGGGCGTTCGCGCGGGTCCTGAATCGTGAGGCCCGCGACGATGGCCATCACCTCACGGCTGGTGCCCTGGGTCTTCGACTCGATCACCATCCGGCCGAAGCGCGGGTCGATCGGCAGCTGCGCGAGCTGCTGGCCGATGCGGGTCAGCTTCGATCCGGTGCCGAGCGCGCCCGGGTGCACCGCGCCGAGCTCAGAGAGCAGGTCGAGGCCGTCCTTGATGTTGCGGCTGTCGGGCGGGGTGAGAAACGGGAAGGACGCGATATCGCCAAGGCCGAGGGAGATCATCTGCAGAATCACGGCCGCAAGGTTGGTGCGCAGAATCTCCGGCTCGGTATATTCCGGCCGGCGCATAAAGTCTTCTTCGGAATATAGCCGAATGGCTATACCGTCGCTCGTGCGGCCGCTGCGGCCGCTGCGCTGGTTCGCAGAGGCCTGCGAGATGGCCTCGATGGGCAGCCGCTGCACCTTGGACCGCA
>JACMQV010000196.1 GCA_014376815.1 Cryobacterium sp.
GAAGTAGCCGAGCTCGGCCGGCAGCACGTCGTGGCCGGCGCTGACCCAGCCGAGGGCGGACTGGTCGATCGGCTCCGGATGGGTGCCCTGGCTCACCTGCGGCAGCTGCTGCGGGTCGCCGAGGAGCAGCAGGTTGCGGGCCGCCACGCTCGCGGCGACGGTCGACGCGAGCGAGAACTGGCCGGCCTCGTCGACGACGAGCAGGTCGAGGCTCTGCCGGGGAACGCGTGCCGGGTTGCTGAAGTCCCAGGCGGTGCCGCCGACCACGAACCCCGTGGCGGCATGGTCGAGGGCGAACAGCAACTGCCCGTCCTTGGAAAGTTCAGTGAAGCGGGCCGGGGCCTCCCCGCCGGGTGCCGGCGCCTCCGCGCCGGGTTCCGGGGCTGCGGGGGCACTGCCGGCCTTCGGCACCTTGCCGACCAGGGCCGGGTCGAGCCCGGCCTTCACGACGGCGGCGAGAAGCGTCTCGACCACGGCGTGCGACTGGGCCACCACCCCGATCTTCCAGCCGTGCCGCCGCACGAGCGCGGTGATCACATGGGCGCCCAGGTAGGACTTGCCCGTTCCGGGCGGGCCCTGCACGGCCAGGTAGGAGGCGTCGAGATCCAGCAGGCTCGCCGTCACGGCGTCGATCCGTTCCCGGCCGGCCGAGGCGCCCGCGGCCGAAACGACCGGTGCGAGCAGGCCCGAGCGGGTGCGCGGCGGCACCCGGCGCAGGATGTCGACCATCGGCTCTCCCGGCCAGCCCGGCCGGGCGTCGACGATGTTCTGCGCCCACTCCTCGATCGCCGGTTTCTGCTGACCGGCGGCGGGCGGCGCCGACGGGGCCAGGGCGCTCGGCTTCTGGGACCACGGCGCCGCGTCCTTCGGGACGGTCTCCAGAACGAGGATGCTGCCGTCGTCGGCCACCTCGAGCACGGTCACCGTGCGGGCCGAGCGGGAACCCGGTCCGCTGCGGGGGTCGAGGAAGGGGCCGGGGTATTCGTAGAGCAGGTACGGTCCGGCCTGGTCGCCGGGCTTGATGCTGCTGCCCGGTGCGAGACGGCCCCAGAGTCGCAGCTCCCGGCGGTCGGTGCGCTGCCGGCCCTCCCGGTACCAGTCCCGTTCGACCCGGGCTCGCTCGATGCGCAGCACGTCACGAGTGTCTTCCCAGGCTTCGATCGGCTGCGCGAGGCGGGCGTAGTGGCCCCACCAGAAGCTTTTCTGCTCGCGCCGGTGATAGTCGAGCGCGGCGGCGGCGAACGCGGCCGCGGTCTGGTCGGCGCTGCGGTGCGGGTCGAGCGGGTCCCCGGCCACCGCGAGAAGTTCGTCGCGGATCGGTGACGGCTCGAGCTCGCCGATGTCCTTCTGCGGGCCGACGGCGCCGACCGGGATGCCGTGCTCGGCCGCACGCGCGAGCAGCCAGTCCCGCAGGCGCAGCGTCGACACGCAGTCGTACCGGTTGTAGTCGGCGATGGAGCGCAGCATCCGTTCGCCCTCGACGACGTTGCCGAGCAGGTGCAGGTCGCGCGCGGCGGCGTATTCGGTGATCGAGTCGGCCGCGTTGGTGACTTCGCCCGCCCTCAGTTCGTCGCCCATGTAGAGCGGTTCGAGTTTCTTGATCGAATAGGAGCGCGACCCGACCCGCATCGCCTTGCGCACGAGCGGGTAGAGGTCGACGAGCACATTCTGCTGCAGCAGAGCGTCGATCTCATCTTCGCCGACGCCATGCCGGGCCGCGATGCTCAGCAGGTGCGTGCGTTCGTAAGGGGCGTAGTGGTAGACGTGCAGGTCGGGGTAGCGGGCCCGGCGGGCGCCGAGATAGTCGAGGAAGCCCAGCAGCGCCTGGCGTTCCTCGGCCCAGGTGTGGGCCCAGAACGCACGGAAGGTGCCGTCGACCTCCACCAGGCCGAACAGGTAGTCGAGGCCCCAGCTCTCGGCCGCCCCCTCGGTGTAGAGCGGATCGCCCTCGAAATCGAAGAAGATGTCGCCCGGGTCCGGTTCGGGCAGCACGGCCAGCGCGGCCGGGTTGTAGAGCTCGACGGGCGGCGGCTCACCGGCGGCGGCCCGCACCTGCAGCCGGGCCTGGGTGCGGAGCCCGGCGAGGGTGCTCTCCCCGATGCCCTCCACCGTCGTGGCATCGCCCGCGGTCGCATCATGCGGGTCGGCGGATGCCGCGAGCTGGTCGATCGTGAAGATCCCCGCCTCGGCCAGGCGGGCGCGCTGCGAGACGCGCAGTCCGGCCACCAGCAGCACGTCGCGACGCGCCTGCACCTCGGCGTCGCAGGTGTCGCAGCGCCCGCAGACCGTATACCGCGCATCACCCCACGCGATCGGGGACGTCGCCGCGACCCGCTCGCCGATGATGCGCAGCAGGCGTTCCCGGCGCTTGCGATACACCGGGCGGATGTCGGCGAGGTGGTGCTCGCTCACGGTGCCGTCGCCGAGCAGCAGCTCCACGGTCTCGGCCGTTCGCACCCCGATGCGGTCGAGCTGTTCGGCGTAGGCCGCCAGCTGGAGCAGCGCCGTGACCCGGGCGCTGCGGGCGAGCTTGGTGTCCTGGACGAGGTAGCTGCCGTCGGGGCGGCGCACGATGAAGTCCGCGAAGCCGATGAAGGCCACGCCGGGGGCGGTCTCGTCGAAGAAGGTGGCCTGGAACACGGTGTCGGCACCGGAGGCGAAGGCGCGCAGGGTGTCCGCGGCGACGGCCTCGAGATTTTCTCGGGACATCCGTCCTGGGCGGGCGATCTCGGCCACGCCTCCGGCCGCCCGGTAGCGCTCGAGCACGCGGGCTTCGTGCTCGTCTCCGAGCCGGGCGGTGCGTTCGAGCATGGCATCGGCCTTCTCGGGCACGGCGGCCGAGCGGCCCAGCTTCGCGTCGAGCTTGCGCAGGAAGGCGAACTCGCACTTCGAGGCGGCGGCCAGGTCGCTCGCGCTCGTCACCACCGTTCTGGCGACTGCCATGCCGTTCACGGCCGTGCCCGGCACCTCGTCGCTCTCCAACAGAAACATCGTTCCCCTCTCGGTCCGCCCGTGACGAGCGTAGCGGGAGGGGCTGACATCGCCTTTCCTCCGTTTTTGGAAAGCACACCGGCACCGGCGCAGCAGTGCAGATTCTCCGGTTGTGCGGTGTTGGGCCCGGCAAGCGCGCTGTATGTTGAGCGGCAGTTGACATCACCTGACGCCCCGCCTCGAGCCCGAGGAGACCAGCATGGCCACCACGAAGCCGAACATTCTCATTCTGTGGGGCGACGACATCGGGTGGTGGAACATCAGCGACAACAGCCGCGGTCAGATGGGCTACCACACCCCGAACATCGATCGGGTCGCCCACGAGGGTGTCGCGTTCACCGACTACTACGGGCAGCAGAGCTGTACCGCGGGCCGGGCCGCGTTCATCACGGGTCAGAACCCGATCCGCACCGGCCTGACAAAGGTGGGGATGCCCGGGGCTGACAACGGCCTGCGGGCCGAGGATCCCACCATCGCCGAGTTGCTCAAGTCGGTGGCGATCGCACCGGGCAGTTCGCTAAGAACCACCTCGGCGACAAAAACGAGTTCCTGCCCACCGTGCACGGGTTCGATGAGTTCTTCGGCAACCTCTACCATCTGAATGCCGAGGAGGAGCCGGAGGGCGACAGCTACCCCCAGGACCCAGCATTCCGCGCGCGATTCGGTCCTCGCGGGGTGCTGCACTCGTGGGCAGACGGGCCCGGCGGCCAGAGGATCGAGAACACCGGCCCGCTCACCCGCAAGCGGATGGAGACGTTCGATTCGGAGGTCACCGGGCACGCTCTCCGGTTCATCGATGACGCGCACGAGGCCGAGGAGCCCTTCTTCCTCTGGTGGAACACCACGGGGATGCACTTCCGCACGCATGCCGCACCCGAGCACAAGGGCAAGAGCAACGGGCAGGGTGAGTACGCCGACGTGATGGTGGCGCATGACGAGTACGTCGGTACGATGCTCGACAAGCTTGACGAGCTCGGGATCGCCGAAAACACGATCGTGATGTACTCCACCGACAACGGGGTGCATTTCAACAGCTGGCCGGATGCCGGTGTCACCCCGTTCCGCTCCGAGAAGAACACCAATTGGGAGGGTGGCTGGCGCGTTCCGTGCTTCGTGCGGTGGCCGGGCCAAATCCCGTCCGGGAGTGTGCTGAATAGAATCGTGTCGCACCAGGACTTCCTGCCCACGCTGCTGGCAGCGGCCGGGGAGCCCGAGATCACCGAGAAACTGCTCGAGGGCCACACGGCGGCCGACAAGAAATTCACGGTCCACATCGACGGTGAGAACATGCTGCCCTACTTCACGGGTGAGGTGGCTGACTCTCCGCGCGAATCCTTCTTCTACATCAGCGATGACGGCGACATCCTGGCCATCCGGATGGGCGACTACAAGGCCGTGCTGATGGAGCAGAGGGCGACTCGTCTGATGACGTGGGCGGAGCCGTTCGTGAAGCTGCGCGTGCCGAAGATCTTCAGCTTGCGTCAGGATCCCTTCGAGCGTGCTGACGAGAATTCGAATACATATTGGGACTGGGTACTCGACCACGCCTGGGTGGTCTACCAGATGCAGGCCACGGTGGCAGCGCAGATCCCGGAGTTCGCACGGTTCCCGCCGCGTCAGAAGCCGGCCGCTTTCAATTTGGATGCCGTCATGCGTCAGCTGGAAGACGCGACCAACGGGGCGATGCACTAGTCGTGGTGCCGGGGGCGTTGCCGCTGCCGCTGCCGGATGACATGGTGCTCGTGCCCGGTGGAGCGTTCCGGATGGGCTCCGACGAGCACTATGCGGAAGAGGCGCCCGCGCACCTGGTGACGGTCAGCGATGTGTGATTCGACCGTCACCAGGTCACGAACGCCGATTTTGCGGCGTTCGTGGCGGCGACGGGGTACGCGACTGTGGCTGAACGGGAACTGGACCCGGCCGATTTCCCGGGCGCACCGATCGAGAACCTCGCACCGGGCTCGTTGGTGTTCACCGGCACGCGCGGTCCCGTCGACTTACGCGACCTGATGCAGTGGTGGACCTGGACTCCGGGGGCGAGTTGGCATGCACCGCGCGGGCCGGGTTCACCGATCGGGGCGACGGCTGATCATCCGGTCGTTCACGTCGCGTACGAGGATGCCGCCGCGTTCGCCGCGTGGGTGGGCAAAGATCTGGCGACGGAGGCGGAGTGGGAGCACGCCGCGCGTGGTGGCCTCGACGGCTCAACGTTCACGTGGGGGAACGACCCTGAGGGTGCCGGCGACAAGCGCGCGAGCTACTGGCACGGGCAGTTCCCGTGGCGTGCGGAGCCGGGATACGGCTCCGCAATGCCGGTCGGCTCGTTCCCCGCGAACGATTACGGACTCTTCGACATGGCGGGAAACGTCTGGGAGTGGACGAATGACTGGTACGCGCTGGGGCACGCCGCCCCGCCCGTCGACGCCTGCTGCGCCCCCCTGGACCCGCGCGGAGCCGAGGAGGAGGCCAGCTTGGACCCGGCGCAGCCCCGGTTCCGCATCCCGCGCCGCGTCGTCAAGGGGGGGCTCGTTCCTCTGCGCGGACACCTACTGCCTGCGGTACCGGCCGGCAGCCCGACGACCTCAACCGATCGACACCGGCATGAGCCACATCGGCTTTCGCTGCGTTCGCCGCCCCTGACCCCGGGCTCCGGACGGTGGCTGGGCCTCGTGGGAGCGCTCGTGTGTCCACAGGCCGGGTACGTCACCCGGCGCGTCGCAGTTCAGCGAGGGCGGGGTGGTTCGGAGACGATTTTGAGGCCGGAGGCGGTGTTAGCGGTGCGCAGGAGGGCTTCCAGCCAGCGCTGATTGAGGTGGGGTGGGTGGCCGGTGGAGAATTTGAACGAGAGGGGGATGCCGGGGTGGATCCAGATGGTGTTGCGGCCACCGCCACCGGCTCCCGGGTCGTCGGTCCAGGTGAAATAGAATCCTTCTTTGCGTTGGAGTTTGGTGCTGATGACGCTTTGAAGGTGCGCGAGGGTGCGGTCATCGAAGTGAACATTCATGCTTGAGTTATACGTCAGCCGTCCCATGCGCCGGCTCCTGCCCACTCGAGTGTCGAGAGGGTCGTCGACGTGCTTACTCGCGGGTCTGGACCTCTCTGGACGTGGGCACGATTCCGACCACAATGCTCTCCGGGCACACTCCGGCTGACCGCATCCCCGGTCGAGTGTGTCATGAGGTGCGGCCGATGTCGCTGTAGTTGATGTCGCTGTAGTTGATGTCGCTGTAGTTGATGTCGCTGTAGTTGATGTCGCTGTAGTTGATGTCGCTGTTATTGAAGTCGGTGCTGTCGAAATCGGTGGTCGCGATCTCCGA
>JACMQV010000197.1 GCA_014376815.1 Cryobacterium sp.
GCGGAACGCTTGTACGAGATCCAGGTCTGGATCAGGTCTGGCGTGAACACGTTGCCGGCGGTGAGGAACTCGTTGTCGGCTTCGAGTGCACGCAGGGCCTCCTCGAGCGATGCTGGCACCTGTGGGATGTTCTTCGCCTCCTCGGGAGGAAGCTCGTACAGGTCCTTGTCGATGGGCTCGTGCGGCTCGATGCGATTCTTGATTCCATCGAGTCCTGCCATAAGCTGCGCGGCGAACGCGAGGTACGGGTTGCCTGAGGCATCCGGGGCACGGAACTCGATACGCTTCGCCTTGGGGTTGGTACCCGTGATGGGGATCCGGATCGAGGCCGAGCGGTTTCCGGCCGAGTAGACGAGGTTGACCGGTGCTTCGAAGCCCGGAACCAGGCGGTGGTAGGAGTTCACACTCGGGTTCGTGAAGGCGAGCACGGCCGGGGCGTGCTTGAGCAGGCCACCGATGTACCAGCGGGCGACGTCGGAGAGTCCGCCGTAGCCGGCCTCGTCGTAGAAGAGCGGCTTGCCGTCAGCCCAGAGGGACTGGTGGGTGTGCATGCCGGAACCATTGTCGCCGAACAACGGCTTCGGCATGAACGTGGCGGTCTTGCCCCACTCGGCCGAGGTGTTCTTGACGATGTACTTGAACTTGAGCAGGTCGTCTGCCGCGTGCACCATGGTGTCGAAGCGGTAGTTGATCTCGCCCTGGCCGCCCGTGCCCACCTCGTGGTGGCTGCGCTCGAGGATGAGGCCGGCGTCGATCAGCTTGAGGCAGATGTCGTCGCGCAGGTCGGCGTGCTGGTCGACCGGGCTGACCGGGAAGTAGCCGCCCTTGAATGGCGTCTTGTTGGCGAGGTTTCCGCCCACTTCTTCCTTGCCGGAGTTCCAGGCACCCTCACTGGAGTCCACGGAGTAGAAACTGGAGTGCTGGTTCACTTCGTAGCGCACATCGTCGAAGATGTAGAACTCCGCTTCGGGGGCGAAAAATGCGGTGTCCGCGATGCCGGTGGAGGCGAGGTACTTCTCGGCCTTCTTGGCTACCTGGCGGGGATCCTTGGAGTAGATCTCACCGTTGCGCGGGTTGTAGATGTCGAACAGCATGATGAGCGTGCGCTCGGTGCGGAACGCGTCAACGTACGCGGTGGTGACGTCCGGGATCAGCTGCATGTCGGATTCGTGGATCGACGCGAAACCTCGGATCGAGGAACCGTCGAACATCTGGCCGACCGTGAAGAACTCCTCATCGACGGTCGACGCGGGAATGTTGAAGTGCTGCTGCACACCCGGCAAATCGGTGAAACGGATGTCAAGGAACTTGACGTCGGTGTCCTTGATGAATTTGAGCACTTCTGACGAATCGCGGAACATGCGGTTTTACTCCAAACGACGTGGGCGTTGATCTCGAAAAAGTCGCGCACTGCGGCTCATTTGAGGCTAGTGGGGTGGGATTACCCGGCAATGACGCTTATGTTTCACACATGTTACAGCCGAGGTCGATCGGTAGACTCATCGAGTGTCTGCAGCCTCCTCGAATTCAACCCCCTTCGGACAGCTTCCCCCCAGCAAATGGCCGGGGGAACGCCTGGGTCTGCCGAACGAGGGCACCCAGTCGATCGGCCGAGTGGGACGACGGATCGGCGCCCTCGCGATCGACCAGTTCCTCGCCATGGCAGCGGCGTTTGCGCTCTTCGATTACACGTTCCTGGACTACAACGGGTTCGTCATCACCGGGGTCTTCGTGGCCCTGCAGATCATCTTCATCCCGACTCTCGGCGGGAGTATCGGCCACCGTCTCGTGGGGCTCCGAGTGGTGTCGCTCCGGGGAGGCTGGGTCGGCCTCTGGCGCCCGGTCGTTCGCTCCGTGCTGCTCGGGCTGGCCCTCCCCGCATTGGTCTGGGATTCAGACCAACGCGGGTTTCATGACAAAGTGGCGGGCACCGTGCTGATCCGCAGCTAGTTCCCGCGCTGCGGCCTGGCCTTCATCGGGTCGACACCCTTGGGGATCGGCAGCTTTTTCGTCATCGAATTGAGGCGGTTGTTCACGGCGAGGACTTCGGCCTTGGTCAGGGTCGGCCTGATCCGGGTGAGCCGGCGGGCCAGTTTGTGCAGCGGCACCGCGTCAGCGTCAGGACCCACGGAGATGACGGTGACGGCGATGCTGCCGCCCAGTCGGGTGACCATGCGGCGTTCTTCCTCGAGCATGCGGGCCGTGCGGGTGCGCGGTCCCTCACTGATCAGGACGACTCCGCCGCGGCCGACAGCCCGGTAGACCGCATCCTGGGTCTTGCCGTTCACGGCAACGGGCATCTCACTGCCGACCCAGCCGCGCTTCAGCGAGCTGCGCAGAACCGCTCCGACCGCCCCGGGCTGGCCCTCGATCTGTGAATACGCGGCCTTTTCGGCGCGTCGCCCCAGGATGATGAGCATCGCCAGGACCCCACCCAGAACCCCGGCGATCACCCACAGGATGATGGTCAGCACGTTGCCGGGCGACAGCAGGAAGCCCAGAGCAAGGCTGACTGCAACGGGTATCACGAATGAGGCAATCATGAGAAGCACGATTTTCGAGTCGTAACGTCTCGTCATCTGGAACACCTGCCACATTTGCTTCAAGCGGCCAGGCTGTTTCGGGGGTTTGGGAGTCTTGTCCTTGCTGCGTGCCATGGGTCAAGACTACCGAGTCACTCGCCCGGATCTTGACCGATTCCGGTCACGAGACGGCCTGGGCGAAGCCCAGCGAGGCATCGGCCAGATGACGCAACTGTGGGGGAACCTCACGCCCTGTTGCGAGCATCGATTGGGCCCAGAGCCGTCCGGCGCGGTAAGAGGAGCGCACCAGGGGACCGGACAGCACGCCGAGGAACCCGATGGCCTCCGCCTCTTCTTTCAGCTCGACGAACTCCTCTGGCTTCACCCAGCGGGCCACCGGCAGGTGGCGGGCACTCGGCCGCAGATATTGGGTGATCGTGATGATGTCCGTGCCTGCATCGTGCAGGTCCTGCAGGGCCTGGCTGATCTCCTGGCGTTCCTCACCCATGCCGAGGATCAGGTTCGACTTCGTGATCAGACCGGCGTTCCGTCCCTGGGTGAGCACGTCAAGCGACCGGTCATACCGGAAGGCAGGGCGGATGCGCTTGAAGATGCGGGGGACCGTTTCTACGTTGTGGCCGAAGACCTCTGGCCGGGCGTTGAAGACCTCACCGAGGAAATCGGGGTTTCCAGAGAAATCCGGAACGAGGATTTCGACCCCCGTGCCGGGGCTCTGCGCGTGGATCTGCCGGATGGTCTCCGCGTAGAGCCAGGAGCCCTCGTCGGGGAGATCGTCTCGGGCGACACCGGTGACGGTCGCGTAGCGGAGGTTCATCTTCACGACGGACTCCGCCACTCGGCGAGGCTCGTCGATGTCGTAGTCAGCGGGTTTGCCGGTGTCGATCTGGCAGAAGTCGCAGCGCCGTGTGCACTGGGATCCGCCGATCAGGAACGTTGCCTCACGGTCCTCCCAACATTCGAAGATATTGGGGCAGCCGGCCTCCTGGCAGACCGTGTGGAGATTTTCACCCTTGACCAGATCCTGGAGTTTGCGATACTCCGGGCCCATCCTGGCGACCGTTTTGATCCACGCGGGTTTGCGTTCGATTGGCGTTTCCATATTGCGGATTTCGAGGCGCAGCATCTTCCGCCCCTCGGGCGCCGCGCTCATGAGGCCACCGCCAGGGCTGCCTGGAAGCGTGCCGTGATGGGGGCGATCAGCTCGGAGGTGGACACCTCGTGGCCGACGACCTTCGACATGGTGGTGACGCCGGCATCCTTGATGCCGCAGGCGATGATGTGGCTGTAGGGCTCGAGAGAGTTGTTGCAGTTGAGGGCGAAGCCGTGCATGGTCACTCCTTCAGCGACGCGGATACCGATGGCTGCGATCTTGTCTTCCTGCCCGGGTGGGCCGACCCAGACTCCCGACCGTCCCGCCACCCGCCGGCCGTCGATGCCGAAGTCGGAGAGGGCGTCGATCAGGATTCCTTCGAGGTGGCGCACGTAGCCGACCACGTCGATGGGCTCCGTGAGGCGCATGATCGGATACCCCACGAGTTGTCCCGGACCGTGCCAGGTGATCTTCCCGCCGCGGTCAGCATCGATGACGGGGGTCCCGTTCGTGGGCCGTTCCTCGGGAGCGGTGCGCTTCCCGGCGGTGTACACGGACGGATGTTCCAGGAAGATGACGGTGTCCGGCCTCTCCCCGGAGACGACGGAACGGTGGACTGCGCGTTGGAGCTCAAGGCCCTCAACATACGGCACGGAGTTGGCGCTTAGCCCCGCGACGACAAAGTCGAGCATGCGACCAGTCTAGGCCACCTGTCCTCCCCACGCAGGCCGACACGGGGCTGTGCCCTGAGTTCCGCCCATGGTGCCGCAGGAGCCCGGTGTGCTGCAGGATTCGGGCATGACCAGCCGCAAGCGAGCCCGCCAGGTGAACCCGCTGATCGCCGTCGCAGATCCCGACCGGAGCGCCGGCCTGACGCTCATCGGCGGCTACCGGGTCCTCCGCCGCCTCGCATCCACGGATCGCGCGGACATCTACGTGGGCCGGGCGCCGTCGTGCCCGGCTCGGGGCGACGAACCGGGAATCGAGGGGCTCAGGCCGGCCGGTTCCGTCGCCCTCAAGGTGTTCCGGGCCGAGACGGATGACGCCTCGATCGAACGGGAGGTCCGCGCCCTGACCGAGACCAGCCCGGGACGGCTCGCTGGGCTTCTCGACGTGGCGACACTCCCGGACGGCCGAATGTGCCTTGTGCTCGAGCAGCTGACCGGTGGCACCCTGGGCCGCTACCTGGCCGAGCGGCCCTGGGTCGAGCGGGAGGAGGCGGTCACGATCCTGGCACCCGTCGTGGCAGCAGTGGCAGAACTCCAGGCGATCGGACTCGCGCATCTCGGGGTCACCCCGGCCGTGATTCTCTTTGACTCCCTCGGACGTCCCGTGCTGACCGGACTCGGCCGGCTTCGTTCCCTCCCGGAACCCGGCCCCGCCTGCGCGGCGCTGGCCGAGGACGCCGTGGGAAGCCTCCGCCAATTGGTGCGGAGCGTGCTGGACCAGGTCGGTCCTGAACGGGAGCACGCGGATTCAGCGCGGGATCTGGCGGACTGGTTCTCCACGGCTGCTCCTCGGCAGCCGGTCGCGACCAGCCTCGTTGACCTCGAGCACCGACTGTTCGAGTGGAGCGCCGCCGGGCCGGTGCACCTGGGGTCTGAGTCGTCATCCGACCTGGAACCGGACCCCGCCCGCCCCGACTCGGCACGACGGGTCACCGGCCCACGTTTGCGCCGCGCGGTCACGGTGACTCCGCCCGCCGCTCCTGCTGGTGTCCGCGTCGCGGGCGGTTCTCCGAGCTTCGGCACGACAGAGTCTCGCCTCGCGTGGCTGGCATCACGGGCACGGACGGCTGCCGGGGTCGTGCTGGAGAAGACGGGCTGGAATGCCCGCGACGGGGCCCGGAAGGAGCCAGGTGGGAGTGACCGGCAGTGGACGCAGTTACAGGCCAGAGAGCGATCCTGGCGGGGACCGGGCGTTCTCGGCGTGGTCATTGCGGCGCTGGTGGCCGGCGTGGCCATTCCCGGTCTCGGGGCGGACGCCGGCGCCGGTCCGGCCGAGTCGACGTCCGGACCCACAGCCGCGCCCACGTCCGCCTCCGGCTCGGCAACCGGCCCGGCGACCGGCCTGACGGATTCGGAACGGGGAACCGTGAACGCCGACGACCCGGTACCTGCCGTCAGCGCCCTGCTGCGGTTGCGCCAACAGTGTCTCCTGGCGGCATCCGTCGTGTGCCTGGACGGCGCAGACCAGGCCCAGTCCTCAGCGATGGCCGCCGACAGCTACACGATCCGGCTGACGCAGCAGGGAGGGGCCTCGGCGGCCCCGGATGATTTCTCGACGTGGTCACCGGTCCTCACCGACCGAACCGGAGACGTCGCGCTGGCGTCGCTGACACCACCGGACGCACAACGAAAGCCGGCCTCGGTCCTTGTGGTCAAGGGCGAGGCCGGCTGGCGCATCAGGGAGATCTTCGACGACTAGCCGGGACGGCCGGTCCGCCGCACGAGGCGTGTGGAGGCCGATCCGAGACTAGATACCGAGGTTGGCCTCGAAGGCGCCCGCTTCCAGGCGCTGCTTCATCGTGACGAGGAAGCGCGAGGCGTCCGCGCCGTCTATGATGCGGTGATCGTAGGACAGAGCCAGGAACACAGTCGAGCGGATCGCGATGGCGTCGAGCCCGTCGGTCGTGACGACGAGAGGCTTCTTGTAGACGACGCCGGTGCCCAAGATGGCGCTCTGCGGCAGGAAGACCACCGGAGTGTCGAACAGGGCGCCGCGCGAACCGGTGTTAGTCAGCGTGAAGGTGCCACCCGACAGCTCGTCGGGCTTCAGCTTGTTGTCGCGAGTGCGCTGAGCGAGGTCGGCGATCTGCGCGGCGAAGCCCGCGAGGTCCAGCTCTCCGGCGTTGCGCACGACCGGGGTCAGCAGGCCGCGCTCGGTGTCGACGGCGATGCTGATGTTCTCCTGGCTCGGGTACACGATCGTGTCGCCGTCGATCGTGGCGTTGATGATCGGGTTGGCCTGGAGGGCCTCGGCTGCTGCGAGCGCGAAGAACGGCAGGAAGGACAGCTTGTTGCCGGTCTTGGTCAGGAACTCGCCCTTGACCTTGTCCCGCAGAATCGCCACTCGCGTGACGTCGACCTCGACGACCGTGGTCAGCTGCGCCGACGACTGCATGGAGATGACGGCGCGCTCGGCGACCACCTTCCGCAGACGGGACATCGGCTGGGTGGTCCCACGCAGGGCGGACACCTCGACGGCCGGTGCGGCCGCGGCTGCCGTGCCCGCACCGGCGCTGGCCTGGGCGAGAACGATGTCCTCCTTGCGGATGCGTCCGCCCACTCCGGTGCCGAGGACGCTGGAGAGGTCGACGCCGGCCTCGTTCGCGAGCTTGCGGACGATGGGCGTGACATAGCCGGACGTCCCCGCGTGCGATCCGCGGGAGACGGCGGGTTCAGCAGCCGGTGCGGCGACGGGCGCGACTACCGGTGCGGCAACAGGTGCCGGTGCGAACACGGGGGCCGGCGTGAACAACGGCGCCGGTGCGACGACCGGTGCGGGTGCGGCGACCGGTGCAGCCACCGGTGCGGGTGCGGCGACCGGTGCAGCCACCGGTGCGGGTGCAGCCACCGGTGCGGGCGCCTCGACCGGGGCCGGCGCTTCCACGACCGGTGCCGCGGCGGGAGCGGCGGCGGAGCCGTCCCCGATGGTGACCAGGGGAGTACCGACCTCGACGGTCTCGTCTTCCTGGACCAGGATTGCTTCGATCACTCCGGCGATGGGGGAGGGGATTTCCGTGTCCACCTTGTCGGTCGATACTTCCAACAGCGGCTCGTCGACTTCGACGCGGTCTCCCACGTTTTTCAGCCAGCGGGTGACCGTACCCTCTGTGACACTCTCACCGAGTGCCGGGAGGTTAACGGATTCGCTCATGCGATTGTCTCCTTCAAAACCATTTGTCTGTAATTAGCTTACTGAGAGTCTGGATGCCGAGAATCGGCTACATAGCGTGCAGGGGCTTGCCGGCGAGGGCCAGGAAGGCTTCGCCCAGTGCCTCGCTCTGGGTGGGGTGCGCGTGCAGGAACGGCGCGATGTCCTCCGGGTAGGCTTCCCAGTTCACGATGAGCTGGCCTTCACCGATCAGCTCGCCGACGCGGGCGCCGATCATGTGGATGCCGACCACGGCGCCGTCCTTGACGCGGACGAGCTTGATCGAACCGCTCGTGCCGAGAATGGAACTTTTGCCGTTGCCGCCGAGGTTGTACTCATAGGTCGAGATCTGGTCGGCACCGAACTTCTCGGCGGCCTTGGCCTCCGAGTAACCCACCGACGCGACCTCCGGGTCGCAATAGGTGACCTTCGGGATGTTCAGGTCGTCGACGACGATCGGGTTCAGACCCGCGATCTCCTCGGCGACGAAGATTCCCTGCTGGAACCCGCGGTGCGCCAGCTGCAGGCCGGGGACGATGTCGCCGACGGCGAAAACGCCGGGGATGTTGGTTGCGAGGCGCTCGTCGGTCAGGACGAAGCCGCGGTCCATGGTGACGCCGACTTCTTCAAAGCCGAGTCCGGCAGTCGACGGCCCGCGGCCGACGGCGACGAGAAGGATCTCCGCTTCGATGACTGTCCCGTTTTCCAGGGTGATGACGACGCCGTTCTCGTGCTGCGTGACGCTCTGGAACCGGACGCCGAGGGAGTATTCGATGCCACGCTTGCGGAACGCGCGCTCCAACTGCTTGGAGATGGATTCCTCTTCGTTGGGAACCAGATGGGGCAGGGCCTCGATGATCGTGACGTCTGCTCCGAAGGACTTCCACACGCTGGCGAATTCGACTCCGATGACCCCGCCGCCGAGGATGGCGACCTTCTTGGGAACGAAGTCGAGTTCCAGAGCCTGCTCACTGGTCATGACGCGGCCGCCGATGGCGAGCCCCGGCAGCGACCGGGAGTAGGAGCCGGTCGCGAGGACGACGTTCTTGCCGACGATGGTGTCGGTGCCCACCTGGACCGTGTTCGGGGACACGAGGCGGCCTTCACCCTCGATGACAGTGATGCCGCGAGCCTTGATCAGTCCCTGCAGACCCTTGTACTTCGAGGCGACGATTCCCTCACGGAATGCCTTCACGGCCGGCATGTCAATGCCGTCGAACTGCGTCTTGACGCCGTATTTGGCGGCCTCGCGGCTGACGTCGGCGACCTCGGCCGAGTGCAAGAGCGCCTTGGTCGGGATGCAACCCAGGTGCAGGCAGGTGCCCCCGAGTTTGCCCTTTTCGATCAGGCCAACGGTGAGGCCCAGCTGAACGGCGCGCAACGCAGCCGCATAGCCGCCGCTTCCGCCACCGAGAACGACAAGGTCAAAATTCTGTTCCGACACCCAGATACTCCCTTATGCATCACGACCCGGTCCACCCGGCGCGAGAAGACGCATCCGGGCAGGCAAAGAGTGGGCGAGTTTTCTCGCCCACTCGACTGTACTACGGGCGCGAAAAGTCCTCGGCCAGTCGCAGCAGCGTCCGGACCGAGATTCCGGTCGGGCCGGCGTTCGTGAATCCCCACGCGCTGCCGGTGTTGTGTGCCGGGCCCGCGATGTCCAGGTGCGCCCACGGGATCGTCTCCGCGTCATCACCCTCTCCGCGGGTGCCGATGAATTCCTGGAGGAAGACTCCGGCCAGGAGCATTCCTCCGTAGCTGCTGCCGATCTTGGCATTGGCGATGTCGGCGACATCGGAGTTGAGAGTGGCGCGAAGTTCGTCCGGGAGCGGCATCGGCCAGATCAGTTCTCCGACCGACTTGCCGGCGGCCAGCACGCGCTCGACCAGCGCGTCCTGTCCCATGGCGGCGTAGTACCGCGTACCGAGGGCCACGAGGGCCGCTCCGGTGAGGGTCGCGACGTCCACAATCGCATCCGGGCCTTCTTCACCGGCCGCGACGAGGCCGTCCGCGAGGACGAGTCGGCCTTCGGCATCCGTGTTCAGCACCTCTACCGTGCGCCCGCCACGGATGCGGAGAACGTCATTGGGGCGAATCGCCGACCCGGACGGCATGTTCTCGGCGATGCAGAGCCAGGCGGTGATGCGCAGGTTGAGGCCGAGCCGGGCGGCAGCGAGAGTCACGGCGAGCACGGTTGCCGCGCCCGTCATGTCGTACTTCATCCCGACCATGGATGCCGGCGGCTTCAGGGAGAGCCCGCCGGTGTCGAACGTGATCCCCTTGCCGACGAGCGCGAGGTGCTGCGTGGCGCCTTCCGGGGAATAGCTGACCTTGACGAGGCGGGGCGGCCTGGTCGACCCCTGGCCGACGCCGGCGATCCCGCCGAAGCCGTCGGCGGCCAGTTCTTCCTCGTCCCACAGGCGCACGGTGACGGGAAGGCCCGTTGCGGCCTCGACCGCCAGGCGAGCGAGTGAGTCCGGGTACAGGTCCGACGGTGGCATGTTGACCAGATCTTTGACCAGGCCGACGGCCTCGGTGATCGCGTCCACGCGGGCTACTGCCCCCTCCGGGCCCGCCGCGGTGTGCACCGTGATGTCCTGGGCGGGCAGTTTGGTGGCCGCCAGGGAGTTCTGCCGGTAGGTGGTGTACGAGTACGCTCCGAGGGCGGCGCCCTCGAGCACGGCCTCGGCCTCGTCGTCCGTCAGGGCGGCGAAGGCGAAGGCGACGGAGGCGACGCCGGTGAGTTGGCGGACCGCCGACCCAGCGGCATGGCGCAGGGCGTCCGCGGTGGCTTCCTTGCCGATGCCGACGATGGCGATGCTGCGGGCCTTGCCCAGTGACGCAGGCACGCGGACGACCTGGTCCCGGCCGCCGGTGACCCCGAGGCTGGCCAGGAGGTCGGCCAGGCCGGCGAAGGCCGGGTCGGAGAACAGGGTGGCGGTGTCGCCGGATTGGAGCGCCCCGACGATGAGGACGTCGGCATCCGACTCGAGGGCGGAGGCTGCGGACAGGGTGAGACGGGGAGCGGTCATTCTCCGATGGTACGCGGCGGCTGTGTTCGCTCTCGGCATCACGGCCCGATCGCCGATTCCGCCCCGCCTCTGTTTCAGGCGTTTAGAGTTAATCACATGCATGATCCTGGTGACCTCTACGAGCTGACCGCGGACGCCGCAAGCGTCCCGGAAGGGCTCCACCTCGTCGCGGGCCTGACCGGGTTCGCGGATGCCGGGGGAGCGGTGTCACAGTTCACGGAGTACCTGCTCCAGACTCTCGAACACACCGTCATCGCCACCTTCGACCCTGACCTCCTGCTGGACTACCGGGCGAGGCGACCGATCATCTACTTCGATCAGGACCACCTCACCGGCTACCAGCCGCCGGCCCTGCGCCTCTACCTCGCCCACGATGAGATCGGCCAGCCCTTCCTGCTCCTGGCCGGGTACGAACCCGATTTTCGCTGGGAGCAGTTCACCGCGGCGGTCCTGCAGCTGGTGCGTCGCTTCACGGTGGCTTCGACCACCTGGGTGCACGCGATTCCGATGCCCGTGCCGCACACGCGTCCGATCGGGGTCACGGTCAGCGGAAACCGATCCGACCTGATCGAGAGCATGTCGGTGTGGCGCCCGCACACTCAGGTTCCCGCGAACGCCCTCCACCTGGTCGAGTTCCGGCTTCAGGAGAGCGGTACGACCGTCGTCGGTTTCGTCCTCCTCGTGCCTCACTATCTCGCGGACACCGAGTTCCCCGCGGCGGCGCTGTCCGCGCTCGACAGCACGAGCGCGTCGACCGGTTTGATCTTCCCGACGGATCACGTGCGGGAGCAGAATCGTGATTTCGTGGCCCGGATAGATGAGCAGGTTCATGACAACCCCGAGTTGGCCAAGCTGGTCGGCACACTGGAGGATCGTTATGACGCTTACATGGAAGGCAGCACGCTGCGTTCCCCGCTGACCGACGAGTCCGGCGAACTGCCGAGCGCCGACGAGATCGCGGCGGAGCTGGAGAACTTCCTCGCCACCCGCCGCGGCCGGGACGACGGCACAGTCGCCTGACCCGGCCGCGGAGCCGTTTCGCCCCGGTCAGGGCGTGAGGACGGCCCGATCGTGGTGGGTGTGCCCCGAGCGCGAGTAAGTTAGGGGCAATGAACTCGCGCCGATCCTGGTTGGTCTTTTCCGTTGGATCGTTCGCCTATCTTTCGGCCGTCCTTCAGCGATCGTCCCTCGGAATTGCCGGCGTCGCCGCGACCGACCGGTTCGGCGGTTCGGCTGCGCTTCTGTCCAGCCTCGCCGTTGTGCAGCTCGTGGTCTACGCGGCCGCCCAGATCCCGGTGGGCGTGCTGATCGACAGATACGGTGCGCGGGTGCTCGTCGTGACCGGGACGTCGCTGATGGCGGTCGGACAGATCACGCTCGCTTTCGCCCCGAGCATCTCGATCGCCGTGGTCGGCCGAATCCTCGTCGGCGCGGGGGACGCCATGATCTTCATCTCCATGATCCGGCTGATCTCATCCTGGTTCACCGGGCGCAGTGTGCCCCAACTCTCCCAGTGGCTGGGTAACATCGGCCAGCTCGGACAGGTGCTCTCGGCGGTCCCGCTCGCGTGGGTGCTGCACACCTGGGGGTGGACGCCCGCGTTCCTCTCCGCGGCATCCGTCGCCCTGGTGGCTCTGGCCGTGGCCATCGCGGTGATTCGGGACCAGCCGGCGGGCACCTCCGACAGGTCGAGGCCCACCAGCCTGGCCGCGGCGCTCGCCCAGCTCAAACACAGTTTCAAGCGGCCGGGAACTCAACTTGGTTTCTGGTCGCACTACGTCACCCAGTCCTCCGGCACCGTCTTCACACTGCTCTGGGGCTTCCCGTTCATGGTGTACGGGCTCGGTTACGACCCGTCCCTCGCCGCGGCGATGCTGATGGTCCTGGTCGGCGCGGGAATGGTGTTCGGTCCGGTCCTCGGAATCCTGACCGCACGATACCCGTTGCGCCGCAGCAACATCGTGCTCGGCATCGTCACCGTGATGGCGGCCTCCTGGGCGGCCGTGCTGCTCTGGCCGGCGCCGCCTCCGTTCTGGCTGATCGTGGTTCTGTTGGTGGCGTTGGGGGTGGGCGGACCAGGCTCGCTGATCGGTTTTGACTTCGCCCGCACGTTCAATCCCCAGCGCAGCCATGGCTCGGCGAACGGTGTTGTCAACGTGGGTGGTTTCACGGCCAGCTTCGTCATGGTCTATCTGATCGGGCTACTGCTCGATCTCCAGGACCAGTGGCGGATGGCCGGTGGAGCGGCTAGCGACCTGTACTCGCTCGAGTCCTTCCGCGTCGCCTTTTCCGTGCAGTTCCTGGTCGTGGGGATCGGGGTCGTCTTCCTCCTGCGGACCAGGACGCGCACTCGCAGCCAGCTGTCACGAGACGAGGGGATCGAGGTGGCGCCGCTCTGGGTTGAAATCGCTCGGGCCTGGCGCCGACGGCAGCGGCCCCAATAGCCTCTGCTGGCTTGCCGCATACACAAAGCATGCAATAATTGTCAATAGGGCCCGTTCTGGTCCTGGGAACAGCGACAGCAGTGTCAATGTGAATAGCCCGGGACTTGACATGGGTCCTAGTACTGCCCAAAATCCACACTGCCCAGGTTCCTGTTCCGCCAGATCGACGAGGCTGAACCAAACCAGGCAGCGCCGCCGGTCTTCGCGCCACGGCATGAGAGGTGTTCGAATGGCAACCCGCAAGAAAAACGAGCCAACCGAAGAGTCCACCGTGAGCGCGCCGGTAGAGGCCCAGGCTGAAGCCGGCGGGACTCCCGAAACAGGCGCCCCGACTGCACCTGTTGTTGCCAAGAAGCCGCTGACCAAGGCGGCCCTGGCCAAGTTGGCCAAGGCCGAAGCGGCCGCCGCAGCCGGGGAAGAGAAGCCGGCCCCGCGCAAGCGAGCCGCCACCACGAAGGCCAAGGCCAAACCGGCGGCCGACGATCACGACGAGCATGCCGCGGGCGACGACACGGATGCCGACGACGACTCAGATGACGCCGCGAAGAAGCGTGCCGCATCCGCTGAGGCGCTGCCGAGCGGGGCTCTCGTTCTGTCCCTGGTGGACGACGACGATGAGGTTCCGGTTTACTCCAGCGCGATCACCGGGGCCACCGCCGACCCGGTCAAGGACTACCTGAAGCAGATCGGCAAGGTCGCGCTCCTGAACGCGGCCGAAGAGGTCGAACTGGCCATGCGCATTGAAGCGGGACTCTTCGCCGAAGACAAGATGGCCCAGATGACCGACGCGGAGAAGAAGAGTGCCCTCGGCCGTGAACTGCTCTGGGTGGCCAAAGACGGCGCCAGGGCCAAGAGTCACCTGCTGGGTGCCAACCTCCGTCTCGTAGTGTCGCTGGCCAAGCGGTACACGGGGCGTGGGATGCAGTTCCTGGACCTGATCCAGGAAGGTAATCTGGGTCTCATCCGTGCCGTCGAGAAGTTCGACTACACCAAGGGTTTCAAGTTCTCCACGTACGCCACCTGGTGGATCCGTCAGGCCATCACGCGTGCCATGGCCGACCAGGCCCGCACCATCCGCATCCCGGTGCACATGGTCGAGGTCATCAACAAGCTCGCCCGGGTCCAGCGTCAGATGCTCCAGGACCTCGGCCGCGAGCCCACGCCCGAAGAACTCAGCCGCGAACTCGACATGACCCCGGAAAAGGTCGTCGAGGTTCAGAAGTACGGTCGCGAACCGATCTCTCTGCACACCCCGCTTGGCGAGGACGGCGACAGCGAGTTCGGCGACCTGATCGAGGACACCGAAGCCGTCGTTCCGGCGGATGCCGTCGGGTTCACGATGCTCCAGAAGCAGCTGGAAAGCCTGCTCGACTCCCTCTCCGAGCGGGAAGCCGGGGTCATCCGGATGCGTTTCGGTCTCGGCGACGGGATGCCGAAGACACTAGACCAGATCGGTGACACGTTCGGTGTGACGCGTGAGCGCATCCGCCAGATCGAGTCGAAGACGATGGCGAAGCTACGCCACCCATCGCGGTCCCAGTCACTACGCGACTACCTCGAATAGGCGGCCCGGTGCGGTATGCACCGGCGATCCTGCTCGGGCGGGTCGTACGGATACTTGCCCGTTGGCGTAAGCCGGGCGGGGGATCAGCCGTCCCCGGCCTCGTGGTCAACCGGATCGCTCCCGGGTTCTTGCCACGGACGCTGAACAGTTTCCCCGGTGGGCTGATCATCGTCACCGGATCAAGCGGCAAATCAACGACGACGAAAATGCTGGTCGCGGCGCTGCGGGCACAGGGGACGGTCGTGTTCACGAACCAGTCGACCGCCAATATCAGCCAGGGGCTCACGTCCGCCCTGCTTGAGCGCGTCAACCTGAACGGCAGGATCGCGGCCGACATGGCCGTTCTCGAAATGGATGAGGGCCATGGCGCCCTGATCTCGGGATCCCTGTCACCGCGCGTGGTCGCACTGACCAATGTGATGGTCGACCAGATCGACCGATTTCACGATTCGGACATGGTCGCGGCGATGCTCGCCAAGATCGCGGCGCGCGCCACCGGAACCGTGGTGGTCAATGCCGATGACCGGTACCTCACAGATCTCGCCTCCGGGCTGGGCGGCGGCGTGTCCGTCGCGCGCTACGGTGTATCGGCCGAGGTACTGGCGGCCAACCCACGCGGACTCGGATACAGCGCCACGACCCCCGACCGGCTCCCCGCCGGGTCGGGCATGCTCCTCACCCGCATCGACGGGCGCAGCGCAACCGTGTCCATCGGTGGACAGGACTACCCGGTCGGACTGCCGGCCAGGGGGACCCACTACGCGGTGGATGCCCTCACCGCCCTCGCCACCGCGCAGGCGGCACTGGGCGACCGATTCGACCCCCGGGTGGCCGCTGAGGCGATCTCGACGATCCCACCCGTGTTCGGCCGCGGTGAAATCGTGACCGTGCGCGGCAACCAGGTGGAATTCGTGCTCGTACAGAACCCGGCCAGCTTCCAGCTCAACGTCGACAGCCTGGAACCGGGGACGGAACAGATCCTGATCGCCATCGGCTCCGACGTGCGTGATCCGTCCTACTTCTGGCCGGTGAACACCTCCGGGCTGGGCCGCGTCCTCATCGCCTCCGGGTCCAAAGCGCAGGACATCGCCCTGCAGCTTTCCTATGACGACGTGATCGTCGAGCGCGTTGAGCCGGACCTGGGTCGGGCACTCGACGACTTCCTCGCACTACCGAAACCGTCCGCCGGACTCAAGACGATTATCTTCTCGGCGGACTCGATGCGCCGAACCCGGGCGCACCTCGGGCTCGAAAGCAACAAGGAGGGCCAGGAGTGACGACTGCGCTGACCATCGTGTCCCTGCTGCCGGAGATCCTGGGCACCAACGGAGATGCGGCCAACGCCCGGGTTCTCGCGCAGCGTAGCCGGTGGGCCGGCATCGATGCACGCGTCGTGGACGTGCGCTCGGTCGACGATCTGCCCGGGCGGGTGGACGCCGTGGTGATCGGTTCCGGGTCGGATTCCGATCTGGTGGGCGCCCGCGACATCCTGGCGACGATGACCGATCACCTGCGAAGGTGGACGACCGAGGGGGTGCCGGTCCTCGCGGTGGGCACCGGCTGGGAGCTGCTGAGTTGGGGAATCGAGCTCGCGGACGGGCCCGTGATTGAGGGATTGGGCATCGTTGCCGGTCGTGCCCTGCCGATGGCCACCCGGGCTACGGATGACATCCTGGTCGCCACGAAGTATGGGCGGCTGGTGGGGTTCGAGAATCACGCCCGCAGCTACGTCGGCGCGGAGGCATCGCCCCTGGGCCGTGTCGAGTCAGGCACCGGCAACGGTGGGGGACTGGAAGGACTCGTCATGGGCAACCTGGTCGGGACCCACCTGCACGGTCCCGTTCTTGCCCGCAATCCCAGCCTGGCCGATCACCTGTTGCGTTCCGCGCTGTCCCGCCTCGGCCTCGACTATGCGCCCGGCGCCCGTACGACCGCTGTGGATCAGATCGCGCGGGCCGCGCGTAACCTGATCGCCGTGCGGTTGGGGTTCGTGGCGGAGTGACCGCTCGAGCCATGACCGTGTGAATCGGGTCGGCTCCGCTGTCTGTGCGCCGTCGAAAAGCTTCGGCGCGGGAGCACCCATGATGTTCCCGGCCGTACGTTACTGCGAAGTTTGCTCTAGGAGCGCTGGTCCTCGAGGAGGCGGCTCGACTCGTCGTGCCAGCTTTCGGCGATGGCTGCGAGCTTCTCCTGGTGCTTCC
>JACMQV010000198.1 GCA_014376815.1 Cryobacterium sp.
GGTTGAGCGGTTCAAAACCCAGGTCGGGCTGCCCCTGGCCACGTACTTCTCTGGTACCAAGATCGTCTGGATCCTCGAGAATGTGGAGGGGGCCCGGGTGAAGGCCGAGGCCGGCGACCTCATGTTCGGCACGACCGACACCTGGGTGCTGTGGAACCTCACCGGCGGCCTGGAGGACGGCGTGCACGCGACCGACGTCACCAACGCCAGCCGCACCATGTTCATGGACCTCGAAACCCTGCAGTGGGACGACGACATCCTCGCCGCGTTCGACGTGCCGAAGTCGATGCTGCCCGAGATTCGCTCCTCCTCCGAGATCTACGGCATCGCCAGTGAGCACAGTCTTCTCCGCGAGACACCGATCGCCGGCATCCTCGGCGACCAGCAGGCCGCGACCTTCGGCCAGGCCGCGTTCGACCAGGGCGAGGCGAAGAACACCTACGGCACCGGTAACTTCCTGATCTTCAACACCGGTACCGAGATCGTGCACTCGAAGAACGGCCTGCTCACCACGCTGGGCTATAAGCTCGGTGACGCGGAGCCGCACTACGCCCTGGAAGGCTCGATCGCCGTCACCGGGGCCCTCGTGCAGTGGCTGCGGGACAACCTCGGCATCATCGGTTCGGCCGATGAAATCGAGGCGTTGGCCAAGACCGTCGATGACAACGGCGGAGCGTACTTCGTGCCGGCCTTCTCGGGCCTGTTCGCGCCGTACTGGCGATCGGATGCACGCGGCGCCCTGGTCGGACTGACCCGCTTCGTCAACAAGGGGCACATCGCCCGCGCGGCCCTTGAAGCCACGGCCTTCCAGACTCGGGAAGTCCTGGACGCCGTCAACGCCGACTCCGGTGTTCCGCTGACGGAGCTGAAGGTCGATGGAGGCATGATCGCGAACAACCTCCTGATGCAGTTCCAGGCCGACATCATCGGAGTACCCGTCGTTCGCCCGGTCGTGGCCGAAACCACGGCCCTGGGGGCGGCCTACGCTGCCGGGCTCGCGGTCGGATTCTGGGGGAACCTCGACGAACTCCGGGCCCAGTGGCAGGAGGACAGCCGCTGGACGCCGCGCATGGCCGATGAAGAGAGTGACCGCCAGCTGCGCAACTGGAAGAAGGCCGTCACCAAGACCTTCGGCTGGGTCGACGAGGACGTCGTCTAAGCCGCCGGGAGTCAGGCCCGACTGGACGCAACCCAGGCGGCGAGTTTGGCCGTGGCCGCACCGGAGTCGACAGCCTCCGCGGCCACGGCCATCTTGATGCGGAACCGGTCGAGGATGTTGACCTGCGCCTGGGCGGGATCATTCGCGAGGTCGAAGGCAACGAGCCCGGCCGCCGCGTTCAGAAGCACGATCTCCCGCACCGCGTCGTCCTGGCCGGCCAGCATCGAGTGCACCACCGCAGCGTTGTGCTCCGCGTCGCCGCCCACGAGTTCACTCATGCCGGCCCTCCGGAGACCCAGATCACGCGGGTCGATGTCGTGCTCTGTCACGAGGCCCCGCGAGACTTCCCACACGTGGCTGTGTCCGGTCGTGGTGAGCTCATCGAGCCCGTCATCCCCACGGAAGACGAGTGCCGTAGCGCCTCGCGTCTGGAACACGCCAACGATGAGAGGGACTCGGTCGAGGCTCGCTACGCCGACAGCAGACGCTTCGGGTCGTGCTGGGTTGCACAGCGGACCCAGATAGTTGAAAACGGTGGGGATGCCCAATTCCTTCCGCGCGACCGCCGCGTGCCGGAATCCGGGATGAAAGGCCGCCGCGTAGGCGAATGTGATTCCGGTCGCCTCCAGCGTGGACGCCACCTTCTCGGCCGACAGGGTCAAGTCGATGCCCAGGGCCGACAGGACGTCTGATGAGCCGGACGCGGAGCTCGCGGCTCGGTTCCCGTGCTTGATCACCGGGACGCCCGCCCCCGCGCAGACGATCGACGCCATGGTCGAGATGTTGACCGTTCCGAACCGGTCACCTCCGGTGCCGACGATGTCCAACGCCATCGGGTTCACCGGCAACGGGACTGCATGGTCCAGGATCGCGTCCCGAAATCCCACGATTTCGTCAACGGTTTCACCCTTGGCCCGCAACGCCACCAGAAAGCCCGCCAACTGCGCCGGCGTCGCCTCACCGAGCATGACCTGCTCCATGCTCCACGCCGCATCCGACACGCTGAGATCCTCACCGGAGAGTAGCGCGCTGATGACGTTCGGCCAGGACTGAATTTCAAGCATGGATCGATTTTAGCGAGAACGATCCACACCGCGGAATTCGGCTCCGAGGGCGTGTTTGTTTCAATCCGGTAGTCATTCGAACAAAACAGCGACAGCCCTGCCCGGTTGAGAATATCCGGGGACGAAATCGGCCATAATAGAAGGGTGACGAGCCCATCAATTACTTATACGGTCAATGCGCCCGTTGTTAACCGGCCAAACAGCGTGGCTGTTGGCACCATCGTCTGGTTGGGCAGCGAAGTCATGTTCTTCGCCGGGCTCTTTGCCATCTACTTCACGCTTCGGTCGACGTCGCCGGAGTTGTGGCTGGCCGAGACCGAGAAGCATGGCTTCACGTTCGCCCTGATCAACACGCTCATTCTGGTGTCATCCTCCGTGACGTGCCAGTTCGGCGTTTTCGCGGCTGAGCGGCTTCAGTCCCGGTCGACGGGATGGAAGCCGAGCCAGTGGGGCATGGTGGAGTGGTTCTTCCTCACCTACGCGCTCGGCGCGATCTTCGTATCCGGCCAGGTGTTCGAGTACGCGACCCTCGTATCCGAGGGTGTGACGCTGGCCAGCAACGCTTACGGTTCTGCCTTCTACCTCACGACCGGGTTCCACGGAATCCACGTGACCGCAGGCTTGCTGGCGTTCCTGCTCGTCATCGGACGTGCGTTCGCCGTCAAGAACTTCGGCCACAAGGAGGCCACCAGCGCCATCGTGGTGTCGTACTACTGGCACTTCGTTGACGTTGTGTGGATCGGCCTCTTCCTCGTTATTTACGTTCTTAAATAGAAACCCGGAGTGGACACCACGTATGACCACGTTTAGCAAGACCAAGCAGCCCCGAGGCAGCAAGGCCGGGCGCCGCAGCCCGCTGGCCAGCGTCGCCCTCATCGCGATCGGCCTCCTCTTCACCGGCGGCGCGTATGCCGCGTTCAGCACCAGCACCGCCAGCGCCGAGACCAACGCCACGTCGCAGCAGACGGTCGGCGAGGGCCAGAAGCTCTTCGCCGCCAACTGCGCCACCTGCCACGGACTCGCCGCACAGGGATCCGGCGCCGGACCCAGCCTGATCGGCGTCGGAGCAGCCGCCGTCGACTTCCAGGTCGGCACCGGTCGCATGCCCATGCAGATGGACGGGCCACAGGCGCAGAAGAAGAAGGTGCAGTTCACGGAGGAGCAGGTGGCCTCGCTCGCCGCATACGTCGCCTCGCTCGCCCCGGGACCGGGTCTTCCGGATGCGAGCCTCCTCGACGGCGAGGGCGACGCCGCGAACGGCGCCGAACTCTTCCGCATCAACTGCGCGATGTGCCACAACGTCGCCGGCGCCGGCGGCGCCCTGACAGCCGGAAAATACGCTCCGAACCTCAAGGGCGTCACGGAAGCCCACATCTACGAGGCCATGGTCACCGGCCCCCAGAGCATGCCCGTGTTCAACGACTTGAACATCTCACCGGAGAGCAAGCGCGACATCATCACGTACCTCAAGTACCTGGAGAACAACCCCTCTCCCGGTGGACTCGCACTCGGCTCGCTCGGACCGGTATCCGAGGGCCTGTTCCTCTGGATCTTCGGCCTCGGGTCGATCGTCGCCCTGACGGTGTGGATCACAGCGAAGTCGAACTGATCGACGCCACGCACGCACACAACATGTCTGAACTAGAACTGCCGATGAAGGAGAATAATGGCCAAGGACGATAACAGCGGGAAGGACCTGGCCGCTGCTGACTCGTCGACCGTCGGGCATGAGGGGGCTCCCGCAGGCACCGCCGTCGTCGTTCGCGATGCCGTGCCCAATCCGGGCTTTCCTCCTCACCGCGCGCGCGTCACCGACCTCGACCCGAGTGCGGAACGTCGTGCGGAACGCACCGTCTACACGCTCTTCTACCTGTCGATCGTGGGCAGCGTGTTCGCGATTGTCGCGTACATGGTGTTCCCGATCATTCCCGAAGACCCCGGGTCGGTTCGTCTGAACAACCTTTTCATCGGACTGGGTCTCACCCTGGCTCTGATGGCCATCGGCATCGGAGCAGTGCACTGGGGCAAGGCCCTGATGTTCGACCACGAGGGAATCGACGAGCGTCACCCCGTTCGCGGCTCCGACGAGACGCGGACGCGTGCCGTCGAGATCTTCCACGAAGCCAATGTGGAGTCAGGCATCGGTCGCCGTAGCCTCATCCGCAACAGCCTCATCGGCGCGTTGATCGCATTCCCGCTGCCCGCTGTCGTGCTCTTCCGCGGGCTCGGCCCGATGGACACGGACCCGTCCGCTCTGCTCAGCCAGACCATGTGGAAGGCGGGCACCCGCCTCGCGATTGACCCGACCGGTACGCCGATCAAGGCTGCCGACGTCACCCTGGGCTCCGCGTTCCATGTGATCCCCGAGGGCCTGCAGGACCTCCAGCACGGCAAGCTCGAGGAGAAGGGCAAAGCAGCCGTCCTCCTGATGCGCCTCAAGCCCGAGGACCTCAACGAGCTGCCCGAACGCAAGGGCTGGTCGTATGACGGGATTGTCGCCTACTCCAAGATCTGCACGCACGTCGGATGCCCGGTGGCCCTGTACGAGCAGCAGACACACAATCTGCTGTGCCCGTGCCACCAGTCACAATTCGACGTGACGAACCACTGTGAGGTCATCTTCGGGCCGGCCAAACGACCGCTTCCTCAGCTGCCCATCGCGGTAGACTCGGAGGGTTACCTCATTGCACAAAGCGATTTCACTGAACCCGTCGGACCGAGCTTCTGGGAGCGGCATTGAGTACTGCAACGACGACCACCGAATTGGTCGAAACCAAGAAGTCCGGCGGTCTCACGGCCGCCGCAGCAAACTACATCGATGAGCGCACAAGCATCTCGACGGCAGTCAAGGAACTGGGCCGGAAGATCTTCCCGGACCATTGGTCCTTCCTGCTCGGCGAGGTGGCCCTGTACAGCTTCGTCATCATCCTGCTGTCCGGGTCGTTCCTGACCTTCTTCTTCCACGCGTCGATGACCCCCGTGGAGTATGACGGTTCGTTCATGCCGCTCAAGGGCGTTGAAATGTCCGCGGCGATGGCATCGTCGCTCGACATCTCGTTCGACATCCGTGGCGGACTGCTCATGCGCCAGGTTCACCACTGGGCTGCCTTGCTGTTCGTGGCGGCCATCGGCCTGCACATGCTGCGCATCTACTTCACGGGCGCATTCCGCAAGCCCCGCGAGCTGAACTGGGTGATCGGTTTCATCCTGTTCATCCTGGCCATGGCCGAGGGATTCACGGGCTACTCCCTTCCCGACGACCTGCTCTCCGGCAACGGTCTTCGGATCATCGACGGGATGGTCAAGGGCATCCCCCTCATCGGCACCTGGATCTCGTTCCTCCTCTTCGGTGGGGAGTTCCCCGGTGAGCAAATCGTCGGACGGCTCTACTCGCTGCACATCCTGTTGCTGCCCGCCATCATCGTCGCCTTGATCGCGATGCATCTCCTGTTCGTGGTCGTCCACAAGCACACCCAGTACCCCGGCGCGGGGCGCACCAACCAGAACGTTGTGGGTTACCCGGTTCTTCCGGTCTACGCGGCGAAGGCCGGTGGGTTCTTCTTCATCGTCTTCGGTGTCGTCATGCTGATGGCGTCGCTCTTCACGATCAACCCGATCTGGAACTACGGCCCCTACGACCCCTCCCCCGTCTCCGCCGGAACCCAGCCTGACTGGTACATCGGGTTCGCTGACGGTGCCCTGCGATTGATTCCGCCGGGACTCGAGTTTGTCTGGCTCGACCGCACCTGGTCCGTCAACATCCTCATCCCGCTGATCAGCCTGGGCCTGTTCATCCTCGTCGTGCTGATCTACCCGTTCATCGAAGCGTGGGTGACCGGCGACAAGCGTGAACACCACATCCTGGACCGCCCCCGGAATGCGCCCACACGGACCGCGATCGGTGCGGCCGGCGTCACGTTCTACGCCGCGCTGTGGGCCACCGCTTCCTCTGACATCATCGCCACGCACTTCTCGGTGACGATGGAGGGTGTCATCCACACGATGCAGTTCCTCGTCCTGGTCGGTCCGTTCATCGCGTTCTTCGTCGCCAAGCGCATCTGCCTGGCTTTGCAGAAGAAGGACCGCGAGATCGTGCTGCACGGGTACGAGTCCGGTCGAATCGTGCGCCTGCCTGGCGGCGAGTACATCGAGGTTCACCAGCCGGTCGATGAGTACGATCGCTGGAAGCTTGTCAGTTACAACGACTACAAGCCGCTGATGATTCGTCCGAACGCCGACGGCAAGATCACTGTTGGGCAGAAGGCCCGCGCTGGATTGTCACGCTGGTTCTTCGAGGACCGGATCGAACCGGTTTCCAACACGGAACTCGAACATTCACACGGGGATCACCACTAGGCCTCCCCTCACAACAACAGAACGGGCATCGATGTCCCTCCAGACCCTGTCGGAGTGGCTTCGGTGCCCGAACTGTTTTCTCCCCCTGGCACCGGGGGGCGCCCTCGTCCTGAGGTGCGAAACCGGCCATTGCTTCGACGTGAACAAACGGGGGTTCGTCTCCCTGGCCGCTGGCGCGGGACGGTTGATCGGCGACAATATCGCGATGGTGACTGCCCGTGAACTATTCCTGGGCATGGGATGGTATGACCCGCTCCGGGACCGCGTCGCCGAACGGGTTACCTCGGAGCAGCCGGAACGCGTCCTGGACATCGGCTGCGGCACCGGCTACTACCTGAGGGGTGTGCTCGACCAGTACGCCGGCATCCGGGCCCTGGGTATGGACCTCTCCCCCGTCGCCGTCGGGCGCACAGTGGCCGGTCAGGATCGCGTGGATGGCCTCGTGGCGGACGTGTGGTCTCCCCTGCCTGTGCGGGATCGGGCGACCGATGTCATCCTCAACGTCTTCGCCCCGCGGAACCCCCCGGAGTTCCATCGTGTCCTGAAGGACGACGGCTTGCTGGTCGTCGTCGTTCCGCAGGAGACACACCTTCGCGAGCTCCGTCGCGCCGGACTGGCACTGGACGTGCCGTCCAACAAGGCAACCCACCTGAGCGAAACGCTCGCGGCCTACTTCCGGCTTGAGTCCTCAGAGGAGCTTAGTTCGACGCTCATCATGGAGCCTAGTCAGGTCACGGCCCTGATCGGCATGGGGCCGTCTGCCCACCATACCGACGCGCAGGCCCTGGCTGACCGGCTCAGCACCGTGCAGACGGTCACCACTGCGTTCCACCTGCTGAGCTTCCGCCGGCTCCCCCGACCACTCCACTGACGTCGGTCGCCGAGGTCGACTGTTCCGGTCCAGTTCGGCCGGTGTGCGGGGCGAACTCGGCCGGAGGTGTCGAACTCGGCGTGGAACACTCACCTCGCGGCGCCACCCTCCCTCACGCCGAACCCCTCGCCGCGGTGGGTCACTAGAAGTCACAGCTCGGAGCGCGCGAAAAGGCGGCGCCCGGTACAAGTCCCGAACGCCGCCGAATCCTGCTGAGGATCCTTCGCCTGGATTAGCGGGCGAAGTTCCCGCGGTAGTACTCGTAGACCCAGCCCACCAGGCAGATGATGCCGATGCCGAGGGCGACGATCGAGATCCAGACCCCGACGGCCAACCCCAGGAAAAGCAGAGCGGCACTGCCCGCAAGCAGGATGGGCCACCAGCTCCAGGGGCTGTAGAAACCGACCTCCGGGTCGCCGTCATCGATGTTCGCGTCCAGCCGGTCCTCGGGAAGTTCGCCACCCTGAGCGCCGTGCACTCTGCTGAGGTAGAACGCCACGAAGGCAACGAACACCGAGCACAGGCCCAGAACCAACGTTCCCGCCCACTCGATTCGGCCCTGATTCGGGTCGATGAGACCCCATACCGTGTAGGCCGTCGCGACCAAGGCGAAAAACCCGGTGAGGATCCACAGCAGGTTGACGTTGGCTCTCATTTACCTGACCTTCTTCGAGATTGCGTCATACGTGGGCGAATCCGGGGCATCCTTGCCAGCGCCGATCCCGACGGGCAGGGCGACCTCTGGGTGGTTCAGGTCGAATGCCGGACGCTCGGAACGAATGCGAGGGATTGAGGTGAAGTTGTGGCGCGGCGGCGGGCAGGACGTGGCCCACTCGAGCGAACCGCCGTAACCCCACGGGTCATTCACCGTGACGAGGGGTGCCCTGCGGGTGGTGATGTACACGTTCAGGAAGAACGGGATCATCGAGACGGCCAAGATGGCCGACCCGATGGTGGACACCTGATTCATCCAGGTGAAACCGTCTTCAGGCAGGTACGAGGCGTAGCGACGCGGCATGCCGATGACTCCGAGCCAGTGCTGCACCAGGAACGTCGTGTGGAATCCAATGAACAGAAACCAGAAGTGCCACTTGCCGAGGCTCTCGTTGAGCATCTTGCCGGTCCACTTCGGCCACCAGAAGTAGAACCCGCTGAACATCGCGAAAACCACGGTGCCGAAGATGACGTAGTGGAAGTGGGCGACGACGAAGTACGTGTCCGAGACGTGGAAGTCGAGCGGCGGCGATGCCAGGATGACACCGGTGAGTCCACCGAAGGTGAAGGTGATCAGGAAGCCGAGGGCCCAGAGCATGGGGGTCTCGAAGGTCAGAGACCCTCGCCACATGGTGCCGATCCAGTTGAAGATCTTCACCCCGGTCGGGACCGCGATCAGCATCGTCATCAGTGAGAAGAATGGCAGCAGGACGGAGCCCGTAGCGTACATGTGGTGGGCCCACACCGCAACGGACAGCGCCGCGATGGAGATGGTCGCGTAGATCAGCGTCTTGTAACCGAACATCGGTTTGCGGCTGAAGACCGGGAAGACCTCCGACACGATGCCGAAGAACGGCAGAGCGATGATGTATACCTCAGGGTGCCCGAAGAACCAGAACAGGTGCTGCCAGAGGATGGCGCCGCCGTTGGCCGGGTCGTAGATGTGTGACAGGAAGATGCGGTCAGACGCGGCAGCCAGAAGTGCCGCGGCCAGGACCGGGAACGCCATCAGGGTCAGGATCGAGGTGACGAGCGTGTTCCAGGTGAACACGGGCATCCGGAACATGGTCATGCCGGGGGCGCGCATGGTGATCACCGTGGTGATGAAGTTGACCGCACCCAAGATGGTTCCGAACCCGCTGAGGCCGAGACCGACCATCCAGAGGTTTCCGCCGACTCCGGGAGAGAAGGTCGTGCTAGCCAGCGGCTGGTAGGCGAACCAGCCGAAGGAAGCCGCCCCCTGCGGGGTCAGGAACCCGCTCACGGCGACCAGGCTGCCGAAGAAGAACGCCCAGAACGAGAACGCATTCAGGCGCGGGAACGCCACGTCGGGAGCTCCGATCTGCAACGGCATCAGCGAGTTGGCGAAACCGAAGAAGAGTGGCGTCGCGAACATGAGCAGCATGATCGTGCCGTGCATGGTGAAGAGCTGGTTGTACTGTTCCTTGGTCTGGACGACTTCGAGGCCCGGCGCGAAGAGCTGCGCGCGAATGACGAGAGCCATGACGCCGGCCAGGCAGAAGTAAACGAAGGAGGTGATCAGGTACATGTACCCGATGACCTTGTGGTCGGTGGACGTGATCCACCTGACCAGGACGTTGCCCTTGCGTTCGACTCCCGAAGCACGGCGGGTGGCGGCCGGTCGGGTGGGAGCAGTGGTTGTACTCATGGCTTAGTTGCCCTCCTGAGCCGTCGGAGCGGATGTGCCCGGAAGATTCGAATTCCGCTTGTAGTCAAGATCGACCTGGCCGTCATTGGTGCCTGTGGCACGAAGGGAGTCAATGTACGTGGCGTAGTCAGCCTCGGACACAACCTTGACCTTGAACAGCATCAGCGAGTGGTACTCGCCGCACAGTTCCGCGCATTTTCCGGAGAAGGTTCCGATTCGCTCCGGGATGACCGACATGTAGTTGGTCTTGCCCGGAATCATGTCCTTCTTGTAAAGGAAGTCAACGACCCAGAAGGAGTGAATCACGTCGCGGGAATCGAGAGTGAGCTCAATCTTCTTGCCGACCGGCAGAACGAGGGTGGGGATCTCGGCCTGGACCAGTGAACCCTTGGGTCCTTCGAGGTCAGGCTGCCCCTGAACGCCGGTGGTGAACACGTCTTCGTTCTCGTAGTTGAAGTCCCACGCCCACTGCTTGCCAATGACCTGGACCTTGACGTCCGGGCTGTCGAAACGAGCCTCAATCGCAGTCTGGTCCCGCGCTGTGAAGGCGAAGAATCCAACCACCAGGATGAGCGGAACGACCGTGTAGAAGATTTCGATCGGCATGTTGTAGCGCAGCTGAACGGGCAGGCCGGTCTGGCCCTTGCGGCGGCGGTACACGACCACTGCCCAGATGATCAAACCCCAGGTGATGAGGCCGACGATCATGAGGACAATCCATGCCGTGGTCCACAGACCACCGATCCGATCGGTCTGGTTTGTCACCGCCGGCTGACCCTCTTCGAAGCCGGGGAGGAAGCCGTGGAGCTGGGCCTGAGTGCACCCCGCTAGAACAATGGCCAACGACGCTGCGATCGGAATCGCAGCCCATCGGAGACGATGGTTTGTGCGCACCAGTTACCTTTCGGTGGGACTCGACGACACTTCATTGGAAGTGTTAATAGGATTCCAGCTTACTCGGAGAGAGGGCGTGGGTTGTGCAGTAACGCAACCACGGAGGTAACAAATTCGCCCCTAGTCACAGGATTTGCGAGGTGACAGCCCGGACCTGACTCAGCTGAAGGAGTCCCCACAGGCGCAGCTTCCGCCCGCATTCGGGTTGTCGATCGTGAAACCCTGCTTCTGAATGGTGTCTTCGAAATCGATCGACGCGCCATCCAGATAAGGCACGCTCATCTTGTCTACGACGACCTCGACCCCGTCGAAATCGACAAGAGCGTCCCCATCCAGGACTCGCTCGTCGAAGTAGAGCTGATAGATGAGTCCCGAGCAGCCGCCGGGCTGCACCGCCACGCGGAGGCGGAGATCCTCACGGCCCTCCTGGGCCAGGAGGCTTCTCACCTTCGCGGCCGCGGTGTCGCTGAGACCCACGCCGTGGGCCGCAGTGCTGGTGCTGATGGTGTCGGTCATGGTGCTCCTCGTTGCTTTCTCGCTGCTGGTCAGCGGGTCAGATTCCCGGTGTTTCTCACCGATATTCTACCGAGGGAAACCGGTAAGTCTCCCCGGCATTCCCGGTCTTTCTCTGCGGCGGGGGCCGGTGGGGCCGAGTTCAGTCGGTGGAGCGGCGGTTGAGGCGTCCGAGCAGGAAGGCCTCGCTGAGGATGGCCCGTTTGAACACGCCCAGATGGAGGGACTCGTTGGGGCTGTGGGCCCTCGAGTCGGGGTCTTCCACCCCGGTGACGAGGATTTGGGCGTCCGGGAAGACCCGCACCAGATCGGCGATGAACGGGATTGAGCCGCCTACCCCGATGTCCACCGGTTCGATTCCCCAGGCTTCCGCCATCGCGCTCCGGGTCTCGGTGACGGCCCAGCCGCTGGTGTCGACGAGGAAGGCCTCCCCCGTGTCGATATCGTCGATGTCGATCCCGGCGCCGAACGGGGCGTGGGCGCGGAGGTGCGTTTCCAACGCCAGGAAGGCTTCCCGGGCTGGTTGTCCGGGAGCGATCCGGGTGCTGATGCGAACGGAAACGGCGGGCGAGAGAGTATTCGAGGCGTTGGCGACGGACGGAGCGTCGATCCCGGTGATGGTGATCGCCGGCTGCGACCAGATCCGGCTGAGGACCGATCCGCGGCCGATCGGTTCGACGCCGTCGCTGAGGCCGGTTTCCAGCCTCAGTTGGTCAACCGAGTAGTCGGGGGTGGGCGCATCGTGGCTGGTGAGCCCGGCAACGGCAACGGAGCCGTCTTCGGCGTAGAGGCTGGACAGCAGGCGCACGGTCGCCATCATCGCGTCGGGCACGGCTCCCCCGAACATTCCGGAATGCGAGGCGTGGTCGAGGGTGCGCACGGTCAGCCGGAACGTGACATTGCCGCGCAGCGCAGTGGTCAGCGCGGGCGTGTTGATGTCCCAGTTGTTCGAGTCGGCGACGACGATCGCGTCGGCCCGCAGTGACTCGCGATTCTCCTCGAGGAAGGTGGCGAACGACCGGCTGCCGAACTCCTCTTCGCCCTCGATGAAAAGAGCAAGCCCCAGGTCGAATTTCGGTCCCTCCGCTTCGATCAGGGCGCGAATCGAGGCGATGTGCGCCATCACGCCGGCCTTGTCGTCCGCGGCGCCGCGGCCGTACAGTCGGTCTCCACGCACGGTCGGCTCGAACGGGTTCGACTCCCAGTCCGCGTCCTGCCCGGGAGGCTGCACGTCGTGATGCGCGTAGAGAAGAACGGTCGGGCGACCGTTGCGGGCCGCGCGCGTGGCCAGCACGGCCGGATGTCCCAGGTCCGGTCCTCCGGGGATGCCGGCCGTCTTGATCTGGACCGATTCGAAGGCCCCGGTGTCACGGACAAGTGCCGCGACCGCATCCGCGCTGGCGGCAACCTGCGCGGCATCGAAGGCGTCCCAGGAAACGGACGGGATTCGGACCAGCGCACACAGGTCCGCGATGGTCGTCGGCAGCCCACGCTCGACGGCGGCGCGGAGTGCCGAGGCGCCCGGGGAGGTTGCTGCGGGGTCTGTTTCTCGAATATCGGTCATCAGGTAATCTTAAGCCAACCGATTGCAAGGAATTGATGTGGCCAAGCCTGTGAACCCAGACGCACAACCATCCATGGAGACCCCGGACGAGACGCGAGCCCGCCTCGCTGCTGGTCAGCCCGCCGGCAAGGGCCAGGCGACGCCCAGCCGGAAGCAGCAGGAGGCCTTGAACCGGCGCCCGCTGGTGCCCGACGACCGCAAGCTCGCGGCCAAGCAGGCCAGGGGAAAAGCGGCCGAGGCTCGTGACCGGGCCAGGGTCGGTATGGCGGCCGGCGACGAGAAGTACCTGCCGGTTCGTGAACGCGGCCCGCAGAAGCGGTTCGCGCGCGACTATGTCGACGCTCGTTTCAACGTGGGTGAGTTCATGATCCCGGTGATGTTCCTCGTGATCCTGCTGACCTTCTTCCCTGATCCGTCGGTGCAGACGTACGGCATCCTCGCTCTGTGGGCGTTCTTCCTGGTCGCCGTGGTCGACTGCGTCATCCTCGGCTTCACGCTCACCCGCAAGGTGAAGGCCAAGTTCGGCGACGCCAAGGCCGACCGCGTGCGCTGGTACGCGGCGATGCGGGCCCTGCAGCTGCGCCCCATGCGTCTGCCCAAGCCGCAGGTCAAGCGCGGCCAGTACCCGTCCTGACCGTTCGGGCGCCGGCTTACGCTCAGCTAGGTGAAGAACGCCCCTGACCTGATCAGGGGCACGCGGAGTTCCTCGTCGGTCATAGATCCGTGCTGTCCCACCATTGACCGTGCGGACTGGTTCGGTTCTCGGGAGTCGTAGTACGCCACGAGTTTGCGCGCGGCCACGATGACGTCACCGATGCGGGGAATCACCTCGGGTGCGATGTCGCCGAAAAGGCCGGCCCCGACAGCGTCGTCCCTCGTGAAGACCCACGCTCGGGCGCCCTCCACGTCGGCCCAGGTGTCCGCGAGTCCCTGCGCGGCATCCGCGCCGAGACCCGGTTCAAGATAGAGCTGAACGCAGCGCGGGTCGCCGCCGATGTGCCGCACATTCGCGACCAGTTCGGGAACGGTGTCGAACAATACCTGCCGGGTTGCCGGCACGTCGACGATGCCGTGGTCGGCCGTGACCAGAAGTCCCTCGTCGGACCTCAGCCCCGCCGCGAACCGCCCGACGGCGGCGTCGAGGGCTTCGAGTTCGGCCAGCCACCGTGCCGACTCCCAACCCTGGGCGTGGGCCGCCACATCCAACTCGGGTACGTACAGGTAGATCAGAGCGCGCGGCTCCGTGTCGAGCAGGTGCCGGGCGGCCGCGAATCGGTCCGCCAGGCTCTCCGCGGAGACGTAACGGGCGCCGCGGAGCACGGCCTGGGTGAACCCGGAAGCGGCGTAGCGCCGGGGGCCGATTGCGTAGCCGGGCACGCCCGCATCCGCTGCCGACTGGAACACGGTTCGTTGACGCTGCCAGGTTTCGGGCTGCATCCCCGCGTCCCAGCCCGTGAGCTGGTTGACGACGCGGTCGCGTTCGGCGTCGCGCACCCGGTACCCCACGAGGCCGTGCTGACCGGGCGGAACTCCAGTGGTGAGAGTCGCGATCCCGGCGGCGGTGGTCGACGGGAACACGCCGTCCACCACGCTCGTCTTCGTCAGCAGCGAGTTCAGGAACCGGGCATGGCCGGCTCGGGCGCGCAGCGAGCTGACACCGAGCCCGTCGGCAAGTACCACTACGGCCTTCGCTGCCGGGCCCAGGCCCAGGGCATTCGGCTGGCCCAGGATGGAAGACAGGGAACTTGCGAGAACGTCGGCAAGGCGCAGAGCGCTGAATTGGCGGGCCGGTAGCATGGAGGGCATCGCGCCAAGTCTGACATAGACGCGGCCGCATCTTTCCAGCGCCTACCCGCCAGCGCGCGTCCCGCAACGCACGCCTCAGCAGAATCCACGAATGAGCCGTTCAGACAGCACCACACCCGCCACCTTCACCGAGCGCATCGAGGACGTCGACGTCTCCACCGAGATGCAGGGCTCGTTCCTCGAGTACGCGTACTCGGTCATTTACTCGCGGGCGCTTCCCGATGCCCGCGACGGGCTGAAACCGGTTCAGCGCCGCATTCTGTACCAGATGAGCGAGATGGGGCTGCGTCCCGACCGCGGACATGTGAAATCCGCCCGCGTCGTCGGCGAGGTGATGGGGAAGCTGCACCCGCACGGCGATACGGCCATCTACGACGCCCTCGTGCGGATGGCGCAGGCGTTCACCCTGCGGGTTCCGCTCATTGACGGCCACGGCAACTTCGGCTCCCTCGACGACGGGCCGGCCGCACCGCGCTACACGGAGGCACGGCTCGCCGCTCCGGCCCTGGCCATGACGGAGAACCTCGACGAGGACGTCGTTGACTTCGTGCCCAACTACGACAACCAGCTCACCCAGCCGGACGTGCTGCCGGCCGCCTATCCCAACCTGCTGGTGAACGGCGCGAGCGGCATCGCCGTGGGCATGGCCACGAACATGGCCCCGCACAACCTGATCGAGGTTGTCGGCGCCGCCCGGCACCTGCTGGCCCACCCGACTGCCACCCTCGAGGACCTGATGGAGTTCGTCCCCGGCCCGGACCTCCCCACCGGCGGTACCATCGTCGGCCTGGCCGGCATCAAGGATGCCTACGCGACCGGCCGTGGCAGCTTCAAGACCCGGGCTCGCGTGTCCGTGGAGGCCATCACGGCACGGAAGGCCGGGCTCGTCGTCACGGAACTGCCCTATCTGGTCGGTCCCGAGCGGGTCATCGAGAAGATCAAAGACGGAGTCAACTCCAAGAAGCTCAGCGGCATCTCCGATGTCACGGACCTCACCGACCGCACCAAGGGCCTCCGCCTGGTGATCGGGATCAAGACCGGATTCAGCCCGGAGGCCGTTCTCGAGCAGCTCTACCGCGTGACCCCGCTCGAGGATTCGTTCAACATCAACGCCGTGGCCCTCGTCGACGGTGGGCCACAGACCCTGGGCCTGCGCGAGCTGCTGCTTGTGTACATCGGCCACCGGATCGAGGTCGTCACCCGGCGCTCCGCCTACCGGCTGGCGCGGCGGAAGGAGCGCCTGCACCTCGTGGAGGGGCTGCTCGTCGCCATCCTCGACATCGACGAGGTCATCCAGGTCATTCGCGCCAGCGAGGACAGCGAACAGGCCCGCACGCGACTGATCGACGTTTTCGATCTGAGTCAGGTGCAGGCCGAGTACATCCTCGAGCTTCGCCTGCGACGGCTGACGCGTTTCTCGCTGATCGAGCTGGAAGCGGAGCGCGACCAGTTGCTGGCGGAGATCGCGGCCCTGGAGAAGCTGCTCGGCAGCAAACAGGCCATCCGGACCCTCGTCTCCGACGAACTGGCCTCGGTGGCCGAGCGGTTCGGCACCCCGCGCCGCACGCTGCTCACGGAGGGGAAGCCGAGCATCGCGGGGGCTGCCGCCAGGCGCCAGGCCACCGTTCTCGAAGTCACGGACAATCCCACTCGCGTGTACTTGAGCGCCACCGGCCGGATTGCCCGGGTCGATCGCCCTCTTGATGACGAAGCGGTTCCGGAACGGATCACCCCCGCCCAGCGCCGCAGCAAACACGATGCCGTGCTGTCGACGTTGGACACGACCAGCCGAACCGAGATCGGCGCGGTCACCAGCCGGGGGCGACTGATCCGCTTCTCCCCCGTCGACCTGCCCGTGATGCCCACGTCCTCCATCCAGCTCGCTGCGGGGGTCAAGGTCAGCGACTACCTCGCCCTGCCCAACCGGGACGAGAAGGTTCTCGCGCTGGTCTCCCTCGATTCGGACCGGTCGATCGCGCTCGGTACCCGACTCGGCACCGTCAAGCGCGTCACGGCGAACGACTGGGCGAACAAGCCCGACTTCGAAATCATCGGGCTCAAGCCCACAGACGTCGTCGTCGGGGCCGTGCAGGGATCGGAGGACGATGAACTGGTCTTCATCGCCTCCGATTCACAACTGCTCCGATTCCCGGCCGCCTCAGTACGCCCTCAGGGGCGCACCGCGGGCGGAATGGCCGGGATCAAACTCGCCCCGGACGCCCACGTCGTCTTTTTCACCAGCCTGTCGCCACAGGCCGTTGCCTCCGCCGTCGCCGCCACAGTCGCCACCGGGAGCCACACCCTCCCGGGGACCGATCCCGGCAGCGCCAAGGTCTCGGACTTCTCCGAGTACCCGGCGAAGGGGCGCGCGACGAGCGGAGTGCGCTCCCAACGGTTCCTGAAGGGCGAAGACACGATTTCCCTGGCCTGGGTCGGTCCCGAACCCGCGCGAGCGGTCGGGCCCGATGGCTCACCGCGCACGCTCCCCGAATCCGGATCGCGACGCGACGCGTCCGGTGCCATGCTCGACTCCGTCATCGGAATGATCGGCGCCCAGATCGGCTGAGACTCGCCGCGGGCGACGACTCTCCCGAAAGTCCCGACCTCACCGGTGACGGCCCGGAGAATACTGGGTTATGGTAACGAAATGACTCTCATCTCGGATTCTGCCATTCTCGTTGTCGGTGCCTCCGGCGGTCTCGGCCGGGAGATCGCTCGCCTGCTCGACGCCGGCGGGGCCCGCCTCATCCTGAGCGGACGCGATCGCACGAAGCTGGCGGCGCTGGGCATCGGCGGGACCGTGCTCGAGGCTGACCTGACCGACCCTGCGGCGATCGCCCAACTCGTCGCCGACGCGGTCAGCGTGCACGGACGCCTCGACGGCATCGTGAACGCGTCGGGGGTCGTCGCCTTCGGTCCGGCCACCGAAGTGAGCGATGACACCCTGACCGAGCTCTTCGCAATCAACACCCTGGCCCCGATCCGTCTTTTGCGGGCGGCCCGAGCGGCACTGACCGCCTCGGCCGAGCAGGGACGCGAACCGTTCATGCTCACCCTCAGCGGGGTCGTGAGTGAGAGCCCGACCGCCAATCTGGCCGCGTACTCCGCCTCGAAGGCAGGCCTGGCCGCCTTCGGTCAGGCCGCCGCCCGGGAACTGCGGCGCGGCGGCATCCGGATCGTGGACGCACGTCCGGGCCACACCGAGACGGCCCTGTCCACGCATCCGATAGCCGGGACCGCGCCCCGCCTTCCCGCTGGTCACCCGCCCGCGGCTGTCGCACAGCGGCTGGTCGACGCCATCATCAGCGGCGAACGAGATGTGCCGAGCACGGCCTTCCAGACGACGGATGCTTGAGCTCACCCGGGGCCGCTCACCGTTTCCGGAGCGACGTACCCCGCCGGGTTGTCGTCAGACGTCGATGCGGTCGCGACTGAGCTTGTCCGAACTCTCGATGATGAACTCCTTGCGGGGGGCAACGTCGTTGCCCATCAGCAGCTCGAAGACATTGCCGGCCATCTCGGCATCGGCGACTCTGACCCGGCGCAGCGTGCGGTGCGACCGCTCCATGGTGGTCGTGGCAAGCTGGTCGGCGTCCATCTCCCCGAGCCCCTTGTAGCGCTGGATCGGGTCTTGGTATCGCTTGCCGCTCTTCTTCAGTCCGGCGAGGACACCCTGAAGCTCCAGCTCCGAGTACGTGTAGATGGTCTCATTGGGTTTCGTGCCCGGGTTCATCACGACGACGCGGTGTAGCGGAGGCACCGCCGCGAACACCCGCCCCTCCGTGATCATGGGCCGCATGTAGCGGAAGAACAGGGTGAGCAGCAGGGTCCGGATGTGTGCGCCGTCGACGTCCGCATCGCTCATAATGATGACCTTGCCGTAGCGGGCTGCGGAGAGGTCGAAACTGCGGCCGGAGCCGGCACCGATCACCTGGATGATCGACGCGCACTCCACGTTCGAGAGCATGTCCGACACGGACGCCTTCTGCACGTTCAGGATCTTGCCGCGGATGGGCAGGAGTGCCTGGTGCTCGCTGTCCCGGGCGAGCTTGGCCGTGCCCAGCGCGGAATCCCCCTCGACGATGAACAGCTCACTCGTCGACACGTCGTTGCTGCGGCAGTCGACGAGCTTCGCCGGCAGGGAGGAACTTTCGAGCGCGTTCTTGCGACGTTGAGTCTCTTTGTGCGCCCGCGCGGAGATTCGCGATTTCATCTCGGCGACGATCTTGTCGAGCACGACCGCGGCCTGGGCCTTGTCGTCGCGTTTGGTGGACACGAAACGCTCGTTCATGGCCTTAGCGACGACGTTCGCCACGATGGCGCGGACGGCGGGGGTGCCGAGCACCTCCTTCGTCTGGCCTTCGAACTGCGGCTCGGGCAGCCGCACGGTCAGGACGGCGGTGAGGCCGGCCATCACATCGTCCTTCTCGAGCTTGTCCGACCCCATCTTGAGACGGCGGGCGTTGAGCTCCACCTGGCCCCGCAGGAACTTCAACAGGCCTGCGTCGAAGCCGGCGAGGTGCGTACCGCCCTTCGGGGTCGCGATGATGTTCACGAAGCTGCGGACGACGGTGTCGTACCCCGTACCCCACCGGAGGGCGATGTCGACGGTGCACTCCCGTACCAGCTCGGTGGGGACCATGGCCCCCTTGTCGGTGAGGACGGGAACGGTCTCGGAGAAGCTGCCCTGCCCGGTCAGACGCCAGGTGTCGGTGACCGGGGAGTCCGTGGCGAGGTGGTCGACGAACTCCGAAATGCCACCGTCGAACTTGAACGCGTCGAAGACGTGGTCCGCGGTGCGCTGGTCTGCGATGTTGAGGCCCAGACCGGGAACGAGGAACGCCGTCTGCCGGGCGCGCTCCAGCAGTTCCTCGGTCTGGAAGGCTGCGCCCTTCGTGAAAATCTGCCGGTCGGCCCAGTACCTCACCCGGGTGCCGGTCACGCCGCGCTTGACCTTGCCGATGACCCGGAGTTCACTCTGTTTCTCGAACGGGGTGAACGGAGCATCCGGGCTCTTGTCCCCCGTGTCGGCGAAGATGCCCGGTTCGCCCCGGTGGAAGGACATGGCCCAGGTCTTCCCGTCGCGGTCGACCTCGACGTCGAGGCGCTCGGACAGGGCGTTCACGACGGACGCACCCACCCCGTGCAACCCGCCGGACGCGGCATAGGAACCGCTACCGAACTTCCCCCCCGCGTGCAACTTCGTGAAGACGACCTCGACCCCGGTCAAACCGGTCTTGGGTTCGATGTCCACGGGAATGCCTCGTGCCGTGTCCCGGACCTCCACGCTCTCATCGGCGTGGAGCACGATGTCGATCCCGCTGCCGAAGCCGCCGAGCGCCTCGTCGACGGAGTTGTCGATGATCTCCCACAGGCAGTGCATGAGCCCACGCGAGTCGGTGGAGCCGATGTACATGCCCGGGCGTTTGCGGACCGCTTCCAAGCCCTCGAGGACAGACAGATGGCGCGCGGAATAGTCAGAGGAGCTCACAACTGTCAAGAATACCGACCGAAGGCCCGCGGCCTTTCATCAACACTCCCCGGAGGCGGGCTACGCGGTGAGCGAAATAGCGTCTCCGGGACTCGATTACCGGACCGGAGCGTGTTTACATTGAGCAACAGCAAATATTGGTATCGCTTGGTATCAGTCTGGAGGAGGAAACCATGTCTCAGATCGCCACCGAAAATGGTGCAGTCGGCCAAGAGAAGGCTCCCCACCAACTCACCGCAGCGGACCGCTGCGACGCTTGTGGAGCTCAGGCCTACATCCGGGTGGTCGTGAACAACAGCGAACTGTTGTTCTGCGCGCACCACGGCCGGAAGCACCAGGAGAAGCTCGCAGCCATCGCCGAAAGCTGGCACGACGAGTCGAGCCGCCTCCTCGAGGACCAGCGCTCCTAGAGCAAACTTCGCAGCAGCTTCGGCGCGGGAACATCATGGATGCTCCCGCGCCGAAGCTTTTCGACGGCGCACAGACAGCGGAGCCGACCCGATTCACACGGTCATGGCTCGAGCGGTCACTCCGCCACGAACCCCAGCCGCACGGCGATCAGGTTACGCGCGGCCCGCGCGATCTGATCCACAGCGGTCGTACGGGCGCCGGGCGCATAGTCGAGGCGGGACAGCGCGGAACGCAACAGGTGATCGGCCAGGCTGGGATTGCGGGCAAGAACGGGACCGTGCAGGTGGGTCCCGACCAGGTTGCCCATGACGAGTCCTTCCAGTCCCCCA
>JACMQV010000025.1 GCA_014376815.1 Cryobacterium sp.
GCCAACGTTCGTGCTCTCGGCCCGCTCTGGGTTGTGGTGATCATCAGCACCTGCCTGCTCATCTCCGGATGGCCGGCCGTGAAGTCGATGTTCACGACGGCCCGCAGCTACTGGGCCATTGGCGCGGTGGCGGTGGCCGGGCTCTTCTCCGTGTGGTGGACCCTCTTCGGCGGAAGCCTCTCGCACCAGGCTGACAAGGCCGACGCCCCGCTCGTGGGCGCCGGTTTCCTGCGCGGCTTCGCGGTGATGCTCCGCCGCACGCCGGAGTTCATCCAGCAGTCAGCTGGCTACTTCGGCTGGTTCGACGCTCCCCTTCCTCCGCAGGCATACGTGGCATTCTTCGTGGGGTTCTCCCTCCTCGTGATCCCTGCCCTCATCGGCACCACCCGTCGCGCTGGCCTTGCCGTCGCGTTCCTCGTGCTCATCTCGGTGTTCGTTCCCGCCCTCGTCCAGGGCTACTCCGTTGGTCAAACCGGAATCATTTGGCAGGGCCGCTACGGGCTGTTCCTCTACATTGCGATCGCGCTGGTGGCCGCCATGATGCTGTCCTCTTCCGCCGGGCAGCGACTTCACTACCTCTCGGTGCGAATGACCGTGGTCATCGTCGGCCTCCTCAGTGTGTTCGGAATCGGCGCGTTCGTGCTGGTATTGCGCCGGTACGTCGTGGGCAATGCCGAGCCGATCACCCAGATGATCAGTAACCCGCAGTGGCAGCCTCCGCTCACCTGGCCGGTGCTCGTGGCACTGATGGTGGTCACCTGGATCGTGTTCGCAGCCTGGCTCCTGCGCCGGGCAGTCGTCGCGGCGAGGCTGGACCCGGTGGTCGCAGCGGCCGTCGTCCCCGTGCATCCGGCACCGACGCAGTCGGTGCCCGCCCAGCCCGTCCCCGCGGAGCGCTGAATGCGCGCCGCGATCGTCTTCGACTGCGTCTTCCCCGCGACCGCCGGGGGCGGCGAGCGCGTCTACACCCGGATCGCGGAGGAGCTCGACTCCCGGGGGTTCTCGGTGGACTACCTGACCCGCGAGCTTCCGGTCGACCACGAGGCACGGTTCCGGGTCGTCCCCGTCTGGAACGGCGAGATCTACGACGCCGACGGCAACCGCACCGCGGTGTCGGCGGTGCGCTTCGCCTGGGGCACCTACCGGCACCTGCGGCAGAACCGCCGCGACTACGACCTCGTCATCGCCAGCACCCTGCCGGCCCTCACGATCCTCGCTGCCTGGGCCGCCCTGCTCGGCTCGCGCGCCTTCCTCGTGGCGGACTGGCTCGAGGTCTGGCCGTGGCGCAAGTGGCGCTCCTACGCCGGGCGACTGACGGGCACCGTCGCCTTCGTGTTGCAGTACCTCGCCGCCCGCATCGGCCGGCTGCACACGGTCAACAGCTCGTTCACGGCGGCGCGGCTCTCGCGTTACCGCAGCAGCCCCGCGCCCCTGGTGCTCGGGCTTGTCGACCTCGTCGCTGCCCCGACGACGCGCACCGAGCCGTCGGAGATTCCCCTCGTGCTCTTCGTCGGCCGGCACATCGCCGACAAACGGGTGACCGCGATCCCGGCGGCGCTCGCACTGGTGCGGCGCACACATCCGCTTGCCACCGCCGTGATCGTGGGAACCGGAACCGAGACCGCCGCCCTCGAGGCGGCGATCGTCTCCGCGGGAGTGGGGGCCGCCGTTCGGCTCGCCGGCCGGGTCGACGACGACGAGCTCGACCGCCTGTTCGGAGCCGCCACGGTACTGCTGAACCCGTCGGCGCGGGAGGGCTTCGGGCTGGTGGTCGCGGAGGCGGCCTCCCACGGCACCCCCAGTGTGGTCGTCACCGGGGAGGATAACGCGGCAGTCGACCTCATCGTCGGGGGGATCAACGGATTCGTGGTGGCCTCGGCCGACGCGGCCGACCTCGCCGACGGGGTGCGGTCGGCGATCGACGGTGGTGCTGGCCTGCGGGCGAGCACCCTGGCCTGGTTCGAGACCGAGCGGGTCGAACGGTCTCTCTCGCGCTCGGTGGACGAGATCGTCGAGATCGTCGAGCGTTACACGGCGTCCCGCGGCTGAACCCGGGCGGCCGCCAGGAGCGAGCGGGCGGTGAGTTCGGCTGTGTGGTCCCAGGAGAAGAGCGCGGAGCGGGTGAGGCCGTCGCGCGACATCCGCTCGAGGAGGGCCGGATCAGCCAATGTGGCGGAGATGGTCGCGGCGATCGACGCGGGGTCGGCCGGGTCGAAGTAGGCCGTCGCGTCCGATGCCACCTCCCGCAGCGCGGGGATGTCCGCGCACAGCACGGGGCAGCCGTGCGCCATGGCCTCGAGTGCCGGCAGGCCGAAGCCCTCGACGAACGACGGCACGACCACGGCGCCTGCCGATGCGAACAGGTCGTCGAGCGCGTCGTCGCTGATCCAGCCCTCGAGCCGCACCGAGTCGGTGAGCCCGAGCTCGGCGACGAGGGGCGTGAGCGGGTCGTCGCCGCGACTGCCGCTCACCACGAGGGTCGGGCGCTCGGCCGGGTCGATCAGGGCGAGAGAGCGGATGAGGCCGGCGAAGTTCTTGTGCGGCAGGCGGTTCCCGAGCGCGAGGATGAGGTCGCGGCGGCGGGGCACGGGAATCGTGGCGGCACGGGCCGAGCCCGCGAGCGGGATCACGTCGATCCGGCCACGGACCTGGGGCACGAACTGCTCGATCTCTGCCCGGGAGGCGTCGCTGATGGTGATGACCCGGGTCGCCGCGCGGGCAGTGAACCGCATGAGTGCGCGGAGCACCGGGGCGTAGGGGCCCGGGACATACTGCGGGAAGCGGAACGGCAGCATGTCGTGGGTGGTGACGACGAGCGGCACCGCGCTGCGCCACGGGCCGATGTTCGCGGGGGAATGGATGACGTCGGCGCTCAGGCGCACCGCCGACCGGCCGACCGCGGTGAGTTCGCCCCACGCCCAGGCCGCGCGGCTCTCCCCGCTGATCCCGGAGTCGACAAGAGCACCGGGGAACCAGGGCGCCCCGGTGGCGGCGAGCTCGCGGGAGGCGAACCCGATGAACTCGACGCCCGGGGCGAAGGCGCCGATGCGGGAGTAGACCTCGCGGGCGTAGGACTCCATGCCGCCCTTGGTTCCCGTGTAGAAGAGCAGGTCGACCAGCACGCGCGTCATGCGGCACCATCTCCGGTGGCATCTCGCGCGACGAGTCGTCGGCGGGCGGTCTCGTAGAGGAGCGCCTGCACGAGCTCGCCCACCAGGAGGGCGGCGAAGACCCAGGCGAGCTCGTGGGTGGAGAGCGCGACGAGGGCGATCGCGAACGTGAACACGGCGGCGCCGGCCCGCAGTGTCGTGACGATGCGCACGGCCCCCCGGCGGCGCAGCGCGGCGAAGGGGAGGGTGGTGGCCAGGGAGGCCGCCCGCCAGAGGCAGGCGGCCGCGAGGAGTCCGGCGGTGGACTCGATCGTCCAGGCGACCCCGAAGAAGAATCCGAGCAGGCCGGTGAACTCCGCGACCGCGATCGCGATTGTCGCGACGACCAGCGCGAAGCCGGACACCACGATGTCGAGGGGGGAGTGCGCCTTGAGCAGGCGTAGCCGCATGAAGTTGAGGGGGATCGCGAGCAGGCCGGAGACGGTGGAGACCGCCGTGAACAGCACCGACTGCACCGGGCCGAGCAGGGCGAGGATCGTGGCGTTGATCAGCGGGCCCACGATGCCGGTGATCGATACGTCGGTCACGACCCAGCCCATCGTGCCTAGGTTCGGGCTGCTCGCGCGGTGGGGCACGGGCAGCGAGCGCACGAGCGTCGCCAGCGCGATCCCGGCGACCAGGGGCACCAGCGCCGCCTCGACACCGGACAGCGCCGCCAGCACACCCCCGAGCGCGCCCAGGCCCACCAGCACCGCGGCGACGGTCTCCCGGGTGTCGAGGCGCTCGGCGACGGAGACGCCGCGGCCGACCTCCAGGGCGGCGACCAGCACCGGCAGGGCGAGGCACAGCACCACGGCGTTGGTGGGGAAGACCGCGATCACGATCGCGGCGACCACCCCGAGGCCGGCGAGCCACACCGGGAACGTCACCCGGCGCTCGGTGAGGTGCGAGCTGAGCCGCGACTCGACGACGACGGCGAAGACCACCTGCCCGACGAAGGTCGCCACCATGATGGCGACGGCGATGCGGCCCTGTTCCGGCAGGGCGAAGACCCGGGACGCGATCGACAGCACAGCGGCGGGGATCACCGCGAGCGAGATGCCGCCGACGAGGCTCACGAGCGAGCTCGATGCGCGCCTCAGCTGCGCGGCGCGTTCGGGCGAGACCGCCACGTCAGCGGTCCTGGTACGAGCCGAGGCGCAGCCGCATCGAGTGGACGAAGCCGATCGAGGTGTCGACCCCCGGAACGCTCCTCGGGCGGGGAGCGGCCAAGGCCCCGGCGCGCCAGCCCGCCAGCCGCCCCTTCATGGACGCCAGATCGCGCGAGAGCACGAGGTCGCCGGCACAGACGATGGCCTCGGTGACGACGGCGCGGAGCGCATGGCGGCCCCGCAGCACCCCCCACGCACGCAGCAGGTAGCCGCGGCCGAACCCCGACCGCCTGCGCTGGGTCGCCGAGCCGCGCCCGGAGGTCGCCCCGCCCAGGTGCACCCCGGTCGACTCCGGCACGGCGACACTGCCCCAGCCGGCCGCGCTCATCCGCAGCGCCAGGTCGAGCTCCTCTCCGTACATGAAGATGCCCTCGTCGAGCAGCCCGACCGTCTCGAGGGCGCTCCGGCGGTAGGCGGCGACGGCCCCGTAGGGGCCGAGCAGTCTCGAGTTCTCCCTTGCGGATGTCGGGGCGCCAGCCAGCCGCACGAAGCCGGCCATCGTCACGTCGGCACAGAGCCCCAGGGCGTCGACCGTGCCGTCGGGGCGGAGGAGGAGGGGGGCGGCGCTGCCGAGGGTGGTGTCGGCATCGAGTGCGGTGACCAGGTGCTCCAACATCCGCTGCCCGGCGTCGACATCGTTGTTGACGAGCACCACGATGTCGGCGGTGCCGGCGCGGATGCCCGCGTTGCAGGCGGCGGCGAACCCGCTGTTGGTCGCCAGGGCGATGAGGTGCACGTTCGGGAAGTCGGCGCGGACGCGCTCTGCGGTGTCGTCGGGGCCGGCGTCGTCGACGAGGATCACCCGATGGGGAATGGACTGCGCGGCCAGGTGGTCGAGGCAGCTGCGGGTGATGGCCCAGTTGCCGTAGGTCGGCACGACCACATCAACGCTCGAGCCCACGTGTCCCTCTCCGAAAGGCGGGGCGTGCCTGCTCCGCCGTAGTCCACCCTAGGGCGACGATAGGATCAATGAGCGCA
>JACMQV010000199.1 GCA_014376815.1 Cryobacterium sp.
GGGAACCGGGGGAACGCGCCGCAGCGGGCGATGAACGGATGCACGTGGCCGGCATCCGTCGCCTGGTCTGGATCCTGCTGGCCTTGGCGACCGCCCTCGGGGCAGGCATCGCCGCGCTGGCCCTGCTGGGGATAACCGGCGGCTGAAGGCCGGCCACTCGGGGCGCGCCGGTGTCCGGGGTGGCGCATGATGGACGCATGGGATCATCGCGACTCCGCTGGCTCCTCGGCATCGCCGTCGGCGCGGGGCTGCTCGCCCTCGCCGTCGCCGTGGCGTTCCGGCCCGCGGGGACCCCGTCCGCGTCACCCACCCCGGCTCCGGCCCGTCCGGGAGTGGGGCATGTCTTCGTGATCAACCTCGAGAACAAGGGCTACGACCGCACCTGGGGTACGGACTCGGCGGCCCCGTACCTGGCCGGCACCCTACGCGACCAGGGGGTGCTGCTCACCCGGTACTTCGGCGTGGCGCATCACTCGCTGCCCAACTACATCGCGCAGATTTCCGGGCAGGGGCCGAACCCGCAGACCCAGGCGGATTGCCACACCTACACGGATTTCGTGCAGACGGGCACGACACACCTCGACCAGGCGGTCGGCGACGGATGCGTGTACCCGGCCGGGGTGCCCACGGTCGCCGACCAGCTGGGCGACGCCGGCCTGCGCTGGAAGGGCTACTTCGAGGACATGGGCGAGGCGTGCCGGCATCCGTCGCCCGGGGCGGTCGACGACACCCAGGGTGCCCGGCCCGGTGACATGTACGCGGCCAAGCACAACCCTTTCGTGTACTTCGCCGGGATCACCGGTTCGCCCGACTGCGACCGCAACGTGGTGGACCTCACCGGTCTCGAGGCCGATCTGGCCGGGGCGTCGACGACAGCCAACCTGACGATGATCAGCCCGAACCTGTGCCATGACGGCCACGATTCCCCCTGTGTGGACGGCGAACCGGGCGGGTTGGCCGGCGCGGACGCCTGGCTGCGGGAGTGGGTGCCGCGCATCACCGCCTCGCCGGCGTTCGCGGCCGACGGCCTGCTGGTGATCACCTTCGACGAGTCGGAGAGCGTGCAGTCCGATTCCACCGCGTGCTGCGGGGAGCTGCCCGGTCCGAACAGCACCCGGCCCGGCATCGACGGCCCCGGCGGCGGGCGGGTCGGTGCCCTGGTGCTGTCGCCGTTCACCGCCGGCGGCACCTCATCCCACACGCCGTACAACCACTACTCGCTGTTGGCCACCATCGAGGACACCTTTTCGCTGCCGTATCTGGGCTATGCGGCCACTCCGGGCCTGGCCCGGTTCGGGTCGGACGTCTTCACCGCCGCCGGGTAGGTGCCCGCCTCGTTAGAATCTCCTCTGGGGGACGGACATACATGACGTTGGATAGTGCCGGAATGCGGCAGCGCTTCGCTGCCCAGGCCATGATCGAGAAACTCTTGCGCGAGCAGCAGCGTACGCCGCCTCGCACCCCGTGGGCCCGTTTTCTCGGCCGTTCCCCGCTCGGGGTGAACTGTGAGGGCTGGTATCTGGGCGCCCAGGGCGAGATCAAGGTCGGCGAGATGCTGGCCACGCTGCCGCCGGAGTGGGCCGTCTTCCATGCGCTGCCGCTCGGCGGGCACGGCTGGGACATCGACCATGTCCTGGTGGGTCCGGGCGGCGTCGTCACCGTCAACACGAAGCAGCACCGCGGTCAGCGCGTCACCGTCGACGAGCGCAGCGTGCTGGTCGAGAACCGGCCCGTTCCCTATCTGCGCCACGCGAAGTTCGAGGCCGAACGGATCACGACTCTGCTGCAGGAACGGCGGCCGTTGTCGTCGCCGGTGATTCCCCTGGTGGTGTTCGTGGGCGCCCGCAGCGTCGTCACCCGGGCAGCGCCGGATCGGGTGACGGTGCTGGATGCACGCCGGCTGGCGGACTGGCTGATCGCGCGGCCGATCGTGCTCGACCCGATCGAACGCCTGGCCGTGATCGAGCTGCTCGACAACCCGGACATGTGGGAAGGCCTGCCGCTGGCCTCCGGGGCCGGCCTGATGGAGCGGTTCACGACTCTGGACGCCGAGGTGCGCGCGGCCCGTCTGCAGCGGCGGGTGCTGTGCCCACTCGAGCTGGGGCTGGCCGCAGCGGCTGTCGTGGTCGGGCTGAACGTCGCCGTGACGATGGTCGCGGGTCTTGTCGGGGCAGGCTGACGCCGGCACCGAATCGTGCAGAATGCCTGCTCTTGTGTCCGGAAGCTGAACGATCGGACAATTCTCACAGACGGCAGGCGTACCCTCGATTCACAGCCCTTCACCAAGGCTGGAAGGGGAGTCAGTGGTGTATACCCGCGTGGACAACAGCGTCGCGGTGCAACAACTTGCGATCGGGCTGCACGACTCAAGCCGCGAACGACCGTGGGTTGTGGTGTCGTCGCCGTTCGGCACCGCTGTGCCCGAAATCGGGATCGACCAGCTCTCCAGCCAGATCGGTGACGTCACCCGGGTCTTCCTGATCGAGACCGGAGAACTCACCCGGCAGCTCGGCGACCTGCTCCCGCCCCAGTTCCAGGTGTACGGCAGCGCCGGCCGTTCCTACCCGGTCGGCGACGCCTTCGCGACCCTGTCCCGCTCACGGCTTCGCTTCACCCACGGCGACCCCCAGCACGCCACCGACCAGCTGGTCACGGATGCCCTCGCTCACGCCCACCAGGCCGGCCTCTTCGCGCTCGCCCCGGCATCCGTCGTCACCGTGGACGGCACCGTCAAGGGGTTCCTGCTCGGCGGTTCGCGCGCCCTGGTCGAACTCGACGCCGGCGGTATGGCCACGGTCTGGCAGGAACTGACCTACCCGCCGGTGCCGCTGGACTGGACCCTCGAGCCCGGGCAGCGCATCCGGGGTGCGCTCGATGCGCCCACCCACCGCCTCAATGTCGAGATCAAGCCGCCGACCACCGCCGCCATCTCGAAGCGCTACCCGCACGGCAGCATCACCCTTGCGCTGGTGCAGAAGGTCAGCGCCCAGCGTGCGGTGCTGGCGCTGCACCCGCACCTGGCGCTCACGATCACCCGGGCCGATATCTCGGCCAACCCGCTCGACAAGGTCGACGCGCTCCTGTCCGAGGGGGATGTGGTGGCCGCGCGGGCCATCCACCTGCCCAGCGGCGCCCTGCACCTGTGCCTGAGCGATGTCGACGACGACGAGACCGTGCTGCCGTCGCTCTGCGCGGTGCTCAACGGCCCGCCGTGGCTGCAGGAGAACCGCCCGCTGCTGCCGCTGGTCGAGGACGATGAGCAGGCCGGCCAGGGAGTCGACCTCGTCGACGTCCCTCCGACGGTCCCGCCCGTGGAGTCGCTCCAGCCCGACGCTGCCGGGTTCACACCCGGCCAGGCCGTTCCTGCCGGTAGCGCCGAGGCCTCCGCCCTGACGAATCTCGCTGCCGGCGCTCCACTGCCGCGCCCGTCGCCGGGGCCCGGCCGTCTGCCGGCCGTGCGCCGCCCGGTGACGACGACGGGTGCGATCCCCTTCCGGGTCACGCCCACCCCCGCGCCCGCTGCGCATTCCGCGCTGCAGTCGACGCAGTTGTCCCTCGCCGAGGCGAAGGCGCGCATAACCCGGCTCGAAACGCAGCTGGTCCAGGTCGGGGCCACCGACTCCGATCTGGCGAAGCTGCGCGAGCAGGCCCGGTCGGCGCAGCTGCAACTGCGTGACGCCCTGGTCGAGCTCGCGACCCTGCGCCACACGGTCACCGAGCTGCGCGACGACCAGCGCACCCAGAAACGGATGCTGCGGGAGTCCCGCCGCACGGCCCCTGCCCACGTCGCCTCGAGCGAATACGAAACCCGTCGCGCGCAGTGGGAGGACCCGGCCGGCTGGGTGCGTCACGAGATCCTGCTCGCCTGGGTCGACCGGGTTCCGGAGTCGGACCGCGGGGAATGGCCGATGCCGCACAGCTACATGCTGGGGGAGAGGTTCCCCGATTCGCTGACCGGGCTCGACGACGGGCAGCTGGCCAAGGCGTTCAAGGCATCCGTCGACGTGCTCACCGGGAGGGTGAAGACCCTCACCGGGCGGCACCTGCACGCTCTGCGCCAGGGTGCGGGTCCGGCCGATCCGCACCTGCTGCGCTGGGACGGCGCCCGCTGCATGCGGGTGTCGATCGAGCAGAACACTCCCGCCGCGCGTCGCATGCACTTCTGGCAGCTTCAGGATGGCGGCATCGAGCTGGGCCGCATCGTCACCCACGACGACATGGAAGCCTAGGACGAACCCCCTGTAAATTTCGCTCATGAGCGATTATTCTGGAAGTCTTACAGGCCGTCCACGCCCGGTGGGCCGCGTGCCCTGAGCCTTGTCAACAGGCCCTCCAGAATCAGGAGGAAGAACATGTCTCTCACGATGAACAAGCTGGAGGTGAAGCACCTCGACACTCCGGATGAGCGCCGTGCCGCGGAGAAGACCCGCCTGGATCTCAACCATCTGGGTGAGTACACCATCGGACGGATGACCATGGAGCCCGGCTGGGCCTGGTCCGAGTGCATCAAACCGGTGGTGCAGACGGATTCCTGTCGGCTGATGCACGTGGGCTACTGCGTCTCAGGTTCCCTCGAAACGGTCCTGGACGACGGCACTCGAGCCACCATCACGGCCGGCGACTCGTACACGATTCCGCCAGGCCACGACGCCCATGTCGTGGGCGATGAACCCTACGTCGCCATCGAGTTCGCCAGTGCCGAGGCCTACGGGCTGCCGCCCACCAAGTAGCCCCGGTCCGGCCCGCACCGCCTGGATGCCGCCCCACGCGGCATCCAGGCGGGTTCGGGTTCTCCGCCCGGTGATGCGGGTGACCCGTGTCCCCGTCAGCCGAGCGCCGCGAGCGCCGCCGCGTACTTCGCGGCGAGCGATTCCCGCACGCTGAAGTCCAGATGCTCCACGCGCCAAGGCACCGTGTTGTCGGCGATGTCGGCGCGTTTGACGGCGAGAGCGATCGGGTTCTCGCGGATCGCGGCGTAGTAGTCGTCGCTGCTGACGGCATCCGTTCGGGTCAGCAGCACGACGGCGGTGACCACGCCGCCGGGGATGCCGCGGGCGAGCAGATCGTGGCGGGTGACATCCGTGTCTTCGAGCACGTCGTGCAGCCAGGCCGTGGCCTGCTCCAGCGGGTCGGTGAGACGCTCCGCAACGCGGCGGGGATGGTCGATGTAGTCGGCGCCGAGCTTGTCGACCTGGCCTCGGTGCGCGTCCATGGCGATGGACTGCGCGATGGCGATGAATGATCCGGATGCGGCTGACGACATGAAAACCCCCGTTGATTGGCCGAATTTACCCTGGGCGACTGCGGGGGCCTGCCTCGCGAAACAGAAAGCCTCCAACGGGGGGTGGGACGCGCCGCCCCCGTTCCAGCCACGTTAGCGTGCGCCTGCGACCATGGAAAGAGACGGCGTGGCACGGGGGAACGTGCAGCCGAATTGGGGAAGCAATGAAGCAGATTCTGTATATCGATCTCGACAACACTCTGGTGAATCTCCAGTCTGGCATCGTGCTGATCGGGTCGCCTCCGGTCCCCAACTGGGTGGCCGTGACACGCTACCTAGTCGGGCGGGCCTGACAATGATCGTCTCCAACGGCTATCAGACCGACGCCTCGCGCACCCGCAGCTCACGCACAGCCGTGAAGACCGACCGCGCCGCGGGAACGCTGTCCGACCAGGACCGCGACAACTTCCTGGCCGGCTGGGCGGGCAACCGCTCCCAACTCGAGGCGGCCCGCAGAATCTGGACCGACAGACGCATCCTGGATGCCCTGGGCTCAGTAATGGTGTGAGCTCCCCCTCGAATTGGGGGTCGTTCGCCCGGGACACGCCGGCGGTCTTCCCGCGAGTGCGCCGGGTCCGGAGGGACTGGCCACTGTAGGTTCATCTGAAGCGATCACCTGGTCGCTGGAGGGACGGGCTCTTCACGTCCGTCGCAAGGGCACACCCGTCGTGAGGCTGGGTCGTACGGGCACCGGGCCTTCGGGTTCGCCGGCGGCGGCAGGCGATCGACGCGGAGCAAGCCGGGCGGGACTAGGGTCCCGTCCTGACGCGGCACTGCAATCGGGGTTCGATTCGGGTTCGGCCCCGATTGCATGCTGGCGAGGCTGACAGGCCAGTGGGGTTCTCCCCACTGGCCTGAGCCGTGCCCGCACTCACGCAGCCGGCGCGGCAGAACACGATCGCGTCGTGGTCTCAGCGACCACCGACATTGTCTCCGGCCTCATCGACTCCACCTAGCCGCGCCCTCCGGGCCGCAGTAAGTTGCCACCACCGGGCAGAGTCAGAATTCACGGGCCCGCTTAGGGTGGGAGAACAATGCTCGAGAGCAGCGTGGTCTGGTTCAACCAAATCGGCCTGGCGGATATCCCGCAGGTCGGCGGCAAGAACGCATCGCTGGGGGAGATGGTGCGCAATCTCTCCAGCGCGGGTGTGCAGGTACCCGACGGATTCGCGACCACCGCGAACGCCTACCGTGCGTTCGTCGCGGCCAACGACATCGAACCGGCGATGCGCCACCAGCTGGACCTGTTCCACGCCGGCCACGCCTCGCTGCGCGTCACCGGAGACGTGCTGCGCGAGCTGTTCCTGGGCGGTGAGTTTCCCGCGGACATCGCCGACGGCATCCGTGCCTCGTACCGGGAGCTTTCGACGAAGGCCGGGCAGTCCAACCTGCCGGTGGCCGTGCGCAGCAGCGCCACCGCCGAGGACCTGCCGGATGCCAGCTTCGCCGGCCAGCAGGAGACCTTTCTGAACGTGACCGGGGAGCGGGACCTGCTCGACGCCTGCCGCCGCTGCTACGCGTCGCTGTTCACCGACCGGGCGATCAGCTACCGAGAGGTCAAGCACTTCGACCACCTGGACGTGGCGCTGTCGATCGGCATCCAGCGCATGGTCCGCTCCGACCTCGGCGGCTCCGGGGTGATGTTCTCCATAGACACCGACAGCGGTTTTCCGGGCGTGGCCGTGATCAGTGCGGCCTGGGGCCTGGGCGAGACCGTGGTGCAGGGCACCGTCAACCCCGACAAGTACCTCGTCTTCAAGGAACTGCTCGAGCAGCCCGGCTGCACCCCGATCGTGGAGAAGACACTGGGCGAGAAAGCCCGCAAAATGGTCTACGCCAAGGGCGGCAGCGCCCGCACCCGCACGGTCGACACCCCCGACCGGGAACGGCAGATGTTCGTGCTGACCGACGCCGAAATCGTGAAGCTGGGCCGGTGGGCCGTGATCGTGGAGGACCACTACGGGCGCCCGATGGACATGGAATGGGCCAAGGACGGCCTCACCCACGAGCTGTTCATGGTGCAGGCCCGCCCCGAGACCGTGCAGTCGCAGGCCAGCGGATCCCGGTTCACCGTCAGCCGGCTGACCGAGACCGGGCCGCTGCTCGTCACCGGGGTCGCGATCGGCGACAGCATCGCCTCCGGCCCGGCCTGCGTGATCAAGGACCCGGCCGACATCGAGAGCTTCATCGACGGCGCCATCCTGGTCACCGAGATGACCGACCCGGACTGGGTGCCCATCATGACCCGCGCGGCCGGCATCGTCACCGACCACGGCGGCCCCACGAGCCACGCCGCCATCGTCAGCCGGGAGCTCGGCGTGCCGGCCGTCGTCGGCACGGGCAACGCCACCGGTGCGCTGACGGATGGCCAGTTGATCACCATCTCCTGTGCCGAGGGCGACGAGGGCTACGTCTTCGCGGGGGCCCTGGCCTTCGAGACCGAAGAGATCGACCTCGGCGAGGTGCCCCAGACCCGCACCAGGGTGATGGTCAACATCGGCAGCCCGGCCGCGGCCTTCGAATGGTGGCGGCTGCCCGCGGACGGCGTGGGGCTGGCCCGGATGGAGTTCATCATCAACAACCTGATCCAGATCCACCCGATGGCGCTGGTGCATCCCGACCGGGTGACCGACCCGGTGGCGCTGCGGAAGATCGCCGAGCTCACCCGCGGTTACGGCGATCCGAAGGAGTACTTCGTGCAGGCGCTGTCGCTGGGCATCGCGAAGCTGACCGCGCCGTACTACCCGAACCCGGTGATCGTGCGGATGAGCGACTTCAAGACCAACGAATACGCCCACCTGATCGGCGGTGCCGGCTTCGAACACTCGGAGGAGAACCCGATGCTCGGCTTCCGCGGTGCCTCTCGCTACTACGACGTCCGCTACCGGGAGGGGTTCGCCCTCGAGTGCCGGGCGATCAAGCGGGTGCGCGAACAGATCGGGTTCGACAACGTGATCGTGATGGTGCCGTTCTGCCGCACCACGACCGAGGCGGACAAGGTGCTCGCCGTGATGGCCGAAAACGGTCTGTCGCGCGGTGACCAGGGGCTGCAGGTCTACATGATGTGCGAGATCCCCGCCAACGTCATTCTGGCCGAGCAATTCGCCACCCGGTTCGATGGATTCTCAATTGGCTCGAACGACCTGAC
>JACMQV010000200.1 GCA_014376815.1 Cryobacterium sp.
ACCAGACACAAGTTTGAAACTGACAGAACAAATCATTACTGACTTGCTTTGTTGTTTAAATGTTTTCCAAAGGAATCTCATCCGCGGTACCCCCTAGAAAGGAGCCCATACGGCCGAGGTTTTTGGCATTTGACATTGTGCACGCTGTTGAGTTCGCAAGGATCGGACGCACCCGACTTCAGGCCCTACTGGGCTGTCGCTTCGGGGCAACTCGTATAACTTACCCGCCGGACCGGAGCGTGTCAAATCGAGGTAAGCGGGCCGTTTCGCGTTCGCCGAAGCGAAACCGATTCAATCCACACACTCGACCAGACAGCCAGTCGGAGGTACTTACTATCTTCGCTTCCCCCTAACGCTCCCTGGACGGGAAAGGCGTACGAGAAGAAACTAAAACCTTCGTCCCACTTGAGGCCGGGAAGCTCTGCGGCTTTCCGAACCTGTGGGGTGACTTGAATGACATTACGGTGAATCCCCGGGGCGCGCAACTCCCTCCAGCATCCCGGGCGTGTCGGGCGCCAGCCCCCCTTCGGGGCCCGGCAACGCGTTCCTCCGGAGCGGCCCGCGGCGGGTCACCGTCTGGTTGAGACGGCGACCGTGAACTTGGCGTTCCGGCCCAGCTGATGCGTGGGCCCGACCAGTCGGGTCAGCGCGGGACGATAGCCCAGGTGGGAATTCCACACCGTCCACAGCTCGCCATTCGACCGCAGCACCCTCGCCGCGTCCGCGAAGAGTTTGAGCGCGATGCCGGCATGCACCGACGAACCGATGTGGAACGGCGGGTTCAGCACGATCAGGTCCGCCGAGGAATCCGGTTGACTGCCCAACGCGTCATCACGTACAACGGTGACCCGATCCCGCAGGTCATTGGCCGCCATTGTCGCGCGGGCGGAGGCCACGGCCGCGGCCGACTGGTCGGTAGCGATCACGCGCAGCCCCGGGCTGTGCCGGGCCAGGGCGGCCGCAATCACGCCCGTCCCGCAGCCGAGGTCAATGGCGTCCCGCGCATCCGGTGTCATCCGGTCAAGGAACTCGAGCAGGTACCGCGTGCCGATGTCTACCGTGGTCCCAGCGAAGGCGGCCCCATGCGCACTGACGGTGAGTCCCAGGTCGGCATGGCGCGCGGACTGTGGCCAGGCGGCCCCACCCGGCGCGGCCGTGAGGGGAACGGATGCCCTGAGCACCCGGGACTTCTGCCGGGCCGGGGAGACGGAGACCTCCCCGAAATGCCGGCGCAGCACCTCATTCATGGCCGTGGTCATGTGCTTGATCCGCCCGCCGGCGATCACGACGACGTCCGGCGCCGCGAACCGCGCGACGGCGCCGGCGAGCTCGTCGAGGGCCGCGAGGCTGCGTGGCAACTGCATCAGCACAACCCGCGCATTCCCCAGCAGGCCCTCACCGACGTCCAGCGAGCGGTAGCGGTCGGAGAGGCCGGAGTCCGCCGCATTTCGGGCGAGGGCCAGCTCCCCTGAGAGGGCATCCTGGTGCACCCGGATGTCCCGGGCCCCCGCGATGGCCGCCGCGCCCAGGGTGAGTGCCCCATACCTGTCCTCGAGCACGACGACCTCGCCGGTCCCCGCCTCGGCGAGCACGACGGCGGCCTCATCGAGGATCAGCCGGTCGCTCGCATCAACGGCGAAGAGGTTGTCGGCCTCCACATCGGGGTGGCGCCTCAGACGGTCGAAGGAGAAATCAGACATTGACTCAGGCTAGCTGTACCGGCGCGAGCGCCCATTCTCAGCGTTCGAGGGGGAGAGTGCCGTTGTCGAGGGGGCGCCAGATGACGACCTGATTCGAGCGGCGCATCCGTGTGCCGGCGCGCATCGAGATGACCTCACCGGCCGAGCCGGCCGCGAAGACGCGGCGGCCCGGACGGTTCAGCAGTTCATCGGCCAGAGCCGATTCGAGTTCCCGAAGCCGGGATTCGAGGGTTCGCACATGGTCTTCGAGCCCCAGGATGCGACGGATGCCTTCCAGGCTCACACCTTCGGCGCCGAGTTCCGCGATCTCCCGCAGCTTCGCCACGTCCCGCATGGAGTACCGGCGAGACCGACCGGGTGTGCGGTCGGGACTCACCAGCCCCAGGCGATCGTATTGGCGCAGGGTTTGCGGGTGCATGCCCGCAAGCTCGGCGGCCATCGAGATCACGAAGACCCGGGAGTTCTCATCCACCGTCAGTCTCTCGCCTTCGCCAGAAGATCCTCGCGCGGGTTCTCCTTGGGCAGTGCCTCGGCGAAGGCCGTGAGCTTCTCCTCGGCGTCCTTCGAGAGGTGCGACGGAACGGCGACCTGCACCTCGGCCAGGAGGTCTCCGGTGCCCTTGGGCGTCACGACGCCACGCCCCTTGACCCGGAGCACGCGGCCGCTCGGAGTGCCGGCGGCGATGCGCAGTTTGACCGGCGCTCCACCGAGGGTCGGCACCTCGATAGTCGCCCCGAGCGCCGCCTCCACGAACGTGACCGGGACCGCGACCCGGAGGTTCAGCCCCTCCCGCTCGAAGACCGGATGCTTGCGCACGTTGACGGTGAGCACGATGTCGCCGGACTCGCCGCCGTCGGGGCTGTGCTGCCCCTGGCCGCGGAGCTTGATCTTCTGCCCGTCGGCCACCCCGGCCGGAATCTTGACCTTGATGGCCCGGCCATCCTGCGTCTGCAGGGTGATCTGGTCACCGTGGGTGGCCGTGATGAAGTCGACCGTGGTGGAGGCGATCACGTCACGGCCGCGGGTGGGCCCGCCGTAGCCGCGGAAGCCGCCACTGGGGCTGCCGAAACCACCGCCACCGCCGCGACCGAACATGCCGCCGAGCAGGTCGTCGAAGCCGCCCTGCTCGTAGGAGTAGCCCGGTTGTTGCTGCCGGGCCCCGCCGCCGAACATGCCGCCGAAGACGTCGTCGAAGCCTCCGGCCTGGCCGCCGCCGGGGCGCGGGGCGGTGAAGCGAGCTCCACCACCCATCGCGCGCACGGCGTCGTACTCCTTGCGTTGACCCGGGTCGCCGATCACCGAGTGGGCCTCGCTGATCTCCTTGAACTTCGCCTCGGCCGCAGGATTGCCCGGGTTGGAGTCCGGGTGGTACTTGCGGGCGAGCTTGCGATAGGCCTTCTTCAGCTCGGCCGGGGTCACGTCCTTCGAGACGCCCAGGACCTTGTAGAAGTCCTTGTCAAACCAGTCCTGGCTAGCCATCGCTCGGTACCTGAACGACGACCTTGGCCACGCGCAGGAGAGACGACCCGAGGAAGTAACCGGTCTCGACCACGTCCCCGACGGTTTCCGTCTCGACACCCGCAGTGGGCAACTGGAAGATCGCCTCGTGGATGGTCGGATCGAACGGTTCGCCGATGACGCCGAACGGCTTCACGCCAAGTCGCTCGACGCTCGCGCGCAATTTCGCGGCGATCGTGCTGAACGCGGAGTCCTCGCCCAGGTCGCCGTGCTTCTCGGCCCGGTCGAGGTCGTCGAGCACCGGGATCAGGCCCTTGACGACATCCACGGTGACGCGCTCGCGCTCGAGCTCGCGGTTGGCCTCGGTGCGCCGGCGGTAGTTGGCGTATTCCGCGGTGACCCGCTTGAGGTCCGCGAGGTGCTCGCTCGTGGGCTCCGAGACTTCACGATTGGCGGCGTCCAGGATGTCCTGGACCGTCAACTCGTCTTCTTCGATGCCCTCGGCGGGCGCCTCGGCCGCGTCTTCCGCGCCGACAGCTGCCGCGTCGGCCCCGGGGGCACCCTCGGCGGGTACCCCCTCGTCAAACGGCTCGTCCTCAGGACGCTTGGTGTCGTCTGCCATTACTTCTTCGCTTCGTCCTCGTCATCGACAACCTCGGCGTCGACCACGTCTTCGTCGGAGCTGCCCGCGTCAGCGGTCGGCTCGGACTCGGGTCCGGCCGAGGCCCCGGCCGCGGCATCCGCCTGGCTGGTCTTGTAGATGGCCTCGCCGAGCTTGCCCTGGCTCTCGTTGAGCTTGTCGTAGGCCGTCTTCACGGCCGCGTCGTCGTCTCCGGCAAGCGCGGACTTGAGCGCGTCGACGTCGGCCTGCACCTCGGACTTGACGTCCTCGGGCAGCTTCTAGTCGTTCTCCTTGATCAGCTTCTCGATCGAGTAGGCGAGCTGCTCGGCCGTGTTGCGGGTCTCGGCTGCCTCGCGGCGGCGCTTGTCCTCGGCGGCGTGCTCTTCGCC
>JACMQV010000201.1 GCA_014376815.1 Cryobacterium sp.
GACACGGCCCGGCGGATCGCGGCCGGTGCGCCCAGTTTCACCCGGATCCTGGTGCATCCGGAGACGGGGGTGGTGCTCTCGGTCGGCCGGGACCGGTACAAGGTTCCGAAGGATCTGAAGAAGTACCTGCGAATCAGGGACGAGACCTGCCGGTTCCCGGGCTGTAACCGGTCGGCGGCCCATTCCGACATCGACCACTCGCTGGACTGGCAATTCAACGGGCTCACGGCCGAAGACAACCTCGCCCATCTGTGTCCGCCCTGCCATGCGCTGAAGAGCGAGACCGGGTGGACCGTGAAGCACCTCGCCGGCGGCACCCTGAACTGGCGGTCGCCGAACGGGCGCACGTTCGTGAGCGAACCGGCCACGGTCATCCGTGCCGTGGCACCCGAACCGCCGCCGGAACCGCCCGAGCCTGAGCCCGAGCCGGTGCCGTTCTGATCGGAGAACCCATCGGCACGAGCCACCCTGCGCCGCAGCTCAGTCCCGGGCAGACAGCAGGGCCCGCGGCGCTGATGCGCGGCGGGCCCGTCCGGATGATGTTGTCGCCAGGTAGCGACTATCCGGAGCGACTACTTGGTCGCGACGGTGATCTTCGCGATTCCGACCAGGAGCTGGTCGGCGACGGCATCCGTCTTGAACGTGTCGTTCAGCAGGCCGGCCGCCTCAGCGGAGATGTGCACGGTGGTGCCTTCGAGGACGGCGTTGTCGCCGTCCATCTGCAGTGGCTTGAGCGTGCCGCCGTAGAGGTTGAAGAGCAGGACCTGGGTGGCGGCGGAGGCGCCGTTGACGGTCACGTCACCGAACAGCTTGCTGGTGCCGGGGTCGATCGTGAAGTTGGTGAGTTCGACGACGGTGTCGCCGGCGGTCAGCGAGAAGCCGGAACCCTCGTGCTCGATCGAGCCCTGGACGAACGGGCGGTAGCTTTCTTCGGGGTCGTAGTAGTCGACGTTTCCGCCGGTGATCGGGAAGTGCAGGCTGCCGTCGGTCAGCGTCGCGGTTCCCACGGTTCCGGGGGTGAGGCCCAGGCTGGTCAGCGCGGCCGCGAAGTCCGCGTCGAGGAGCACGGCGGTGTCGACACCGGTCAGGGCGGGGATGGAGGCGAGGGCCTTCGGTGCGGCCTCGGCGGAGGACGATGACTTCGTCGACGACTGCGGGGAGTTGGCGTCGGCGCTGCTCGAGCAGGCGGCGAGCCCGGCGACGAGGAGACCGGCAGTGGCGAGGCCGAGAGTTGCCTTGGTGAATGAGCGCATGATGTGATCCTTCGTGTTTGGGTGGGTGTCACTGTCTTGGTGTTGACAGTGGTTCGGTCCCATCCGCGAAACGGTTTGGTCGAGTGTGAAACTGTTTTCAGCACCCGGGGATCCGCCGGGGCGCACAGAAATCGCGGCCGAGGGAAACCTCGGCCGCGTACGGAATTACAGGGGTTGCGCCTAGAAGTGCCGGAACCGGTCGGGTGCCAGGTCCCACGGATCCTTGCCGAGCAGCTCGGCGATCGCGCGGAATACGCAGCTCTCGACCACCATGCGCCGGTGCAGGTCGTCGTTGCGGTGCAGCCGGCTGAGGCGCTGTATCGGTAACCGGTAGAGCACAATGCGACGCTCCTCGGCGAACACGGCCCAGCGCTCGACGCCGACCCCCGCAATCACCGACGCTGGTCCGGCCGCGACCTCGAACCTGACATCGGCCAGTTCGTCCGGCCAGACCGAACGCAGGTAGTCGACGGTCGACGCCACCGTCATATCGAAGGTGTCGATCCGCGTCTGCAGGGGCGGCAGGTAGGGCCCGGTGGCCGAGCTGCGGATGCCGCGGCCGTGCCGGTCGCGGCCGCGGCCGCGCTGCACGGGCGCCGGCGGCTGCGCAGCTGAACGGCGAGGTCGGGACATACAATCATCCTAGTTCCGCTGGATGACCGGGTAGCCTGTAGACCAATGTCATTCCGGCCATGTTCCCGAGTCGCCTGCCCGGAGGAGTCCGCCGCGACCCTCACCTTCGACTACTCCGATTCCATGGCCGTCCTCGGGCCCCTGTCCCTCCGGCGGGAGCCGCACAGTTTCGACCTGTGCGAGCGTCACGCCCGGCTGACCTCCGCCCCGCAGGGCTGGCAGTTGGTGCGGCTCCGCATGACAACGGATGGCGCTGCCGGACTAGATTGTGCGGAATGACCATCAGTGCGCTCGACGATGCCCTCGCCCGTCTCAACGCCGTCGTCCGGCCCGACGGCCTGGGCGGGCAGGCGGGGCAGCCGCTGGCGACCGATCTGGTCGCCGCCGTCGCCGCCGCGTTCGTCGATGAGGTGACCACCACCGGCGAGGTTCTCCTCGGCCACGACCGGGCAGCCCTGTCGTCCGAACTCGCCGCCGCCGTGGTCCGTGGCGTGCAGGCCCGGGGGGCCACGATCGTCGATCTCGGGGTCTGTCCGACCGACGAGGTCCGCTTCGCCTCCGGCCGCCTGTCCACGCCGGCCGTGATGATCGCGGCCGGGCCGGACGGCACTGCCGGCCTCGCCTTCCTGCGCGCCGGCGCCGGGGACGTCACCCTGGACGCCTCGCTCGGCGCCGTCCGGGACCGCGCGGCCGTCTACCTGGCGGAGGGCCTGACCCCGGTGCCCTCGCCCGGCGGCCTCCGCGAGGTCGATCTGCTCCCGGACTACGCGGCGACCCTGCTCGCGCTGGTCGACCTTTCCGGTATCCGCCCGCTCACGGTCGTGGTCGACGCCGGCCTGGGGGCGTCCGCGATCACGGTCCCGGCGGTCCTCGGCCCGGGCGCCGGCCCGCAATCCGGCCCGGACGCCGGGTCTGCTCCGCTGCCGATCACGCTCATCCCGCTGGCCTTCGGTCCCGACGGGGAAGCCCGGCAGCGGGAGATCGACCCGTCCGATCCCGGCAGCCTGGTCGACCTGCGGAAAGCCGTGGTCACGCACGCGGCCGACCTGGGACTCGGCTTCGACTCCGACGCGGGACGCTGTGTCGTGATCGACGAGAACGGTGTGCTGGTCGATCCATCCGCGGTCGGGGCGCTGCTGGCCCGCCGCGAAATCGCCCGGGCGCGCGATCGTCGCCCGGGCACGGACATCGTGGTCGCGCACAGCCTGACCGTGTCCCTCCGCGTTCCGGAGACGATCGAGGCGGCCGGCGCCATTCCGGTGCGCACCGAGTCCGCTCCGGCATTGCTCCGGGAACGGATGCGCGAAGACGGCGCCGTCTTCGGCTGCGGCCATGCGGCTGACTACTATTTCCGCGAATTCTGGGATTCCGGCAGCGGTCTCCTCGCGGCCCTGCACGTGCTGGCCGAACTCGGCGGTCAGGCGCATCCGCTGTCAGAGCTGGCGGCGGAATTCTCGCCGTACGCCCGGTCGGGCGAGATCAGCAGCCCGGCCCGGAACCTGCCCGACGCCTACGTCGGCATCGTCGAGGCCTACACGGGTGCGGCCGACTTCGACGAACTCGACGGACTCACGGTCACCGGAATGACCAGCGCCGACGAGCCGTTCTGGTGGTTCAACGTGCGCCCGTCCCAGACGGAGCCGCTGCTGCGCCTCACCGTGGAGGCGGCCACCCCGGCCGAGATGATCCGCGTGCGCGACGAGGTCCTGGAGATCATCCGCCGCGCGTGATCCGCAGCGCGTGATCCGCAGCGCGTGATCCGCAGCGCGTGATCCATCCTGGGTGATTCCCGGCCGATGATTCCGCGGCCTCTGCAGCGTCCCGCAGGTTACGACTGCGTTTCGGGCTGCGCGTGTCATTTGGGCGCTGCCGGCACGTGACGTACGTTTGCCGGGCGCATCTTCACGGATGCCCGTCCGTCCCCACGTTTCGTGGGGAGCTGTCACAAGGATCTTGGAGTCACATGGCTGTTTCGCCGAAGACTGACCGTACTGTTGCGACGACGGCGGGCGGTGACGGTGGGCTCAAGCACACCCTCAAGCCGCGCCACCTGTCGATGATCGCGATTGCGGGCGTGATCGGGGCCGGCCTGTTCGTCGGATCCGGCGCCGCGATCCAACAGGCGGGACCCGGCATCCTGGTCGCCTACGCTGCCGCCGGCTTCGTCGTGATCCTGGTGATGCGGATGCTCGGTGAGATGGCCGCGGCTCACCCCGAGACCGGGTCCTTCTCCAGCTACGCCGACAAAGCGCTGGGGCGGTGGGCCGGGCTGAGCATCGGCTGGCTCTACGGCTGGTTCTGGATCATCGTGCTCGGCATCGA
>JACMQV010000202.1 GCA_014376815.1 Cryobacterium sp.
ACCTGCAGTTCGAACTGATCGAACCGCTGCGTACCCTGTTCAAGGACGAGGTGCGGGCGATCGGCGCCGAGCTGGGGCTGCCGGCCGAGATCGTGCAGCGCCAGCCCTTCCCCGGACCCGGCCTCGGCATCCGCATCGTCGGCTCGATCACCCAGGACCGGCTCGACCTGCTCCGGCACGCGGATGCGATCGTGCGTGCCGAGCTGACGGCCGCGGGCCTGGACCGCGAGATCTGGCAGTGCCCGGTCGTGTTGCTCGCCGACGTGCGCTCGGTGGGCGTGCAGGGCGACGGACGCACCTACGGTCACCCGATCGTGCTGCGCCCGGTGTCGTCCGAAGACGCGATGACGGCCGACTGGACCCGCCTGCCGTACGACCTGCTGGCCCGGATCTCCAACCGGATCACGAACGAGGTGTCGGGGGTCAACCGGGTCGTGCTCGACGTCACCTCCAAGCCGCCGGGGACCATCGAATGGGAGTAGGGGCGGCTGCCTGAACTCTACGCGCGAAGAGAAACACCCTCGGTCTTGTGGCCAAGGGTGTTTTTTTTGGATTCGGGCGGGTGAGGCGGGGAGTGGGCGTTTCGCTCCTCAGCTCAGACAATGGGCGGTCGGGGACACCCCTCCGCTTCGCTCCGGGGTGTCCCCGCCCGCCCATAACTCGACACCCCGCGAAACGCCCACTCCCCGCCGGGACGAGTACCTTCGCTCGGAGAAAATCGTGACACTCCGTGCTCGACGTGCGGGGAGGCGGCGTGTCGGGAGAAGGTCCGAGGTTAGGTGGCGCGTGGTTACGTGGTTGGGCGGTGGGGTCCGGTCCGGGGCCGGGAAACACTCTCAGACGGCCTCCAGACGATACGGAAAAGGGCCGCCCCGACGGGCGGCCCTTCCGGGTGTGCGGGGCGGCGCTAGTTGCGCGAGATCGCGAAGAGGCGCAGCAGCTCCACGTAGAGCCAGACGACGGTGACCATGATGCCGAACGCGCCGGTCCAGCCGTACTTGCGGGGAGCACGGTTGTTGACGCCGCGCTGGATGTAGTCGAAGTCGGGCACCAGCGAGTAGGCGGCCATGATGACGGCGAGGATGCCGATGATGACGCCGAACGGGATCCCGGTGCCCATGAAGTCGGCGCTCCGCAGACCGAACGCGCTCGTGTTCGCGCCGAAGGCCATCAGGCCGAAGTTGATCAGGGAGAAGACCGCGTAGCCGATCATGGCGATCATGAAGACCTTGGTGGCCCGCTTGGAGGCGCGGATCTTCCCGCTCTTGAAGAGGGCGAGGGTCACTCCCACGACCACCAGGGTGGCGAGCACGGCCTGCGTGACGACGCCGCCGTACTGCTGCTCGAAGATGACGGAGATGCCACCGACGAACAGGCCCTCGGCGGCCGCGTAGGCCAGGATGAGCGCCGGCGACGGCTCCTTCTTGAACGCGTTGACGAAGCCGAGGACCAGGCCGACGATGGCGCCGAGGATCAGCGGGATCATCGTGACCGGCGTGATGACCCAGCCGAGGGCCGCGGCCGCGAGCAGGATCACGAAGCTGAGGACCGTCTTGCGGATGGTGTCGTCGTAGGTCATCCGGTCGGTCTCCTGCGAGCCGGCGGACGGGGCGTTGAACATGCCCTGCAGGTCACTGTCGGAGAGGACCTTGCCCGCCGCAACGGCGCCGGGAGCGCCGAAAGCGGCGTTTCGGGAGAATGCGGGGTTGGAGGATGCCATGGGTTCCGTAGCTCACAATCGAGTAGGTCGAGGGACCAGCGCCGGAAGGCACTGGATACTTCCCCAGAGTCTATTCAGATCTGCTGGGGATCCGCCGAGATATCTGCCGCCTCACCAGCATCCGTCTGCCCGGCACGCCGCGGAGCCCGCCGGGGCCGGCGACCGGCCACCCAGCCGTGCAGCCACCAGCCGAGCCAGGCCGAGGCCGCCACTGTGACGGTGCCGACGAGGTAGCCGATCCAGTTCTGGTCGTAGCTGCGGAGGGCGTCCTTGAGCAGGAAGCTGACCGCGATCGGCGGGAGCAGGGCCAGATAGCTGAGGAGCGGGCGGTGCCGCACGAACAGCCAGCAGGCCAGGAGGGCGGCGAAGGCGCCCGTGAAGTCGGCGCCGCCCAGCAGAACGAGCCCGGCGAGCAGCGCGGGGAGCGCGGCGGGGGGCCGGCGCCACAGGGCCCCCGGCAGCACGAGCCAGCCGGCCAGGTGCACGGAGGGGCCGATCATCAGGAACAGGATGCTGTACGTGCTGGTGAGATTCGTGGCGGCCACCCCGGCCACGATCAGGGTCAGGCCGACCCAATAGCGCGCGCGAGTGCTTCCCCACCGGTACAGGCGGGTCGGGGGAACGGTCCAGGGTGTCATCGCCTCGATTCTGGCAGTTCCGCGCGTACTGTTGGGAGATGCAACCGATTGTGATCGGCCACCGCGGGGCGAGCGGTTACCGACCGGAGCACACCCGTTCCGCCTACGAACTGGCGGTTGCCCTCGGGGCGGACGCCGTCGAACCCGACATCGTGGCCACCCGGGACGGCGTTCTCGTGCTGCGCCATGAGAACGAGATCTCGGGCACCACGGATGTCGCCGCCCACCCCGAATTCCACGGTCGCCGGGTGACCAAGGAGATCGACGGCACCCTGCTGACCGGGTGGTTCACCGAGGACTTCACCTGGACCGAACTGCGCACCCTGCGCGCGCGGGAGCGCCTGCCCGAGGTGCGCAAGGCCAGCGCCACCTTCGACGATCGGTTCCCACTGCTGCGCCTGCGGGACGCGTTCAAGCTCATCGACCGGGTCGCGGGACGGGTGAGGCGGCCGATCGGCATCGTCGCCGAGATCAAGCACGCCACCTACTTCGACTCCATCGGGCTCCCGCTCGACGAGCTGTTCGCGGCCGAGGTGAACACCGCCGGCTGGAACGCCGGTGACGGCCGCCTCACGATCGAGAGTTTCGAGCGCAGCCTCCTCGACCAGGTCTACGCGCGCGGCATCTACGGCAAGCGGATCTTCCTGCTCGAGGCGCGCGGCAAGCCGTTCGACGAGATCGCCCGGCTCGGCGTGAAGAACGCTCCCCGCTACGCCGACTACCTCACCGACGCCGGCCTCTACGGGCTGAGCGGGCACATCGACGGGATCAGCGTGCCCAAATCACTGATCCTCAAGACGGATGCCGACGGCCAGGTCACCGGGGCCACCGACCTGGTCGACGCGGCACACGCCGCGCTGATGGAGATCTACTGCTGGACGCTGCGCCCCGAGAACCGTTTTCTCGCGAAGACGTTCCGCCGCGGGCGCCTGCGGGCCGACTACGGGGACTGGCAGTCCGAATTCCGCACCATCATGGGCACCGGGATCGACGGGGTCTTCGCCGACCATCCCGACCTGGCCGTGACCGTGCGCGACGAACTGGCCGCCGAGAACTGACACCGGAGCGCTGAACGGGGCCCTGTCAGACGCAGCACCTAGAATTGTGATCGATATGACGACGCTCTTCGACCCGGATCACACGCCCGCCCGCCAGGTCTCTTCCGCGGCGCCCATCATTCTCGACGGGGCAGGTTCGGGCCACTCCGACAGCGGTTACCGGAGCCCCCTGCTCGACGGGCTCAACCCGCAGCAGAAGGAAGCCGTCGAGTATCGCGGCCCGGCGCTGCTCATCATCGCCGGGGCCGGATCAGGCAAGACCAGCGTGCTCACCCGCCGCATCGCCAGCCTGCTGGAGACGCGCGAGGCCTGGCCGAGCCAGATCCTGGCCATCACGTTCACGAACAAGGCCGCCGCGGAGATGCGCGAGCGGGTCAAGGCCATCCTCGGCCAGGGGGCCGACGGCATGTGGATCTCCACCTTCCACTCTTCCTGCGTGCGCATCCTGCGCCGGGAAGCCGAGAACGCGGGCCTGTCGCCCACCTTCAGCATCTACGACTCGGCCGACACCAAGGTCACGCTCAAACGCATCATCAAAGCTCTCGACGCCGACACCCTCGGGTTCACGCCGGGTAACGCGTCCTCGAAGATCTCCAAGCTCAAGAATGAGCTCGCGGACGCCGACTCCTACGCCCGCAACGCGAACATGAGCGACCCGCAGGAGGTCATGTTCGTCGAGATCTTTCGTCAGTATTCCGCTCGGCTGCGCGCCGCGAGTGCCCTCGACTTCGACG
>JACMQV010000203.1 GCA_014376815.1 Cryobacterium sp.
CGCTCACCGCTGACGCGTCAACGGTCGACTTCCCGGTCACCGTTGAAGACCAGGTCCCGATTCGCGGCCGCGTCGGCGCGAGCGTGTTCGTCACCCGGGCCGTGCGCGGCGTTGACCCCACTCGACCGTCTCCGGCCTGGCTGATCGCCCGCCTGAAGCTGGCCGGCATCCGTTCGATCTCGCTGATCGTCGACGTCACCAACTACGTCATGATCGAGCTCGGCCAGCCGATCCACGGCTACGACCTCGACAAGCTCACCGGCGGCATCACCGTGCGGCGTGCAGAGCCGGGCGAGAAGCTCGTCACCCTCGACGACGTGACCCGAACCCTGAACCCCGAAGACCTCCTGATCACGGACGAGTCCGGGCCGATCGGGCTGGCCGGCGTGATGGGCGGCCAGAGCACCGAGATCGGCGCCGAGACCACCGACGTGCTGATCGAGGCCGCGAACTTCGACCCGGTGTCGATCGCCCGCACGGCCCGCCGGCACAAGCTGCCCAGCGAAGCCTCGCGCCGCTTCGAGCGTGGAGTCGACCCGGCCGTTGCCGCGGTCGCCGCCGCCCGGGTCGTGCAACTGCTGGTCGAGCTCGCCGGGGGAGAGGCCGACGGCCTCGGCTCCCTGCACGACGCCACCCCCGACACTCAGCCGATCGCGCTGCCGGCCGGCTTCATCTCCGGCCTGATCGGGCTCGAGTACACCCGGGACGAGGTGCGGAGCTCGCTGGCCGAGATCGGCGCCTCCCTCGAGGAGACCGAGACCGGCCTGAAGGTCACCCCGCCGAGCTGGCGCCCTGACCTGACCGACAAGTGGACCCTGGCCGAAGAGGTCGCCCGCATCGTCGGCTACGACCGCATCCCCTCGGTGCTTCCCGTCGCCCCGCCCGGCCGCGGACTCACCCACGCCCAGACCCTGCGCCGCCAGGTCGCCCAGACCCTCGCGGCCACCGGCCACACCGAGGTGCTCGCGTACCCGTTCGTGGCGGAGAAATCCAACAACCTGTTCGGCCTCCCGGCCGGCCCGGCCGTCCCGCAGATGCGCGTGGCCAACCCCCTCGACGGCGAGGCCCCGTTCCTGCGCACGTCGATCCTGCCCGGGCTGCTGCAGATCATGCACCGCAACCGTTCGCGCGGCCTCGTCGACCTGGCCGTCTTCGAACTGGGCACGGTCTTCCGGCCGGTGGCGGGCATCCGTTACGGCGCCTCCGTCGTGCCCCCGGGTGCGGTCCGCCCCAGCCCCCAGCTGGAAGCGGAACTGAACGCGGGCATCCCGCCGCAGCCGCTCTCGGTGGCCGTCGCGCTGACCGGCGTCACCGTGCGCCACCAGCCGGGCCAGCCCGCGGTCGCGGCGGGCTGGCAGGACGCCCTCGCGGCTGTCCGCCAGGTCGCGCTCGCCTCCGGCGTGGCCATCACCGTGCGCCAGGGCTCACACCAGGCGATGCACCCGGGGCGCACCGCCGAACTGTTCGTGACGACGGATGCCGGGCTCGCCTCGGTCGGGTTCGCCGGCGAACTGCTGCCCCGCATCGCCCGCGACGCGGACCTGCCCGCGGTCGTCGCCGTCGCCGAGATCGACCTGACGGCCGTGTTCGCCCAGGCCGGGACCGAGCTGCACGCCACCCCGATCGCGACCATGCCCGCCGCCACCCAGGACCTGTCCCTGGTGGTCGACGTCACGGTTCCGGCCGGCGACGTGCTGCAGGCCGTGGTCGAGGGCTCCGGCCCGCTGCTGGACCACGCCGAGCTCGTCGACGACTACCGGGGCACCGGCATCCTGCCCGGGCGCAAGTCGCTGACGTTCGCCCTGCGCTTCCGGGCCCCGGACCGCACCCTCACGGCCGCGGAGGCCAGCGACGCCAAGCTGGCCGGTGTGGCGGTGGCCGCCGCCCGCTTCGGCGCGACCCTCCGCGAGTAGCGGGCGCGGCGCGGCGCTCGCCCCGGTCCGCCCGTCCCACCCGTCCCGTCCGCCCGTCCCGCCCGCCCGTCCCGCCCGCCCGCCCGTTCCGCCCAGTTCGCCACTTCCGGTCGAGTTCGCCTTGCGCACCGGGCGAACTCGACCGGAACTGGCGAAGTCGGCGCCGAGGAGCGGCGGGAGCCGGGGGACGACCCGGGGAAGGGCGCCGAGGAGCCGGGGGACGACCTCCGGGGTGGGCGGGGAGCCGAGGGCCGACCCGGGGAGGAGTCCGGGGAACCGAGGGATGACCCGGGGAAGCCGCCGGGGAACCGCACCGCAGCTGGCGGCGATTATCGGCGCAAACGGCGATTTTCTGCGGCACGGGACGGCGCGCTAAGTTTGTCCCATGGCTTTTTCGGTGGCGGTGGCAGGTGCGAGCGGCTATGCGGGCGGAGAATTGTTGCGGCTCCTGGCCGGACATCCCGAATTCGAGGTGCGCACGGTCACGGCCCACAGCAACGCCGGGCAGCGCCTGATCGACGTGCAGCCGCACCTGAGGTCCCTCTCACACCTGGCCCTGGCCGACACCACGCCGGAGACCCCCGCCGCACACGACGTCGTCTTCCTGGCCCTGCCGCACGGGGCCTCCGGCGCCCTGACCGCGCACCTGCCGGCCGAGACCCTCGTCGTCGACTGCGGCGCGGACCACCGGCTGGAGAGCGAGTCCGACTGGGCGGCGTTCTATGGCGGCGACTACTACGGCGCCTGGACCTACGGGGTTCCCGAGCTCGCCGTCGCCGGCGGCACCCAGCGTTCCCGGCTGCGGGGCTCCCGCCGCATCGCCGCGCCCGGCTGCAACGCGAGCACGGTGGCCCTGGCCCTGGCCCCGGGCATCCGTGCCGGTGTGATCGAGCCGGAGGACATCGTCGCCGTGATCGCGGTCGGCCCGTCCGGCGCCGGCAAGAGCCTGAAACTACCCAACCTGGCCAGTGAGGTCCTCGGCTCCGCGACCCCCTACGCCGTGGGGGGCGTGCACCGCCACATCCCCGAAATCCAGCAGAGCCTGCGCTGGGCCGGGGCGGCGAACCCGACCATCTCCTTCACCCCGGTGATCGTGCCGATGTCCCGCGGCATCCTCTGCACCGCGACGGCCCGGCTCGTGCCCGGCACGTCCGTGGCCGCCGTGCGCGCCGCCTGGGAGCAGGCCTACGCGAACGAACCGTTCGTGCACGTGCTGCCGGAGGGCCGGTTCCCCCGCACGAGCGATGTGCTCGGCGCCAACACCGCCCTGATCGGACTGGCCGTCGACGAGGCCGCCGGCCGCGTGGTCACGATCACCGCCGTCGACAACCTGGTCAAGGGCACCGCCGGTGCCGCAATCCAGTCCGCCAATCTGTCGCTCGGACTGCCCGAAACCACGGGCCTGAGCACGAATGGAGTAGCCCCATGAGTGTCACCGCCCCAGCCGGTTTCGCCGCCGCCGGAGTCACCGCCGGGCTGAAGAAGTCCGGCGGCCTCGACCTCGCCGTCGTGCACAACCTCGGCCCGCTCACCAGCGCGGCCAGCGTCTTCACCCGTAACCGGTGCAAGGCCAACCCCGTGCTCTGGAGCGAGCAGGTCATGCGCGGCGGCCGGGTGAAGGCGATCGTGCTCAACTCGGGCGGGGCCAACTGCTACACCGGCACCACCGGGTTCCAGACCACCCACGCCACGGCCGAGGCCATCGCCGACCGCCTGGAGATCTCCGCCGGGGAGGTGCTCGTCTGTTCCACCGGCCTGATCGGCGAGCAGCTCGACCTGGGCAAGATCACCGCCGGGGTCTGGGACGCCACCCTCGCGCTCCAGTCGGACACCGCCACCTCGGATGCCGCCGGCCTCGCCGCGGCCCAGGCGATCATGACCACCGACACCACCCCCAAGCAGACCATGCTCACGTCCACGGCCGGCTGGACCATCGGCGGCATGGCCAAGGGCGCCGGCATGCTCGCGCCCGGCCTCGCCACCATGCTCGTCGTGCTGACCACCGACGCCGTGCTCGACTCCGAGCAACTCGACGCGGCCCTTCGCGAAGCCACCCGGGTCACCTTCGACCGGCTCGACTCCGACGGCTGCATGTCCACCAACGACACCGTCAGCCTGCTCGGCTCCGGGGCGAGCGGGGTCGCCGCGGACCTGGCCGAATTCACGGATGCGCTGACCGCGATCTGCCAGGACCTCACCCTGCAGCTCCAGGCCGACGCCGAGGGCTCCGGGCACGACGTCGCCATCACGGTCCGGAACGCCGCCACCGAGGGGGACGCCGTCACGGTGGCCCGCGCCGTCTCCCGCAGCAACCTGTTCAAGACCGCCATCTTCGGCAACGACCCGAACTGGGGCCGCGTGCTCGCCGCCGTCGGCACCACGGATGCCGCCTTCGACCCCTACGGGATCGACGTCGCGATCAACGACGTGCAGGTTTGCACGGCGGGGGAGCCGGACCAGCCCCGCGAGCTCGTCGACCTGACCCCCCGGTCCGTCACCGTGCTGATCGACCTGCACGAGGGCACCGAGACCGGCACCATCTGGACCAACGACCTGACCCACGAGTACGTCGAAGAGAACAGCGCGTACTCGAGTTGATCCCGGCGGACGAGACGCAGAACAGCCAGGCAGAGGCTGCCCTCAAGGCCGCCACCCTGATCGAGTCCCTGCCGTGGCTCAAACGGTTCCACGACCAGATCATCGTGGTCAAGTTCGGCGGCAACGCCATGGTCAGCGAGGACCTGCAGCGCGCGTTCGCCGAGGACATGGTCTACCTGCGCTACGCCGGCATCCGCCCGGTCGTCGTGCACGGTGGCGGCCCGCAGATCTCCGTGATGCTGTGCCGCCTCGGCATCGAGAGCGAGTTCCGCGGCGGCTACCGGGTGACCACGCCCGAGGCGATGGACGTCGTGAGGATGGTGCTCACCGGGCAGATCAACCGTGAACTCGTCAGCAGCATCAACGCGCACGGCCCGCTCTCCGCCGGGCTCTCCGGCGAGGACGCCGGGCTCTTCCAGGGCCGCCGCCGCGGCACCGTCATCGACGGCGAGGAGGTCGACCTCGGCCTCGTCGGCGACGTCATCGGCGTCGATCCCGAGGCCGTGCACGCCCAGCTCGCGGCCGGCCGCATCCCGGTCGTCTCTTCGATCGCGCCCGACACGGATGTCCCGGGCCAGTCCCTGAACATCAACGCCGACGCCGCCGCCGCGGCCCTCGCTGTCGCCCTCGGCGCCGCGAAACTGGTCATCCTGACCGATGTCGCCGGGCTGTACAGCGACTGGCCGAACCGCGACTCGCTGGTGTCGGTCATCGACGTGGACACCCTCCGCGCCCTGCTGCCCGACCTCGAATCGGGCATGATCCCCAAGATGACGGCCTGCCTCGACGCGGTCGAGGGCGGCGTCGCGAAGGCGGCCATCATCGACGGCCGGGTGCCGCACTCGATCCTGCTGGAGGTCTTCACCGGCAGCGGGATCGGTACAGAGGTCGTTCCCGCGCAACCCTGACAAAACACACACGCATGACCGACACAGAAGTGAGCACCGAATAGATGGCAGACTTCGGCACCGAAGACTGGCGCAACAGATTCAGCGACGCGATGATGCACACGATCGCGCCGCCGCTGGCCATGCTCGTGCGCGGCGAGGGCTGCTACGTCTGGGATGACGAGGGCACGGAGTACCTCGACTTCCTCGCCGGGATCGCCGTGAACTCGCTCGGCCACGCGCATCCGGCCCTCGTCGCCGCCGTCACCGACCAGGTCGGCCGCCTGGCCCACGTGTCCAATTACTTCGCCTCCCCGCCCCAGCTGGAGCTGGCCGAACGGCTGAAGCGACTCACCGGAGCGGGTGCCACCGGCAGGGTCTACTTCTGCAACTCCGGCGCCGAGGCCAACGAGGCCGCGTTCAAACTGGCCCGGCTGAACCGCGCCGGCGGACCCCGCACCAAGATCGTCTCCCTGCACGAGTCCTTCCACGGCCGCACGATGGGCGCGCTCGCCCTATCCGGCAAACCGGCCATGCGCGAGCCGTTCCTGCCCGTTCCGGGCGGGGTGGAGCACATCCACGCCACCCTGGGCGCGCTCGAGGCCGCCCTCGACGACACCGTCGCCGCCCTCTTCCTCGAACCGGTCCAGGGCGAGGCCGGCGTGATCGACCTGCCGGCCGGGTTGCTCCGCCGGGCTCGCGAACTCTGCACCCGGCACGGCGTGCTGCTCATCATCGACGAGGTGCAGACCGGCGCCGGCCGCACGGGCGCCTGGTTCGCCTACCAGCACGACGGCACCCAGCCGGATGCCGTGACTCTGGCCAAGGGGATCGGCGGCGGCCTGCCGATCGGCGCCCTCGTCACCTTCGGAGCGGCATCAGAGCTGTTCCAGCGCGGCCAGCACGGCTCCACCTACGCCGGGAACCCGCTGGTCACGGCGACGGCCAACGCCGTGCTCGGCACGATCGAACGTGACGGCCTGGTCGCCAACGCGGCCCGGCGCGGCGACCAGCTGTGGGACATCATCACCGGGCTCGGCTCCCCGCTGATCGCGGAGGTGCGCGGCCGGGGCCTGCTGCTCGGCGTCGGGCTGACCGAGCCGGTCGCGGCGAGGCTCGCCGCCGCCGCCCTGTCCCGCGGGCTGATCGTGAACGCCGCGAACGAATCCACCATCCGGATCGCCCCGCCGCTCATCGTCGGCGACGCCGAACTGGCCGAGTTCGAGCGCCGATTCGGGCTCGCACTGGCCAGCATCTAGAGTTGGACAATCTATTGCCGAAAACCGAAAGTGACTCCGTGACCCGCCATTTCCTGCGCGACGACGACATCTCACCGGCCGAACAGGCCGAGATCCTCGACCTGGCCCTGGTGCTCAAGCGAGACCGATTCGCGGCCAAGCCGCTCGCCGGCCCGCAGACGGTCGCGGTGATCTTCGACAAGTCATCCACCCGCACGCGGGTGTCCTTCGCCGTGGGAATCGCCGACCTCGGCGGCAGCCCGCTGATCATCACGACCGCGAGCAGCCAGCTCGGCGGCAAGGAAACGGCCTCCGACACCGCCCGGGTGCTCGAACGCCAGGTGGCCGCGATCGTCTGGCGCACCTACGGCCAGGCCGGCCTGTCAGAGATGGCCCTCGGCACCACCGTGCCGGTCGTCAACGCCCTCTCCGACGACTTCCACCCCTGCCAGCTGCTCGCCGACCTGCTCACCATCCGGGAGCACCGCGGCGACCTCGCCGGCCAGACCCTCGCCTTCCTCGGCGACGGCGCCTGCAACATGGCCCAGTCCTACCTGCTCGCCGGCGCCACGGCGGGTATGCACGTGCGGATTGCGTCCCCGGCCGGCTACACGCCGGACCCGAAGGTCGTGACGGATGCCGTGGCCATCGCCCTGCGCACCAACGGTTCCGTGGCGCTGTTCACCGACCCGGCCGAGGCCGTCGCCGGCTGCGACGTGGTCATCACCGACACCTGGGTGTCGATGGGTAAGGAAGAGGAGAAGGCGGAGCGCCTCGGCACGCTCGGCGCGTACCGCGTCGACGCCGCCCTGATGGCGCTCGCCCGGCCCGACGCGCACTTCATGCACTGCCTGCCGGCCGACCGCGGGTTCGAGGTCACCGCGGACGTCATCGACGGCGCGCAGAGCATCATCTGGGACGAGGCCGAGAACCGCCTCCACGCCCAGAAGGCACTGCTCGTCTGGCTGCTCGCCCGGAACGCGGCCTGAACCGCTCGCACGCCTGGGCTCTGAAGCGTCACCGTAAACTCGAACAGATCTACAATAGGGAGAACCATGGCTGAACGTGTTGTGCTGGCATACTCTGGTGGACTTGACACCTCGGTTGGTATCGGCTGGCTGAAGGATGCGACCGGCAAGGAGGTCGTGGCCCTCGCCATCGACGTCGGACAGAGCGGCGAGGATATGGACCTGATCCGTCAGCGCGCCCTGGACTGCGGCGCCGTCGAGGCCATCGTCGTGGACGCGAAGGACGAATTCGCCAGCGACTACGTCGTGCCGGCCCTCAAGGCCAACGCGCTCTACCAGAAGCGTTACCCCCTCGTCTCCGCGCTCAGCCGCCCTTTGATCGCCAAGTACCTCGCCTCGACGGCGAAGGAGCTCGGCGCCGACAGTGTCGCGCACGGCTGCACCGGTAAGGGCAACGACCAGGTGCGCTTCGAGGCCGCCGTCGCCGCCCTCGCCCCCGAACTCACCTCGCTCGCCCCGGTGCGCGACTTCGCCCTCACCCGCGACAAGGCCATCGAATATGCGGCTGTGCACAACCTGCCCATCGCGCAGTCGAAGAAGAGCCCCTACTCGATCGACCAGAACGTCTACGGCCGCGCGGTCGAGACCGGCTTCCTCGAAGACCCGTGGAACGCCCCGATCGAAGACCTCTACACCTACACGCAGGACCCGGCCGTGACCCGCGAGGCCACTGAGGTCGTCGTCTCCTTCGACCAGGGTGTCCCCGTGGCCATCGACGGCGTGCGAGTCACCCCCCTCCAGGCCATCGAAATGATGAACCTGCTCGCCGGCAACCAGGGCGTCGGCCGCATCGACATCGTCGAGGACCGCCTCGTCGGCATCAAGAGCCGCGAGGTCTACGAGGCTCCGGCCGGCATCGCCCTGATCGCCGCGCACGAGGAGCTCGAGAACATGACCATCGAGCGCGACCTCGCCCGCTACAAGCGCGGAGTCGAGTCCAAGTGGGCGGAGCTCGTCTACGACGGCCTCTGGTTCTCCGGCCTCAAGCGGGCCCTGGACGTGTTCATCGACGAGACGCAGAAGCACGTCACCGGCGACGTCCGGCTCAAGCTGCACGGCGGCACCGCCGTCGTCACCGGCCGCAAGTCCACCCAGAGCCTCTACGACTTCAACCTCGCCACCTACGACACCCGTGACACCTTCGACCAGTCCATGGCCAAGGGCTTCATCGAGCTGTGGTCGCTGCCGAGCAAGATCTCGGCTCGCCGCGACCTCGCCGGCAAGTAGGGCATCGGCGTGGCTGGAGACAAGAACGAGAATCGTGCCGGCAAGGCGGGCGCCCTCTGGGGCGGCCGCTTCGCCGGGGGACCGTCGCCGGAACTGGCGAAGCTGAGCAAGTCGACCCAGTTCGACTGGCAGCTGGCCCCCTATGACATCCGTGGTTCAAAAGCCCACGCCCACGCCCTGGCCGCGGCCGGCTACCTGACCGCCGACGAATTCGACGCCATGGTGGCCGGCCTCGACGCCCTCGCCGCGGGAGTGCTCGACGGGCGGTTCCAGCCCGCGGAGAGCGACGAAGACGTTCACTCGTCGCTCGAACGCGGCCTGATCGACATCGTCGGCGTCGAGCTGGGCGGCAAGCTCCGCGCCGGCCGCAGCCGCAACGACCAGGTCGCGACCCTGGTACGGATGCTGCTGCGGGACAAGGCCGTCGCCATCTCCGCGCACGTCATCGACCTCATCGACGCCCTGGCGTCGCAGGCCGAGGTGCACGAGCACGCGATCATGCCCGGCCGCACCCACCTGCAGCACGCGCAGCCGGTGCTGCTCGCCCACCACCTGTTCGCGCACTGCTGGCCGCTCGTGCGCGACCTCGAGCGGTTCACCGACTGGAACAAGCGCGCCGACTTCTCGCCCTACGGCTCGGGCGCCCTGGCCGGCAACACCCTCGGGCTCGACGCCAACCTGGTCGCCGCCGACCTCGGCTTCAGCGCCGTGGTCGAGAACTCGATCGACGGCACCGCCAGCCGCGACCTGGTCGCGGAATTCGCGTACATCACCGCCCAGATCGGCATCGACCTGTCCCGCCTGGCCGAGGAGATCATCCTCTGGAACACGCGCGAGTTCGGCTTCGTCACCCTCGACGACTCCTATTCGACCGGGTCGTCGATCATGCCCCAGAAGAAGAACCCGGACATCGCCGAACTCGCCCGCGGCAAGTCCGGCCGGCTGATCGGCAACCTGACCGGCCTGCTGACCACGCTCAAGGGCCTCCCGCTGGCGTACAACCGCGACCTGCAGGAAGACAAGGAGCCGGTCTTCGACTCGATCGAGACCCTCGAAGTGCTCCTGCCCGCCTTCAGCGGCATGATCGCGACCTTGACCTTCCACACCGACCGCATGGCCGAACTCGCCCCCCAAGGCTTCTCCCTGGCCACGGATGTCGCCGAGTGGCTGGTCAAGCACCAGGTCACCTTCCGCGACGCGCACGAAATCACCGGCTCCCTGGTGAAATACGCGGAGCAGAACGGGCTCGACCTGCACGAGGTGGACGATGAGGCGCTGCAGGCGCTGTCGCCGCACCTGACGTCGGACGTGCGCGAAGTGCTCACCATTACCGGGTCGGTCTCCCGCCGCGACGGCCAGGGCGGCACCGCCCCGGTGCGTGTGGCCGAGCAGCGCGCGGTGCTGGTCGCCCGGGTCCGGGTCCTGGCGGGCGCGCTCCGGGTGTGGGCCCCGGCCGCGCTCTGCTGGCGCGCCCCGCCCTAGAGGTCGCGCCGCTGCTGCTGGGCGCGGTGATCGGCCGGGCCGGGGTGCTGTTGCGCATCACCGAGGTCGAGGCCTACCTCGGGCCGGGCCCCATTCGAACTCACCCTGCCGGAGCAGCCGAGCGAATTTCTGGCCGGACCGCGCACCGGGGTGAGCGGCCCCGGCGGAGGCGCCGAGTATCCGTGGCGGTTCTGGATCCCCGGTGAACCCTCGGTGTCGCCCGACCGGCGCGCGCAGGGCTAGCTGGCCCGGGCTACCGTGTGATCATGGCGGCGACAGCGCAGTCGGTCGCTCGGAGTCAGGCGACCGCGATCTGAACCAGGGCAGCGCACGCGCACGCCCAGATCAGGCTGGCGAGGGTACCGATGATGAACCGCTCGCGCGCCTCGGCGGCCGC
>JACMQV010000204.1 GCA_014376815.1 Cryobacterium sp.
TCAGGTTCTCCGCCGAGCGCTGGGGTACCCGGGTCGTGCAGGCCAGTTCGCTCGAAAACTCCCGTTCGGCGACCTCGCGGGCGTCCCAGCGGGCGCCCGGCACCCGGGCCGCATTGTGGGCGATGGACTGCCCGAAGCGGCGCGCGTCCTCGATCAGGCGGGCGACCCTGGCCTGGGCCCGGGCAACCTCGCCGTGCGCTTCCCTGATTGCGTCGAAATGACGACCCATGGCCTCACGCTCTTCGATGATTGACGGCTTCATGAGACACACGCTACGGGCACCCACCGACACTCGCCCAAGCATCCGTGAGACGGTGGATAACCCGATCAAACCCACATTGTGGAGGGATCAGGCAGGAACGGATCACAGCACCTGGGGTGTCTGCGCTACAGTCGGGGCCCGATCATCCGGTGTAGGGGGCGGCGGCGAGAATCTCGATCTGAATGCCGGCTGTGGCCGGAGTGTCGTACGTGACAATGTCACCGACGTAGCGGCCGATGACGGCCCTGCCCACCGGTGACGACGGGGAGAACACCTCGACTCCCACATCAGGATCAAGTGAAGCGAGTTCTCGTTCGCCGAGGAGGAACACCGTCGCGCGGGTGTCGCCGTCGATCATCACCGTGACCCTCATCCCGGGTTCGACCAGGCCGTCGTCCGGTTTGATCGAGGCCTCCGCCTGGCTCAGGGTCTTACGCAGCGCGCGAATCCGGTCGACGGTTTCGCCGTCGGGATTTGGCCGGGTGGCCAAACGGGCCAGTTCCTCGATCAACTGAGCGAGCGCGTTGGGTGGCATCCACACTGATTCGGTGGTCATGGTGCTACTCCGTAACTTCGTGAGGGATCACTGCTCCGTGCAATGGTGAATGCAACAGGTTACCCGCGAGCGCACTCATCCTCGCGGAATCGGCTTGCGCGGGCGTGTTCCTCCACGCGGGATCAGAGAGGTTCGCGTGGGCGGCAACCTCCCATGGCCGACTCGCGAGGTGAGCGAAGCGAGGGATGGTGAGTTGGACGCGGTCCTGATCGGCGGTCGCCAGGCCCGGTCGATCATCATCGTCGATTAGTACGCGGATGCGGTCCGGGGATCGGTCAAGAGCTACCAGGAATAGTCGGAGCCATCTGGCTGGGAGGCGATGGTCACCGCCCGACATTCGTGCATCAGAGCCGCCGAGCCGTGAGCAAAACTCCTGAAAGCTCTGGCAAGAGGGGCAGAAGTCACGGCTCGGCGGGCATGCGGGTCAGTCCGACCACAGGCCGGGCACGACGACGACGAGACGGCATCTCGGGCACCGGTGGCAGGACTCGAGCCCCTCCGCGGTGTCGACGCCATCCTCCATCATTTCGGCGCTGCATGCCGGACAGGCCAGCCCCTCACCGTCCAACCCGATCTCGTGCATCTCTCCAGTGTGCGCTCCCCCGCGCCGACCAGCTGTACCTCGCGGCTAACCGGCTTCGTGCTGTTCGTGTTCGCGCGCTGACACCGGCCTCGCGCGCCGAGTTCGCCCGTTCCGGTCGAATTCGCCCCGCACACCGGTCGAACTCGACCGCAGGTGTCGAACTCGGCGAGTCCGCACGCGAGCGGGCGCTGAGCGAGCCATTCAGCCGGCGAGCACACCGTAGAGCAGCGGCGAGAAACAGGCCACGAACGCCACCACGTTGACGATCACGCTCCCCCAGAACGCGGAGCGGAAACTCGCTTTCTTCGTCTTGTGGCGCAGTGTCTGCTGCGCCACGATCGCGCCGGGCCAGCCGCCGGCCAGGCCGAGCAGGAGCAAGGTGCTCTCCGATACCCGCCAGCGGCCCGCCGTCGCGGCGGACTTGTCCACCGCGTAGACGATGAAGCAGACCACGCTCGCGACCAGGTAGAGCCCCGAGATCCACAAGGGCACCGGCTGATACCGGCCCACGGTCAGGTAGATCGCCAGGAAAGCGGGAATGGCGAGGTAGGCGGTGGCTCCCGAACCGGAGCGCGACCGCGCTGCCGTGCGTGCCGGCCGTGTTTGCCTCATTCGCGTGGACTTCGCATTCGTTGCCCGTCGCTTTCCTTCTGGAGTGACGTCGAGGTCATAGGTGAGGGTTTCACCGAGGAGCGGCCGCACCTGGCCCCGAGGAAAGGCCGTGATGTGCACGAAGACGGCCGGGCCGCCCTGCGCGGGTGAGATGAACCCGAAGCCGCGGTCGTCGTTCCAGGACGTGAGCGAACCGGTGGGGCGCACTCTGCCGGAAACCATGACTTGATGCTAATCCACCGGGAGATCGGCCGGGCGGGGCCGCATCCGTCAGTCGAGGAAGTCGCGCACGACGGTGTCGAGGGCCGCAACGGTGAGAGCGATCGAGCCGATGTCGATGCGCTCGTCGTTGCCGTGGAACAGTTGCCGGAAGGTGCCGTAGTCCCAGTGCCGGCTCAGCAACGCGAACCCGTAGGCCGGGATGCCGCGACGGCGGTAGAACCGGGCGTCAGACCCGCCGACGCTGAGCACCGGGAGCAGGTCCGCGTCGGGGTAGGCCCGGCGCACGGCCCTGCCGAGCGAGTGGAACAGCGGCGTGTCGACCGGCGATCGGGTGGCGGCGGCAAACTCGTCGCCCTCGATCGTGACGTCGTCGGCCAGATCGCCGAGCGCGTCCCTGAGGTAGTTGTCGACGTCGGCGGCCGCGAGGTCGGGCAGCACCCGGATGTCGAGGGTGATGGTGGCGAGCGCCGGGATGACGTTGTCCTTGACCCCGGCCCGCACGATGTTGGGTGAGATGGTGGTGTGCGTCGACGCGTGGGCGAAGCCCGCCAGCACGCCGAGTTCGTTCAGGGCGTCGTCGATCCGAGCAGAGTCGATCAGCCGGTCGGCGAGCGATGCGTCCAGGTGGAGGGCAGCGACGTAATGCCGCCAGTCGGAAGTGATCTGCACCGGGGCGCGGTAACGGGCCAGCCGCTGCACGGCATCCGCCGCGATCACCGCAGCGTTGCGGGCACCCCACGGCGCCGACCCGTGACCCGGCGTACCGCGCACAACCAGTCGTCGGCCCGCGATGCCCTTCTCGCCGACGGCCGCGGAGATCAGCGGCCGAGGTCCGACCATGGCGCCGCCGGATTCGGTCAGCACATAGTCGGCGTCGATCAGGTCCAGCCGGTTCTCGGTGAGCCATTCCACCCCGAGGCGGCTGCCGTCCTCCTCGTCGGCGACCGCCGCGAAGACGAGGTCGCCGCGCGGCCGGAACGAACCGGTCGCGATGGCCCGGGTGACGACGGCGTAGCTGGCGGTCAGGTAGAGCATGTCGAGGGCGCCGCGCCCCCAGATTTCACCGTCGACGATCTCGGCCGCGAACGGATCCCGGGTCCAGCCGCCGTCGCTGACCGGGACCACATCGAGGTGGCCGACCAGGGCGAGCGAGGGCGCCCCGGGATCGGTCCCGGGGATGCGGGCGATCAGGGACGCGCGCCCCGGATGCGGTTCGACGACCTCGAGGTCGAGCCCCGAACCGGCGAAGAATCCCTCGAGGGTGCACACGCTGCGGATCTCACCGCCCGAATCGGGGCTGCCGTCGTTGACGCAGGCGTTGCGGATGAGGTCGCGCAGCAGGTCCACCGTCTGCCGGGTGAGGGCTTCCTGGTCGATCATGCGCGGCTTGGACTGCTGGGCACGGCACTGGTTTCGATGGTGGTGACCGGTCCTTTCGGAAGTGCCTGAACTCTACCCGGTGCGCCCGCCGACGGATGACGCGTCGAATGCCGGCCGCGGGCATCCGGTGCGCTCGGTGCGGTGCCCGGCGCCGCACCAATTCGACGGAGATTTTGAGGAAGAAGGGTGCTTCCGGGGTGTTCAGGCTCGATTGGAGCCAAAATCTCCGTCGAATTCGTTAGGGCTCGGGCCAGAGCCGGGGCTCGGGACCGGGCGCGGCGGGGGCAGGGCAGGGCGCCCTGGGGCACCCGCCCGTCGTGTCGGCCCGTCGCCGGGTCAGCCCCTGCGGGCTACGGAATCCAGTTGAACTCGTCCGGGTTCGGGCCGGTGCGCTCGTCGCGGTTCAGCGCCGAGATCCGCGCGAGGTCGTCGGTCGTGAGCTCGAAGTCGAAGAGATCGAAGTTCTCCTCGACCCGGCTGCGGGTGACGGACTTCGGGAACACGACATCGCCGCGCTGAAGGTGCCAGCGCAGGGTGACCTGCGCGGCCGATTTTCCGACGCGGGCGGCGATCGCCGTGATCACGGGGTCACCGAGCACCTTGCCCTGCGCGATCGGAGACCAGGCCTCGGTCACGATGCCGTGCTTCGTGTTGAAGGCGCGCACGTCGTCCTGGGTCAGGTACGGGTGCACCTCGATCTGGTTGACCGCCGGCACGGTGCCGGTCGCGTCGAAGAGGCGCTGGAGCTGGTGCGGCTGGAAGTTGGAGACGCCGATCGTCTTGACGCGTCCGGAGGCGTGCATCTCCTCCATCGCCTTCCAGGTCTCGACGAAATCGCCGACGGCCGGGAGGGGCCAGTGGATCAGGAACAAGTCGAGGTAGTCGAACCCGAGCGTGTCGAGCGTGCGCTCGAAGGCCGAGGCGGCATCCGTGCGGTCGTGGAAGCCGTTGTTGAGCTTGCTCGTCACGAACACGTCGGCCCGGTCGAGACCGGAGTCGCGCACCGCCTCGCCGACGCCCTGCTCGTTGCCGTACATCTCGGCGGTGTCGATGTGGCGGTAGCCGACCTCGAGCGCCGCGAGGGTCGCCCGCTTCGTGTCGGTCGGGTCCACCTGGTAGACGCCGAACCCGAGCTGCGGGATCGTGGCGCCGTCGTTCAGCGTGATCGTGGGAACGGTGGTCGTCGGTGCTGCTGTCATTCCGGGGATCTCCTTCTGTCGCTGAGGCGCACCTCGAATTCGGCGCGCCCCACCCTGGATTCAACGGCTCACGGCACACGGCATTCCCGCTCAGGGCGGATCGACAGGCTCGCGAGCAGGTCGCGGCGCGGCGAACCGACGGATGCCCGGCTCAGGCGGCGGGCGGCTCGGTGACGCGGTCCCCGGCCGCCTGGCCCTGCAGGGCCGCCAGCAACAGCGGCAGTTGCTCGGCGGGGGAATCGGGGGCCTCGGGGTGCCACTGCACGCCCGTGATCGGGGCGGAGTCGTGTTCGAGGGCCTCGATCAGGCCGTCCGGGGCCACGCCGGCCGGCGACAGGCCCACACCGAGCCGGCCCACGCTCTGGTGGTGCGCGCTCTGCACCGAGATCCCGGTGGCGCGGAGGCTCTCCCGCAGCGCACTGCCGGCGAGCAGCCGCACCGGGTGCTCACTCAGGATCCGGTCGATGGGCACGCCCACATTGCGGTGGATGCCATCCTCGATGTGCTGCACGAGCGTGCCGCCGAGGGCCACGTTGATGATCTGCAGGCCCCGGCAGATGCCGAGCAGCGGGGTGCCACGGTCGAGGGCCCGCCGGACGAGGGCGATCTGGCCGGCGTCCGCCGCCTCGTAGTGGCGGGTCTCGCCCTCGTAGCCGGTGTCGCCGCCGTAGAACCGGGGCGCGATGTCTTCGCCGCCCATGATCAGGATGGCGTCGCAGGCATCCGTCGCCGTGAACAGCTCGGCGCCGGTCAGGTCGGCCGCGGCCACCCGGGTGACCTGCCAGCCGCCGCGCTCCCCGGCGGTCACCGCGTTGCCGATCAGCACCTGCACCTTCGCGTGGTACTCGGGCAGGTCGGGCCGGTGCCGGGTGACTTCGACGACGGCGAGCCGCGGCGCCGAAGCTGCGAAGGACGGCGAGCTGAATGCCGAGGTCATGGTCGCCTTCCGTTGCCGGGCCGGGGGTGGGGGTGTCGCACCAGTCTGGAGGGAACCCGCCCGCGCGGCCAGCGGCGCCGTAACGGGGCGCAACAGTGCCCGCGCCGTCGCTCGAGCACAGCGCGCCGGCAGCGCGGTGGACTCGCCCCGCACACCGCTCTATGCTCAAAAAGGAAACCCCTGCATCGATGCTGTGTGAGGAAGTGGGCCCATGCGGTCACGGTGGTTGATCCCGGTAGTCGTGGTGGCATTCTGTGCGCTTTCCGCCCCCGGCCTCGCCTGGGCGGAGGACCCGGTCACGTTCGGGGCCAGCCACATCGCGGATCCGGTGGGCGCCGTCACGGAACGCAGCGACGAGGTCACCGCGGCCCTGGACCGGCTGTATGCCGAGACCGGAACCGACCTCTTCGTGGTCTACGTGGACAGTTTCACCGGCGTGTCCGACCGGGAGCAGTGGGCCGACCAAACCGCCGACAACAACGGGCTGGGCACGAACGATGTGCTTCTGGCCGTCGCCACGGGCGACCGGCAATACCAGCTGTCGGTCGCCCCCGACTTCGCCCTGACGGATGCCCAGCTCACCGAGGTCGAGACGGTCGCGATCGAACCGGCCCTGCGCGAGAACGACTGGGCGGGAGCCGCCATCGGGGCCGCCGACGGCCTCGCCGCGAGTCTGCAGGGCCAACCGGTCACGGCGCCCGAGATCACGCCGGGCAGCGCCACCCCCGGCGGCAGCGGGGGCGGCGGGTTCCTCATCCTGGCGTTCGTGGCCATCGCCGCGATCGTGCTCCTGATCGTGGGTCTCGTGCTGTTCTTCGCCCTCCGCGGCCGGCGCAAGGCCGCCCTGCCCGCCGGGGGAACACCGGCGACGGGGCTCCAGGCGCTGCCGACCCCCGAGCTCAAACGGCGCGCCGCGAGCACGCTCGTGCAGACCGACGACGCGATCCGGTCCAGCGAGCAGGAACTCGGTTTCGCGATCGCCCAGTTCGGCACGACCGCCACCGCTGCCTTCCAGTCCGCCCTGGGCACGGCGAAGGGCCAGCTCACCCAGGCCTTCGAACTGCAGCAGCAACTCGACGACGCCATTCCGGACTCCGAGGAGCAGACACGGGCCTGGTTCGGCGCGATCATCGACCTCTGCGGCCAGGCCAACGCCGCCCTCGACGCGCAGGCCGACAGCTTCGACGAGTTGCGCCAGCTGGAGAAGAACGCGCCGGAGATGGCGGCATCCGTTGCCCGGGAAGCCGCCGCAGTCTCCGCGCGGGTGGCGCCCGCCGAGGCGACTCTCGCGGCGCTGGCCGCCCGCTACTCGGAGGCGGTGCTCGGCACGGTCGCCGACAACGCCGGCGAGGCCCGCGAGCGGCTGGCGTTCACCTCGACGGCCCTGGCCGAGGCCGGCACGCGGCTGGCCGCCGGCGATACGGCCGCGGCCGCTGTGGGCATCCGTGCGGCTGAGGAGTCCGTCGACCAGGCGACGCTGCTGCTCGCCGCGGTGGACCGGCTGGGCGCCGACCTGCACGCGGCGACCCGGGGCGTGGCCGCCACGGTCGCCGAGCTGCAGGCCGACATCATCACGGCGCGGGGCCTGCCGACCGACACCCCGGCGTCGACCGCGCTGCCCGGGGTGATCGCCCAGGCCGAGCAGACCCTGGCCGAGGCCAGCACCCGGCTCAGCGCCGCCCAGGTCAACCCGCTGGAGCTGATGCGTCTGCTCGACGCCGCCAATACCCAGATGGATGCGGCCCTGCAGGGCGTGCGGGATGCCGTGGCCCAGGCCCAGCGCGCCCAGGCCGCCCTGAACCAGAACCTGCTCGCCGCCCACGCCCGGGTGTCGGCTGCGGAGGACTTCATCACCGCCCGCCGCGGAGCCGTCGGTGCGGAGGCCCGTACCCGGCTGGCCGAGGCGGGCCGCCTCCTGGTGGAGGCCGGGTCCACGGCGGCCACCGACCCGGCCGCCGCCCTCGAGGCCTCCCAGCGCGCCAATGCCCTCGCCGCGGACGCCATCGGTCGCGCACGCGCCGATGTGGACGGGTTCGGCCAGGGCTATGGCGGGCCCGGCTACGGCGGGCGCGGCGGAGGCGGCGACAACGGCACGATGGGCGCCATCCTCGGCGGCATCCTGATCAGCTCGATCCTGTCCGGCGGCGGAGGCGGCCGGGGAGGCGGCTTCGGCGGCGGTATGTTCGGCGGAGGCGGGGGCGGGGGCGGTCGCCGCGGCGGAGGCGGCGGCTTCGGCATCCCCGGCGGCTTCGGCGGCGCGGGCGCCCGCTCACGACGCGGCGGCGGAGGCAGGTTCTAGCCGACCGGCACACCCGTTTCACCCCCAATCCCGACACAATGGAAACATCCGCTCATCCGGACATTCGAAAGGACACCGCAATGACGAAACAGTCCATCTTCGGCCGCATCTCCCAGCTGGCCAAGGCGAACATCAACGCGCTTCTGGACTCGGCAGAGGACCCGAAGCTCATGCTCGACCAGATGGTGCGCGACTACACCAACAGCATCGCCGACGCGGAGAGCGCGATCGCCGAGACCATCGGCAATCTGCGGCTGCTCGAGGACGACTACCGCGAAGACGTCGAGGCGGCGAGCGAGTGGGGCGGCAAGGCCCTGGCCGCCAGCCGTAAGGCCGATCAGCTGCGCGCGGCCGGCAACGCGGCGGACGCGGACCGCTTCGACAACCTGGCCAAGGTGGCCCTCGGGCGCCAGATGCAGTCCGAGAAGGAAGCGAAGCAGGCCGAGCCGCAGATCGCCTCGCAGACCGCCGCCGTCGCCCAGCTCAAGGACGGTCTCAACAAGATGAAGGAGAAGCTGAACCAGCTCTCCGCCAAGCGCAACGAACTGATCGCGCGTTCGAAGACGGCCGAGGCGCAGACCAAGGTGATGGATGCCGTCAAGAGCATCGACCTCATGGATCCCACCAGCGAGGTCAGCCGCTTCGAGGACAAGATCCGCCGCGAGGAAGCCCGCGTGCGCGGCGCCAACGAGTTGGCCGCGTCGAGCCTGGACGCCCAGTTCGAAAGCCTCGAGGACCTCGGCGAACCCACCGAGGTCGACGCCCGCCTCGCCGCGCTGAAGGCCGGCGGAGCCGGCTCGATCACCCAGTAGCCCCGCTCCGGGCCGGCAATGGGCGCCGACGGGAGCATCCCGCCGGCGCCCGTTGCCGGCCCGGATCCGCCCCTCAGAAATCCCCCGGGGAGTGATGCGCGAGGAGCATACTGAGGAGATGGCTCCCACCTTCGTTGTTGTGCCGCAGTGGCAGGGTTCGGTTTCTCCGCGTGCGATGCGCCTGAGCGACGGGGCGGAGGCGATCCGGGGTGACCTTCCCTCGTCCGCGACCCGGGAGGTTCCGGTGCCGGTCGAGGCCGGCGATTCGCAGGGCACCGGCATCGACCGGTTCTCCACGCTTCTGATGGTGCGCGAGCGGCTGGCGGCCACGCTGCGGGGGAGCACGGATGCGGTGCTGACGATCGGCGGCGACAACGGGATCTCCCTGGCCGCCGTCGAACATGCCGCCCGGCAGCATCCGGGTCACCTGGCCCTGGTCTGGCTCGACGCGCACCCCGCCCTCCACACCCCGGAGTCGTCGCCGTCGGGCGCCTTCACCGGCATGGTGCTGCGCGCCATCACCGGCGAGGGGGCCACGGGGCTCGTTCTCGGGGCCGACGACCGCATCCCCCTGGAGCGGGTCGTGATCGGTGGCGCCCGGGACATCGACTCGGCCGAGGCCGACCTCATTCTCGACCGTCACATCGTGAGCCTCCCGGTCGACGACCTGGACACCCCCGACGCCCTGATCGCCGCCGTGCTCGCCACCGGCGCCACCGCGTTCTACCTGCACCTCGACCTGAATGTGCTCGACCCGTCCGTGCTGGACGGCCTGGCAGACCTGTACCCCTTCGGGCTGACCGCCGAGTCCCTGAACCGGGCGATCACCGCCCTGCGTGCGGACTTCGAACTGGCCGGGGCCACCATCGCCGGGTTCTCGCCGTCGTCGCCGGAAGCGGCCAACGACGACCTGCCCAGCATCCTGCGCATCATCGGCGCCCTGACCCGCTGACCCGGTCTTACGTTGAACCCGACCCCGACAGCACACCCGTAGCATGGGACCGACGCGCCGAGCGTCACGACGCCAAAGGAGGCATCCGTGAACGAGCAGCTTTCCGGTCCTGAGCAGTCCCTCCCCGAACATTCTGGTCCTGGGCAGAGGATCATCACCGAGCGGCGCGGGCATGTGTTCCTGATCGGGTTCAACCGCCCGGAGAAGCGCAACGCAGCCGATTTCGCCCTGCTGGCGCAGCTGGCCCTCGCCTACGGTGAGCTCGAACGCGACCCCGAACTGCGGGTCGGCCTGGTTTACGCGGTCGGCGACCACTTCACGGCCGGCCTCGACCTGGCCGACATCGGTCCGAGGCTCGGGCCGGACGGCCTCGCCATGGTGCCGGAGGGGGGCATCCACCCCTGGCAGGTCGACGGGCAGAGCGTCTCCAAGCCGGTGGTGATGGCCGTGCAGGGCACCTGTCTCACCCTCGGCATCGAACTCATGCTCGCCAGCGACATCTCCGTCGCGGCCGAGTCGACCCGGTTCGGCCAGATCGAGGTGGCCCGCGGCATCCTCCCCTTCGGCGGCGCCACGATTCGCTTCCCGCGCGCCGCCGGCTGGGGCAATGCCATGCGCTGGATCCTCACCGGCGACATGTTCGACGCCGCCGAGGCGCACCGGATCGGGCTCGTGCAGGAGGTCGTGCCGGACGGCACCCAGTTCGACCGTGCACTCGAGCTGGCCGAGCGGATCGCCGCCCAGGCGCCGCTCGCCGTGCAGGCGGCCCTCGCGAACGCCCGCACGGCCGTCCGGGAGGGCTCCGCGGCCGCCGAGGCGGAACTGCAGCCGGCCCTGGCGCGCCTGGCCGCGACCGAAGATTCCCGGATCGGCATGGAAGCGTTCATGACCCGGCAGCCCGCGACCTTCGTCGGCCGCTGAGCCGCCGGCACCCACCGACAACATCACTGACCACACTGACCACACCACTGACCGCACCACTGAACGAGGAGAGACGGATGCCCGACGCAAGTAGCTATGACGTGATCGTGATCGGCGCCGGCGCGGTGGGTGAGAACGTCGCCGACCGCACCAGCCAGGCCGGGCTGCGCACCGTCATCGTCGAGGCCGAGCTGGTCGGCGGCGAGTGCTCCTACTGGGCCTGCATGCCGTCGAAGGTGCTGCTGCGCAGCGGGGCGGCCCTCGCCGCCGCCCGGCGCGTGGGCGGGGCGGCCGAGGCCGTCACCGGGGACGTGGATGTCGCCGCCGTGCTGCGCCGCCGGGACTCGATCACCCACGACTGGTCCGACGACGGCCAGGTGCGCTGGCTGGAGAAGGCCGGGATCGCCCTAGTCCGCGGCCACGCGCGCCTCAGCGGCGTGCGGGAGGTGACGGTGACCGCCACCGACGGCCGGACGACCGTGCTGACGGCCGCGCACGCGGTGGTCCTCAGCACGGGCTCGTCGGCCTTGCTGCCGGACATCCCCGGCCTGGCCTCCGTGTCGCCGTGGACCAGCCGCGAGGCCACCAGCGCCCGGAGCATCCCCGACAGCCTGGCCATCATCGGAGGCGGCGTGGTCGCCGCCGAGATGGCCACCGCGTACGCCTCACTCGGCGCCGAGGTCACCATGATCGTGCGGCGGGGGCTGCTCGGCGGCCAGGAGCCCTTCGCCGGTGAACGTGTCGCGGCGGCGCTCCGGGAGACCGGCGTCACCGTTCTCACCGGGGTCTCGGCCACCGGGGCCGCCCGCAACGATGACGGCGACGTGGCCCTCACCCTGTCCAACGGCACCCGGGTCACTGCGGCCGAGGTGCTCGTGGCCACCGGCCGGGTGCCCCGCACCCAGGATGTCGGGCTCGACACGGTCGGCCTCGCCCCGGGAGACTGGATCGACGTCGACGACACCCTGCTCGTGCAAGGCTCCGCCCCCGAGCTGGCCGGAGCCTGGCTCTACGCCACCGGCGACGTCAACCACCGGGCCCTGCTCACCCACCAGGGCAAGTACCAGGCCCGGGCGGCCGGCGACGTGATCGCGGCCCGGGCCGCCGGCACCCCCGTCGACGACGCCCCGTGGGGCAACCACGTCGCCACGGCCGACCATGCCGCCGTTCCGCAGGTCACCTTCACCGACCCGGAAGTGGCGTCGGTCGGGCTGACCCGGGCCGCTGCCGAGACGGCGGGGTTCCGGATCCGGGTGCTGGACTACGACCTGGGCTGGGTGGCCGGGGCATCCGTGCACGCCGATGCCTACGCCGGAGCGGCGCGCGCGATCGTGGACCTGGACCGCGAGGTTGTGCTCGGCGTCACCTTCGTCGGGCCGGATGTCGCGGAGTTGCTGCACGCGGCGACCATCGCCGTGGTCGGCGAGGTGCCGATCCGCCGGCTGTGGCACGCCGTGCCGAGCTACCCGACCCTGAGCGAGGTCTGGCTGCGCCTACTCGAGGAGTACGGGCGCCCGTAGCCGCGTCCCGTCCCGTCCCGCCCCGAAACGACAACTTTGAGGGGTTACCGGAAGCCGCAACCCCTCAAAGCTGTCGTCTCACCGAACCGACGACCACGATCATCGGAAACTCAGCTTTCTGTCGCGCGGGCCGCCTACGCTGGGACCGTGCCCCGCATCCTCTTCGACTCCCCCATCAGCCGGGCCGGCTACCTCTACGCGACGACGGTGGGCCTGATCTGGGGATCCATCTGGAGCACCGGCAGGGTCGAGCGCCGAGGCGGCCTCGTCGTCTTCCGCGGGATGCCCGACTGGGCCTTCGGCCGCGGCGGATCCTGCGTCGGCGGCTGCTACCTGACGAACCAGAACGTGTCCGCGGCGATCCTCGAGCACGAGGCCGTGCACAAACGCCAGTGGCAGCGCTTCGGGATGGTCTTCCCGCTGCTCTACCTGGTGGCCGGCCGCAATCCGCTTCGCAACCGCTTCGAGATCGAAGCCGGCCTCGAAAAGGGCGGCTATGTCAGAACAGCCGTGCCCAATAACAGCGATGTCAGATGACCCGGATATCAGAAAACCCAGGGGGACCAGAATGACCGCACGAACAATCGTGATCACCGGCGCCAGCGACGGGATCGGCGCCGCCGCCGCCCGCGCCCTCAGCCGGGACGGAGACCGCGTCGTGATCGTGGGCCGCTCGCCCGCCAAGACCGCCGCGGTCGCCGCGGAACTGGGTGCTGATTTCTTCGTGGCAGACTTCGCCCGCCTCGACGAGGTGCGCTCCCTCGCGTCCGAGCTGTTGGCGCGCTACCCGCAGATCGACGTGCTCGCCAACAATGCCGGCGGCATCATGGGCAGCCGCGAAATGACCGTCGACGGCTACGAGAAGACCTTCCAGGTCAACCATCTGGCCCCCTTCCTGCTGACCACGCTGCTGATGGACCGGCTCGTCGCCAGCCAGGCCCGGGTGATCAACACCTCCAGCGCCGCCAACCTGATCTTCGGCAAGATCGACCTCGACGATCTGCAGGCCGAGACGAAGTACTCCGCCAACAAGGCCTACGGCGACGGCAAGCTCGCCAACATCCTCTTCACCAGGGAACTCGAGCACCGGTACCACGACCGGGGCCTGACCACGGCAGCCTTCCACCCCGGCGGGGTCGCGACCAGCTTCTCCACCGGCTCGACGAGCCTGATGCGATTCGTCTACCAGACCCCGCTCAAGCGCCTGCTGATCTCGCCGGAGCAGGGCGCCGACACCCTGGTCTGGCTGGCGACCGCGGAGCCCGGCACCGACTGGGCGTCGGGCGAGTACTACGAGAAGCGCCGCATCCAGAAGGCAAATAGGCAGGCCTACGACCCCACCCTGGCCGCCGCGCTCTGGGACCGCAGCGCCGCGATGCTCGCCGGTCACTCCGCGCCCCTGCCCGGATAGCGTCACGCCGGCGGGTCAGCCGGATCCGTGTTTGTCGCGCGGTCCGGTGGCGCGCTCCGTCCCCGGCGCGCATGATGGTTCCAGGGAGTTCCGGAACACGGGCCCGGCCGACAGGAGGACACGATGACCTACACGCACACCGTCACGGTGGACGCATCATTCGAGGAGTCAGTCCAGCGGACCCGGGTGGCCCTCGCCGCCCAGGGTTTCGGGGTGCTGACTGAAATCGACGTGCACGCCACATTCGCGGAGAAACTCGGCGAGGAGGCGGCCGAGGAGGTCGGCGGCTATCTGATTCTCGGGGCGTGCAACCCGGCGTTGGCACGGCGGGCGATTCTGGCCGACCCCGATGTCGGCGCCCTGCTCCCCTGCAATGTGGTCGTGCGCCGCGGTCCCAGTGCCGAGGCCACCACGGTGCAGGCCATCAATCCGGCCATCATGGTGCAGCTCAGCCACGCCGCCCAGATCCCGGGCGTCGCGGCCGAGGCCGACACCCGGTTGCGGGCAGCGCTCCTCGCGGTGCAGGGCGGCCCGGCCGGCGCCTGAGCCAGCGGACTGAGCACGGGTCCATCGGGCGCGGTCCAGACGAAATACCCGACCTCGAGGAGGCCGGGCATTTCGTTGACACGGGTGGTGCGGGTGTTTCTACTCGGCGGCGTAGCCGGCTGCGGCCTCGACCAGCAGGTCGGCTTCGGCCCAGGTGGCAAGGTTGGCGCGCAGCTTGACGCCGAGGTCGGCGTCAACGCTGGTCCAGTACGCGATCGCGCGCTCGGTCACCTCGGGGCGCTCCACACCGCTGATGGCGCCGGTGATGGTGTCCAGGAAGCGTGCCTTGGCCGCGTCGTCGTAGACGTCGCGGTACAGCGTGCCGGCCTGGCCGAAGTCGCTGTCCTCGCTGCGCAGCGTCGCCGCGGCGCGCAGGAGCTCACCGTCGTTCTCCCAGCCGCCTTCCGCCGCGAGCAGCGGGTCGGCCACCGGGCCGCCGAGCGAGTTCGGAGCGTAGTTCGGCGCGGTCGGCGAGTTGTAGTGGTGGCGGGCGGCGCCGTCCTGCGAGTAGTTGTTCACCGGGGCCTTCGGTGCGTTGACCGGCAGCTCGGCGAAGTTCGTGCCGACGCGGTATCGCTGGGCGTCCGGGTAGGAGAAAATGCGCGCCATCAGCATCTTGTCGGGGCTGGCCGCGATGCCGGGAACGAAGTTCGCCGGGGAGAAGGCTGCCTGCTCGATCTCCGCGAAGAAGTTCTCCGGGTTGCGGTTGAGGGTGTGCGTGCCGATCTTGATCAGCGGGTAGTCGGCGTGCGGCCAGACCTTCGTGATGTCGAACGGGTTGTACCGGTAGGTCTTGCCGTCTTCGTAGGGCATGACCTGCACCGAGACGTCCCAGGACGGGAAGTCGCCGGCGTCGATGGCCTCGATCAGGTCGCGGCGGTAGTAGTCGGCGTCGGCGCCGGCGATGAGCTCGGCTTCCGAACCCTCCATCTCGATGTTGCCCTGGTTGGAGGTGAAGTGGTACTTGACCCAGAAGCGCTCACCGGCGGCGTTGATCCACTGATAGGTGTGCGAGCCGAAGCCGGGCATCTCACGCCAGGAGCGCGGCAGGCCGCGGTCGCCCATCAGGTACGTGACCTGGTGCGCGGACTCCGGGGAGAGGGTCCAGAAGTCCCACTGCATGGTCGCGTCGCGCAGGCCGGAACCCGGCAGCCGCTTCTGCGAGTGGATGAAGTCGGGGAACTTGATCCCGTCGCGGATGAAGAACACCGGGGTGTTGTTGCCGACGATGTCGTAGTTGCCCTCGGTGGTGTAGAACTTCACCGAGAAACCGCGCACGTCGCGCCAGGTGTCGGGGCTTCCTTGCTCCCCGGCGACAGTTGAGAAGCGCGCGAGCATGTCGGTCGTGGCGCCCTTCTGGAACAGCGCAGCCTTGGTGTACTGGGAGACGTCCTCGGTAATTTCGA
>JACMQV010000205.1 GCA_014376815.1 Cryobacterium sp.
GCCTGGTGCGAGGTGCACCACGTGATCCCGTGGGTCCATCACGGCCCCACCGACCTCGACAACGGGGTGCTGCTGTGCTGGTTCCACCATCACAGCATCGAGACGTCGGGCTGGCTGATCCGGATGGTGCGGGGCAAACCGGAGGTGATGGCACCGGTCGGCTACGGCTCGGCGCGCATCTGGGTCCCGGGCCAGGACCACCGGGCCCAACGGGCCAGCGGTGCCGGCCCCGGCCGCGGAGCCCGAACCCGCGCCCACCCTCGGGCCACGGATTCGTCGCACTAGTGTGACGGGACCCGCGTTGGCAGCCCGGTTCGGGGATCGGTCATCGACACCCGCGAGGCCCACGTGTCGCGGGTCGACATTCCCATGCGACGTCGTTGACCCTGTGGTGTTTGCTGCGAACATGCGCGCCAGGGCTCGCCGCGGTGAGCGGTCGTGCGCGAGACGATCTGTTCAGCATGGGCGACTACTCGTTGACGAGGACCGGGACGCCCAGGACGACCGAGACGGCCTGGCCGGCCAGTGCGGCGGGCACCTCGATCAGGAAGGTCTCGCGCTCGTCGGGGGTCCCCACGTGGGTGCCGTCCTCCACGAGATGGTGCACGAAACGGTCGGTGCCCAGCAGGGTCCCTTGCGCGTCGTAGAAGCCGGCCAGAACCTGCAGCTCGAGCACGTCGCTGACGTCGCTGGTGACGAGCACGGCCCCGGTGACCGCGGCGCCGTCGAATGCCAGGTCCTCGAGCGAGAACCGATCATCGAACGGGCCCGCGGCCTGGATGATCTCACCCGGGCTCGGCTGCGCCTCGGCGATGCCCGCCAGCCCCGGCTCCCCGGTCGGGGCGGCGAGCCCGGCGAAGGATGTCTGCGGGGTCACGACGGGAAGTGCCGTCTCCGCTTCCACGCCCGTGAGGGAGCCGATCGCCAGGGCGACCGAGGCCACCCCCGCGACCAGCCCGAGGACGACGACCAGGGCGGCGATGCGGCGCGTTCTGAGTTGCATTCGGGTCTCCCGTGATGTGCCGACCGGATGCGAGGAGGTTCGTCCCCGCATCCGGTCACCGTGGTGGGTGTGTTATCTGGTGGGTTTCGGTCAGCCGACGACGCGCAGGGCATGCCCGACGATGTCGAAGAGGGCGATGTTGTCGGTCGTGCCCTCCAACTGATCGGAGCCGGGGCCGGAAGCGTAGATCGGGACGTCCGCGCCGGTGTGGTTGCCGGAGAGGTAGCTCAGCCACAGGCCGGCTTCCGGGGACCCGTCGACCACGTTGGCCGGGTCGGTGGGGGTGCGGAAGGTGGCCGGGCCGAAGTTCTTCGGGTCGGCCGAGCCGGCGCCGTTGACGATTCCGGTGGACCGGGCCGCATCCCGGGAGTTGCTCGGGCGGGTCGGCACCGAATTGTTGGCGGTGTTGCCGGCGTCGACGTTCGCCGGCGGGGCCGACGCCTCGGCATTGGTGAAGGTGCCCTTCTCGATGATGTTGAACCCGGCGCACTCGTGATCGGCCGTGACGATGACCAGGGTGTTGCCGTCGCGCTTGGCGAACTCCTGCGCGATGGCGACGGAGTCGTCGAACGCCTTGATCTCGTCGAGGGTCTGGGACGCATCGTTGGCGTGCGAGCGCTTGTCGATCAGGGCGCCTTCGATCTGCAGGTAGAATCCCTTCCCGCCCTTGTCGCTCTTCTCGCCTGCCGCCTTCTTCTGGCTGAGCAGCTCGATGGCCTTGCTGGTCATCTCCGGCAGGCTCGGTTCCTGCGCCTGGGCCGCCGACGGGTTGTCTCGTTTGGCCTTCTCGATCGTGAGGTTGCCCTTGTTGAACAGGCCGAAGACCTTCGCCCCCTTGGCGGCCGCGAGGTCGGTCTTCGTGGCGGCCGTCTGGCTGCTGATCGATCCGAGCACGGAATACCCCTGGCCCGTGAGCGCCTGCTCATCGGCGGCATCGAAGCGGCTGAGGCCACCGCCGAAGATGACGTCCGCGGTGCCGTTTCGTGCGATCTGGTCGGCGATGGGGGTCACCCGTACGTCGCTGGTGGGCAGGGCCGCTCCGGACACCGCGGTGTCCTGGCACGCGGCGGCGGAGTAGACCGGACCCTGGCAGCCCCGGGCCAGGGCATGGCTCATCTGGCCGGCCGGGGTCGCGTCGGTGATCTCCGCCGTCGACACGTTTCCGGTGCGGTACCCGGCCTTCTTCGCGAGTTCCATCATCGTCGGGACGACGGCGCCCTTCGCGTTGACGCCGAGGGCCGCGTTGGACGTCTTCACGCCCGTGGACCAGGCAGTGGCCGCGGGGGCGGAGTCGGGGACCGGGTTGGGGTGGGAGTCGGCCTCCCCCGGCTGTCCGGACTGCTTCTCCACCGCGTAGGTGCTGACGTACCCCTGTGCGGGCAGGCCCTCCATCGCCAGTTTCCCGTCGGAGCCGTAGAAGCGTTCACGGGCGGCCGTGACATGGGTGCGGCCCATGCCATCGCCGAGCAGGTAGATGACGTTCTTCGCCCGGCCCTTGTCGTCGTCGGCCGAGGCCGCGAGTGAGGGGCCGGCGAGGCCCGTGATCGTGGCGGTGGCCGCCAGGGCCACCACCAGCGTTGTGGCGGCCAGCGCCGAGAGGGGGCGTCGCATGAGTTCTCCTGGGGATGGGTGGAACACGGGCGTGGCAGCTCCCGTTGCCACCCCCGGACTCTAGGAGCCTCGGATGTCCCCCGAATGGCCGTCAGGTGAACAACCCGTCAGACCGGCCCTGCCTCCTCAGCCTGATTGTCGAACCGAAGGAAGGGGCCGATCGCGTGCCCCTCAGTGCCCCTTCTTCATGCCCAGCTCGTTGACCCCGTCATCCGGGGGCTCTGACCTGGGTGCCGCCGGGCAGTGGAGGACCGCGTTCGGACCCGAATGATCAATCGTGTGCTCGGCCATCGGCCGGCCGCAGACGGGGCAGACGGCCTCCCCGACCTGCCGGACGACCGCATCGTACGGACCGACCGGCGGCGGCCCGAGGGGACGCCTCAGCTTCGTGTCCAGCCAGTCGATGAACCGGACGTAACCGCCTGGACGGTGCCCATCGGAGTGCTTCTCCTCATTCATGGCGCCATCGTACGCTCGGTCCGCACGGATGAATAGAAAAAGCCCCGGATGCCTTGTCAACACAAGCAGGGGCGAACACGGGTCCGGGGCTGATCGAGATGGACGATCGATATGCGCCGATCGATATACGCCGATTTGCATGCGCCGATTTATGTGCGCTGATTTATGTGCGGAGACGGTGGGATTTGAACCCACGGTACCCCGTGAAGGGTACTCCACCTTAGCAGGGTGGTGCACTAAGCCGTACTATGCGACGTCTCCTTGGTGAGTGCACTGCACACACACGTCAGCAATCATAACCGTACTCACGGCATCCGCACGAACACGATGCGCGGATGCCGAGCCCGGCTACTGGTTCTCGAGCGTGCGTCCGACCGAACAGGTGTAGTCCCCGGCGGTCTGCCCGGTGGTCGAATCGGAAAGTACGGTGTCATCGGGCGGGGTCGTCGCGGCCGGGTCGGGCACGGCGGCCGGGTCGGGCACGGCGCTCGGGTCGGTCGTGGCCGCGGGATCGGGCCCGGCGGCGACCGGCGCGTTCGGGTCCGCGGTCGCGGCGCCACCGGTCTCGCCGCCCAACTGGAGTGATCGGTCGGCCTTGACGGCTTCAAACAGGTCGTCGAAGTCGGACTGCAGGGGGATCACGCCGCCGTCGACGCTGCCGGTCGGGACCTGGATGAAGACGACCTTGTTGAGGGGGATGTCCTTCAGCGCCACCGCGATCGAGGCGAGCGTGGACACGTCGTTGAGGTTGGTCGACAGCGTCATGTTCGCCGTCACGGCCTTGGCCAGCGAGTAGACCTTGAGCGGGTCGGAGAGCGTCGACGCGCTCTTGATCGTGCGCACGAGCGAGGACATGAACACCTGCTGGTTGCTGATCCGGGTCAGGTCGCTGCCGTCGCCGACGCCGTGGCGGGTGCGCAGGAACTGGAGCGCGTCCACGCCTTCGAGCGTGTGCATGCCGGCCTTGAGGAAGGTCCCGGTGTACTCGTCTTCGATGTCTTCCGCGACGCAGACCGGTACGCCGCCGACGGCGGTCGACATGGCCATGACGCCGCTGAACTGCACCTCGGCGGCATAGGGGATGCTCAGACCGGTGAGCTTCTCCACGGTGAGAACCGTGCAGGCCAGTCCGCCGTAGGTGAGCGTGGTGTTGATTTTCTGGCGGCTCATCGAGTCGAAGGTACCGCCCTCAGGATTGGGGCATTCCGGGATCGGCACGTACATGTCCCGCGGGAAGCTGATCACGGAGGCGTTGGTGTGGTCCTCTGAGATGTGCAGCAGCATGGTGACGTCGTTGAGGTCGCCGGTGGAGTCCTCGGGGCCGAACCGCGCATCCTGCCCCTTGCGGCTGTCACTGCCGACGACCAGGAGGTTCACGCCGCCGGAGATCGCGCCGATCTGCGGCACGGGCCCCTTGGCTTCGCTGGCCAGCTTCACGCTGGGCTTCACGCTGGCGGCGACGTCGTAGGTGGCGATGGCGGCGACGGACACGCCGCTCACGAGAAGGACGGCCAGGGCCGCGGCGAGCACCTTGGTCACGGTCACGAACGGGTTGGACCGGCGCAACCGACCATGCCGCGCGACCGTCCGGAGTTTCTTCGAACGCGTCGAGCGGGGGCGTAACTGGTCGCTCACTCAGGTCCCTTCGTTTGTGAACCGTGCAGGATCGAGGTGCGGAGGGCGTGGGATTCGAACCCACGAGACATCTCTGCCCACCAGTTTTCAAGACTGGCTCCATCGGCCGCTCGGACAGCCCTCCCGTTCGCTGCCCAGCCACGCCGATCGAACCTGCGCACGCTGACAAGCGAATACCGACCGATTCTAGCCGATTGGAGGTTCACCACTGTGCCAGAAGATGCTGGCAGCGGGCTGGGCGCCGGGCGGAGCGCCCCGGGGGACGGTTCCGGCGTCCGTCGGCACGTTGCTGAGAACCTACAGGCTGCCGAGGACGATGGCGAGCCCGTCGTCCTGTACCGCCCCGGTGATCTCGCCGGCCGCGGTGAGCACCTCCTGCGGCGCCTGGCCCATGGCGACTCCGCGCCCGTGAACGGATGCCCATTCCAGCAGTTCGATGTCGTTGCGTCCGTCACCGACCGCCATCACCCGGCTGCGCGGGATGCCGAACTCGGCCCGGACCCGCTCCATGGCGGTGGCCTTGTTCACCCCGTCGGGCGCGATGTCCAGCCAGGCGGTCCAGCCGATCGCGTAGCTCACGCGGCTCAGCCCCATCCTGTCGACGATCTGAAGGAAGTCCTCCATGTCGTGGTTCGGCGAGATGACGACGACCCGGGTGGCGTCCTGGCGCAACAGGTCGTCGAAATCGACGTGTTCGCTGTCTAGCCCGATCGTGGCGTCCGGGAAGGCCTCGGTGTACCGGTAGAAACCGTGCTCGTCCTCCACGGCGTAGCGGGCGCCGGCCAGGTGGGAGCGGATGGAGAGGAGGACATCCGTCGGGTCGAAGGTTTCGACCCACTCGCGGCGGTAACCGGTGGGGGCGTCCGCGTCGCGGTGCAGGGTGATCGCCCCGTTCGAGCAGACCACGAAGCGCGGGGTGATCTCCAGCCGGTCGAGCACGGGCAGCGTGGTCGCGGCCGAGCGGCCCGTCGCCAGCATGATCTCGTGACCGGCCGCGGAGAGCCGCCGCACCTGTTCGAGGACACCCGCACTGATGGTGCCGTCCTCGTGCATGGTGGTGCCGTCGATGTCGAGCGCCACCAGCCAGGGCAGGTCCGTGCGGCTCATGGCGCGCTGACCGGCCTGATCACGTCGAGTCCGCCGAGCCAGGGCCGCAGCGCCTCCGGCACGACGACGGAGCCGTCCGCCTGCTGGTGCGTCTCGAGAATGGCCACGATCCAGCGGGTGGTGGCCAGGGTGCCGTTCAGGGTGGCGACGGGCGTGGTCTTGCCCGACTCCGTGCGGTAACGGATGTCGAGGCGGCGGGCCTGGTACGTCGTGCAGTTGCTGGTGCTGGTCAGTTCGCGGTACGCGTTCTGGGTGGGCACCCAGGCCTCGATGTCGAATTTGCGGGCCGCACTCGAGCCGAGGTCGCCGGCCGCGACGTCGATGACGCGGTAGCTCAGGCCGAGGGACTGGAGCATGTCCTCCTGCAGGGCGACCAGGCGGTCGTGCTCCGCCTCTGCATTCTCGGGCAGCACGTAGGTGAACATCTCCAGCTTGTTGAACTGGTGCACCCGGATGATCCCCCGGGTGTCCCGGCCGCCCGACCCGGCCTCTCGGCGGTAGCAGGTGGACCAGCCGGCGTAGCGGAGGGGCGCATCGGCCAGGTCGAGGATCTCGTCGGAGTGGTAGCCGGCGAGGGCGACCTCGCTCGTGCCCGTGAGGTAGAGCTCGTCCGTCGGCAGGTAGTAGATCTCATCGGCGTGCTCGCCGAGGAAACCGGTGCCGTCCATGATCTCCGGCCGCACCAGGGTGGGGGTGATCAGCGGGATGAAGCCGGCGGCGAGGGCCCGGTCGAGCGCCATGTTCATCAGGGCGATCTCGAGGCGGGCACCGATGCCGCGCAGGAAATAGAACCGCGATCCGGACACCTTGGCGCCGCGGGCCATGTCGATGGCTCCGAGCAGTTCACCCAGTTCGAGGTGGTCACGTGGTTCGAAGTCGAAGCTGGGGACGTCGCCGTGGGTGCGGAGCGTGACGAAGTTCTCTTCCCCGCCGGCCGGCACGCCATCGATGATGGGATTCGCGAGGGTGCGCACGACCGCGGTGAACCGGGCCTCGGCCGCGGAAGCTGCGAGACCGGCGGCCTTCACCTCGGCGGCCAGGCTCTGCGCCTGGGCGACGAGGGCCTTCTTCTCCGCGGCGGGAGCGGCCGCGACCTGCTTGCCGAACTGGTTCTGCGAGGCGCGAAGCGACTCGAACGCCTGGATCGTCGCCCGGCGTTCGCTGTCGGCCACCAGGGCGTCGTCGACGGCCTCGACGGACGCACCGCGCGCCTTCTGCGAACGCTTGATCAGGTCGGGATTCTCTCGCAGCAGCACAGGATCAATCACGGTGCCAGTCTACAAGCGCGAACCGTGGTGCCTTGCTAGCCTTACCACCGTGGATACTCCCGGTCAGCCGCTCCTTGTGCGACAGGCTGCCGTGGTCTACAACCCCGTGAAGGTCAATCTGGACCGGTTACGGGCAAGCGTGGCCGCGGCTGAGGCCACGGCCGGCTGGCATGAGTCGCTCTGGTTCGCGACCAGCCCGGAGGATTCGGGCCGAGGGGCGGCCCTCCTGGCGATCGAGCGGGGAGCCTCCATGGTGCTCGTGGCCGGCGGTGACGGCACGGTTCGCGCGGCGGCCGAAGCGCTGCGCGGTACCCGGGTCGCCCTGGCCATCGTGCCGTCAGGCACCGGGAACCTGCTGGCCCGCAACCTGCGACTGCCGCTGTCGAGCTTTGACGAGGCCACCGCGATCGCGTTCACCGGGGTCGACAAGCCCATCGACGTCGGCGTGGCATCCGTCAGGACCGACGACGGCGTCACGGTCGACCACATCTTCCTCGTGATGACGGGACTCGGCCTGGACGCCCAGATGATCGCCAACACCCGGCCCGACCTGAAGCGGAAGGTGGGCTGGCTGGCCTACGTGGACGCCGTCGCGCGGGTGCTGCCCACCGTCAAGCCGTTCGGGATCCGGTACAGCCTGAACGGTCGCCCGCATCGGCCGGCGCACGTCAGCATGATCCTGATCGCCAACTGCGGGCTGCTGCCGGGGAATCTCCAGTTCCTGCCCGAGGCCCGCATCGACGACGGCATCCTGGACATTGCCGTACTGCAGCCCAAGGGGCTGTTCGGCTGGCTGGCGATCTGGCGCCGCGTGACCTGGGAGAACGGGGTGCTGCGGCGGTCGGCGGCGGGGCGCAGGATCATCGAACGCACCGAGTCGAACCGGGAGCGGGTGATGACCACGCTTCGCGGCGCCGACATCCGCATCGTCGCGGAGCAGCCGCAGGACTTCGAGATCGACGGCGAGTCCCTGGGCCCCGTGCGCTCAGTCCACCTGCGCGCCGATCCGGCATCCCTGATCGTGCGGCTGCCCGCCGGTTCCTGAACCGTCTGGCGGGTGGTCAGGCCGGGGGTCAGGCCTGGGGCGCCTCGCCGAGCAGCCCGTTCAGCCAGGCCCGCGCGCCGATGAACACGTCGTCGTCGTAGCGCGAGGTGAACTCGATCGGCTGCTTGTCCGCCCGCGGATACGAACCGAGGAAGATCACCTGCGGGCTGAAGCGGCGTAGCCCCAGCAGGGCGTCGGCGACGCGTTCGTCGTGGATGTGGCCGTCGGCGTCGATCACGAAACGGTAGCGGCCCATGGCGTCCCCGATCGGTCGCGACTGGATCAGGCTGAGGTTCACGCCCCGGGTGGCGAACTGCTCGAGCATCTCCAGCAGTGCCCCGGAGCGGTCCTCCGGCAGCTCGACGATCAGGCTCGTCTTGTCGGCGCCCGTGCGGGGCGGCAGCGCGGTGGTACGGCTCACGAGCACGAACCGGGTCACCGCGTTCGGGTTGTCGCCGATGCCGGAGGCGAGCACCACGACGTCGTGGTGCTTCTCGATGCCGGGCGGGGCGATGGCGGCGTCCGCCTGTTCGTTCTCGAGCAGGGCCGACGCGGCCGCGACGTTGCTGGAGGCCGGTATGTGTCCGTGGTGCGGCAGATTCGCCTCGAGCCAGGCGTGGCACTGCGCGTAGGCCACCGGATGCGCGTTGACGACCTTCACGTCGGCGAGCCTCGTGCCCGGGCGGGCCACCAGGACGAAGTTGACCGGAACCAGGTACTCGCCGATGATCCGCAGGTCGGGGACGCTGGCGAGGGCGTCCTGGGTGGCGGACACGCCGCCCTCGACGGAATTCTCGATCGCGATCATCGCGGCCACGCTGCGCCCGGAGACGACGTCGGCGAGTGCCTCACCGACGTTGTTCACGGCCCGCCAGGTCTGACCGCGGGCCGCGGTGACCTGGGCCAGTGCTGCTTCGGTGAAGGTGCCCGTCGGACCGAGGAAGCTGTAGCTTACATTGCGCGTCTCGGACATGGCTCACAGCCTACTTGCAGTGCAAGACTGGGAACCATGAACCAACGTGCGGGAACACCGGCCCAGGAATCTGATCTGATCGACGTCGATGCGCTGGTGAAGGCGTACTACGACCTGAAACCGGATGTCACGGTTCCGGCCCAGCGGGTGGCGTTCGGCACCTCCGGCCACCGAGGCAGCTCGCTGAACACCGCCTTCAACGAGGACCACATCATCGCGACCACCCAGGCGATCGTGGAATACCGCGCGGCGCAGGGCATCACCGGGCCGCTCTTCATCGGCGCCGACCCGCACGCGCTCAGCGCCCCGGCCTACACGACGGCGCTCGAGGTTCTCGTGGCCAACGGCGTGCGTGTGATGGTCGACGAGTTCGACGACTACCTGCCCACCCCGGCCCTCTCCCATGCGATCCTCGCCTACAACCGGGCCGGCAACAGCGACGAGGCCGACGGCATCGTGGTCACGCCCAGCCACAACCCGCCCTCCGACGGGGGTTTCAAATACAACCCGCCGCACGGCGGCCCAGCCGACAGCGACGCCACCTCATGGATCGCCACCCGGGCGAACGAGATCATCCTGGACGGGCTCGGCGATGTCAAAATGAGCGAACCCAGCGCGGTGGAGACCTACGACTTCCGCGGCGCGTACGTGAACGACCTCGAGAACATCATCGACATGGCCGCCATCAAGACCAGCGGAATCCGCATCGGCGCCGACCCGCTCGGCGGGGCGAGCGTGGGCTACTGGGGCGCCATCCGCGACCGCTACGAGCTCAACCTCACCGTGATCAACCCGCACGTGGACCCGACCTGGCGGTTCATGACCCTGGACTGGGACGGCAAGATCCGGATGGACCCGTCGAGCCAGTCGGTCATGGCCTCCGTCGCCGCGCACAAGGACGAGTACGACATCGTCACCGGCAACGACGCCGACGCCGACCGCCACGGGATCGTCACCCCGGACGGCGGCCTGATGAACCCCAACCACTTCCTCGCGGTGGCGATCGACTATCTGTACAGCCACCGGGAAGGCTGGCGCGCGGACGCCGCCATCGGGAAGACCCTCGTATCGTCGACCATGATCGACCGCGTCGCCGGCTTCCTGGGCCGCGACCTCTGGGAGGTGCCGGTCGGCTTCAAGTGGTTCGTTCCGGGCCTGATCGACGGGTCGGTCGCGTTCGGCGGCGAGGAGAGCGCGGGCGCCAGCTTCGTGCGCTTCGACGGGACGGTCTGGACCACCGACAAGGACGGCATCCTGCTCGCCCTTCTCGCCGCGGAGATTCTCGCCGTGACCGGCAAGACCCCCAGCCAGCGCTACGCCGAGCTCGCCGAGCATTTCGGCGATCCGGCCTACGCCCGGGTGGATGCCGCGGCCACCCCGGCCCAGAAGGCCCAGCTCAGCAAGCTCGACGGCGACGCGATCACCGCCACCGAACTCGCCGGGGAGAAGATCATCGCCAAGCTCAGCCACGCTCCCGGAAACGGGGCGGCCATCGGCGGCGTCAAGGTCGTCACCGAGAACGCCTGGTTCGCGGCCCGCCCGAGCGGCACCGAAGACGTCTACAAGATCTACGCCGAGTCCTTCACAGGGCCGGAGCACCTGCGCCAGGTGCAGATCGAGGCCAAGGCGATCGTCGACGCCGCGATCGCGTAGCGTGCCGCGCGCCGGCTGAAGCCGGCGCGCGCTGGCGCGCTCCTAGGGGATGCTCCAGTAGTACGCCGTGGCACCGGGATGCTTCACGGTGATCGCGTAGTCCACGCTGCGAAAATCGGTGTCGTCGGTGTGTCCCGCGTAGGAGATCTCGATGTTGTCGCCCGAGCCCTCGACCCGGGTGACGACCCCGGTGTGGTCCCGGTCGCCGGAGTTGTCCCAGTCGAACTGCGCGACGTCACCGATCTTGACCTGGTCGCGCTGGTCATCCGTGAGCTGGGTCGCCCGCCCGGATTCGGCCACGTAGTCCCGGAAGGCTGTGGAGCTGACCCAGGGCGACGAATGCGTGAAGGAAGACCCCGTCCCCTCGGCGTACCACTCGTCGTCCATCTCCCAGCCGCGCTCGATCAGCGACTGGCTGGTGAAGTTGACGCAGTCATTGTCGCTGACGATGCCGTAGTCCTCGGTGTTGTAGTCGGTCCAGTGGGCGAGCGTGTAGGCCACCTGGGCCTGGGCCTCCGCGCTGGCCTCAGCCGGGACATCAACGGCCACCGGGTCACCCGCGTCCGCGGGGGCGGCACGCGGCGTACTCGTGGCCGCCGCGGGGGGCGTGGGACCCGACTTCACCGAATCACCCGTCACCGAGGAAGCCGAGGGCTCATCTGAGCCCATCGCCGCCAGTGCCGCCGTGCCGGCCACCAGGCCGGCAACCACGAGGACGACTACGCCGATGCGAAAGCGTCGGGTCAACACCACAGAGATCCTCTATTCGTTCGTTGCGGCCCCGCCCCTTTTTCGGGGGGCCTGGATAATCACAGTATTCGAATCCCGGCGCTGCCGCAGCCGTGGCCGGGCCGCATCCGTCGCTAGGCGACGCTCCAGAACGAGACATCGCCCCCGGCATCGGCCAGGGACTCGTCGACGGACTTGTAGTTCGTATTTGTGGTGTGACCGGCATAGAAAAGCCGGATTCCGGCGTCGGTGCGCTCCACCCGAGTCACGATTCCGGTGTGGTCCTTATCGCCGGATGCGTCCCAGTCGAATTGCACGATGTCGCCGACCTTGACCAGGTCACGCTGCGTGTCGGACAGCGCCGTGGCGCGTTCGGGGTGCCCGGCCAGGTACGCCGAAAGCGCCGTGGAGCTGGCCCAGGCGGGGCTGTATTCCCGGGTCGCCGGGTTGAACGACCAGTCGGCATCCATCGTCCAGCCGCGGGCCTCCAGGGACTGGCTCGTGAAATTGACGCAGTCGTTGTCGGCGATCGAACCATAGGTGGCCGAGGTGTCGTCGGACCAGTGCGCCAGCACGTAGTCGGTCTGCGCGGTGATTTTCGGGTCGGGCACGTAGCCGCAGGTGAGGCCGCCGGGGGCGACTTCTGCCGCGGGCTCACTGGAATCGGGTTCGCCGCTGGTTTGGGTGTTCGACCCGTCCGTGGCGACCTGGACGGCCTGGCCCGCCCCGTCGAAGAGCACGACGGCGACGACGCCCGGATCAAAATCGGTCGACGGCGGCGTCTCGATGCTGACGGCGCTCCGCACGGTGGGCGCCGGTGGCGACGCCGACCGAGATCAGTGCGGTGGCACCGGCGAGCGCGAGGGTTCCGGCGATGACGAAGTGCGGGTTCTTCGGTGGTTTCTGAAGGCGATGACGGGAGCGGTTGCGGTTGTTTGGGTGTGAATCGGGGAGCACAAAGTCTTTTCTGGATCGCTGATAAGAACCAGAAAGTAAAACATCCTCACCTGTCAGACCACTGTGCGAAGGCTCCGAAACCCATGCGTGTGCGGCACATCAGTTGTAGCCGGGCGCCGCGGGCAGCCCGAAGAACTCCTCCAGTGTGGTCACCCCGGTGTCGTGCATTTCGGTCGCCAACTCAAAGCCGATGTAGCGGAAATGCCAGGGCTCGTAGCCGTAACCGGTCACCGGGACCTTGTCGGCCGGGTAGCGCAGCAGGAACCCGAAGCGCCACGCGTTCTGGGCAAGCCACATGCCGTGCCGGGTGTCGCCGAAGCAGGCCTCGAGCGAACAGTCCCCCGGCAGCGCGCTGATGTCGATGGCCAGGCCGGTCTGGTGCTCGCTGGTGCCCGGCCGCGCCGTGCTGGTGTCGGCGAAGGCCTGGCCGTTCGAGGCCACATCCTGGTTGTAGACGTCGACCTGAGTGCTGAAGCTGCGGTACGAACTCTGCGACTGGAGCTGCAGCCCGGTCTCGGCCGTGAAGGCACCGAACAGGGCGACGACGGCGTCGGAGGCCTCCCGGCGCAGCTTCGGCGGCCAGATATGGGGAACCGGGACGTCCACGAGGTCCGTCGGGGTGTAGTCGACCGGGTTCAGCGGCCGAGTCTTGTCGACGACGAGCCACAGGCTGGCCGGGTCGTCGATGGAGTACGCGGAACGGTCGAAGGAGGGCACGGCCGTCGGGTCGGGAGTGCCCGACGGCGCCGGTCGCGCAGGGGTCCCGCTCGTCGCAGGGTCGGCGCTCGTCGCGGACGTCGGGACTGAGTGCACACTCGGCTCGAGGGCCGGCCCGCGCCCGGAGACGGCCCCGGCAGCCAACGCACCCGCGGCCAGCACGGCGACAACGACGGTCACCGCAGCAATGCGCCTCCGCCGAAACGGATGCACCGCCCCCGGTCGCAATTTTCCCACCACGATTGTGAGCATAGACCGACGGGGCGGAGGGCGGTCTCCGACAGGCCCGGAGACGGTTGTAGATTGTTTGCTCATGATGTAACTTTGCACACGATGCAAACTCCTCCCGCCCCCGCCGCCCCGCCGCTGATGTCTCACCGGCAGATTCTCTTCGTCATCTTTGGCCTGATGGCCGGAATGTTCCTCTCCGCGCTCGACCAGACCATCGTGGGAACGTCGATGCGCACCATCGCCGACGACCTCGACGGCATGTCGCTACAGGCCTGGGTGACGACCGCGTACCTCATTGTGTCCTGCATCAGCACGCCGATCTACGGCAAGCTCAGCGATATTTTCGGACGGCGCCCGCTATTCCTGATCGCGATCACGATCTTCCTGGTCGGCTCACTGCTGGCCGGCATGGCGAACTCGATGTACGAACTCGCCGTCTTCCGCGCCATCCAGGGTCTCGGTGCCGGCGGCCTGATGGCGCTCCCGCTCACGATCATGGGCGACATGCTCGCGCCCCGCGAGCGTGCGAAGTACCAGGGCTACTTCCTGGCCGTCTTCGGCGTTTCCAGCGTGATCGGCCCGCTCATCGGCGGCGTCCTGTCGGGCTCTGAGACCATCCTCGGCATCACCGGCTGGCGCTGGGTCTTCCTGATCAACCTCCCGATCGGCGTCATCGCCCTCTTCATCGTGCTCAAGTTCCTCCACGTCCCGCACTTCGCACGCCCCGTGCGCATCGACTGGTGGGGCGCGGTGACCGTGATCCTCGCGGCCGCTCCTCTGCTGCTCGTGGCCGAGCAGGGAAGAACCTGGGGCTGGGGTTCGCCCGCCTCGATCGCCTGCTACGTGATCGGGACGCTCAGCATCGCGGCCTTCATCCTGGCCGAGCGGATGATGGGCGACGACGCGCTCATCCCGTTGAAGCTGTTCAGGTCCTCGACGTTCTCGATGGCCACGGTGCTGGGCGTCTTCGTCGGGTTCGGCATGTTCGGCGCGATGATGACCGTGCCGCTCTACCTGCAGCTCGTGAACGGGGCCACGCCCACCGAGAGCGGCTTCCTGATGCTGCCGATGATCGCCGGCCTGATGATCTCCTCCATCGTCAGTGGACAGCTGATCGCCCGCACCGGGCGATACAAGATGTTCCCCACAATCGGCACCGCCTTCATGTCCGCCGGCTTCCTCCTCTTCACGTTCGCGACCGCCGACAAGCCGGTCGTCTTCATGATGGCTGGAATGCTCCTGATCGGCCTGGGCCTCGGCCAGCTGATGCAGACCCTCACGATCGCCAGCCAGAACTCGGTGGGCCCGCGGGACATCGGCGTGGCCACCTCGGCCTCGACGTTCTTCCGCCAGATCGGTGGCACCCTCGGCACGGCCGTGCTGTTCTCCGTGCTGTTCACGCGCATCCCTGACACCCTCGGCGCCGCGTTCAGCAACCCGGCCCTGGTCGCCGGGGTCAGGTCCGCGGCGACGGACCCCGCGGTGCAGGCAGACCCGGCCAACGCCGGCATCCTGAAGCTGCTGGGCAACCCGGGCGGCGTCGGCGGGGCGCTCGACGGAGACACCTCGTTCCTGAACGCGGCCGACCCGCGGCTGGCGGAGCCGTTCCTGGTCGGGTTCAACGACGCCGCCGTCACGGTCTTCTGGGTGAGCCTGGCCGTGGTTCTGACCGCTTTCGTGCTCAGCTTCTTCCTCAAGGCGCCGCCGCTGCGCACGTCGTCGGCCCTGCAGGAGGCCGCGGATGAGAATGCGGCCGAGCTGGCCGAGCTCGCCGAACTCACCCGGGACGCCCAGCGCGCCGCGGACACGATGGGAGCCCTGGTCGAGCCCGGGATCGACGTCGACGAGTTCGAGCGAGAGCCCAGCCCGAAGTCCAGCTAGCGAGCGACCTCACCAATTCGACGGAGATTTTGCTCCCACAACACCGGTCCGGGCTCAACTCGCCTGTTCTGGGCAAAATCCCCGTCGAATTCGCTCAGGGCCCGCGGGCGGAGACTGAGCCAAGCGAATACTGCATCCGGATGCGTGCGTGAGAGCGCTCTCATGGGTGAGAGGATGGAGGCCTCACCGGCTGGAGCATCCGCCGGGATGACTCCACCGGAGGTTCAAATGCCCCTTGAGACCCTGGCCCCGCAGACCGGCCCGGACGCACCCGGCAACACCGGCGCGCCCGGCGATGCCGAGGGCACCGTCACCGGCGCTCCGGTCGACCTCGATGGGCGCCGCTTCTACCGAATCACGGCCTACGACCAGATGCCGCCGTTCTTCATGACCCTCGTGGGAGCGAGCGACGTCTGGCTCTTCATCTCGAGCACCGGCGGGCTGACGGCCGGCCGGGTGGACGCCGAGCACGCCCTCTTCCCGTATTACACCGACGACAAGGTGACCGAGAGCGCCGGCCGCACGGGCGGATTGAGCGTGCTGCTCGTGCGACTCCCCGATGGGACGAACGCCCACTGGCAGCCGTTCGCGGAGCTGCGCCCCGGCGACCCCGCCGTGGCACGCACGCTCTACAAGGACATCCTCGGAACGACGCTCGTCTTCGAGGAGTCTCGCCCGGACCTGGGCCTGCGCCTGCGCGTGACCTGGCAGACGAGCGCCCGCTTCGGCGTCGTGCGCAGTTGCGCCCTCGCCTCCCTCTCGGACGAGCCCCGCGGCGTCGACCTGATCGACGGCCTGGTGAACATCCTCCCCGCCGGCGCGGGGGTGAAGACGCAGAACGAGCTGAGCGTGCTCCTCGACGCCTACAAGCGGGCCGAACTCGACCCCGCGACGGGCCTCGGGCTGCTGACGCTCAATGCGACCCTCACCGACCTCGCGGAACCCAGCGAGTCCCTGCAGGCCAACGTCGCCTGGCAGGTCGGGCTGGACGCCGTGGAGCATCTGCTCTCGGTCGACCAGGTCGCCGCCTTCGCCCGGGGCCGGGGCATCAGCGGCGAGACGGATGTCCGCGGCCGGCGCGGTGCCTACCTCGTCCACGCCCGGATCGCCCTGCCGTCCGGGGCTGAGCGACGCTGGCAGGTCGTCGCCGACGTCAACCAGGACGCGGCGGACGTGGTCGGCCTGCGCGACCGGCTGCGCGCCCCCGCAGACCTCGCCGCGGCGCTGGCGGCGGACCTTGTGCGCACCCGGTCGGACCTGGAGGGCATCCTCGCCGCCACCGACGCCGCCCAGCACACCGGTGACGAACTGGCCACCATCCACCACGCGGCCAACGTGCTCTTCAACACCATGCGCGGCGGCGTCCCGGCCGAGGGCTACACGGTCGAGGCGCGGGACGTGCGGGCGTTCATCGCGGAGCGGAGCCAGGCATCCGCGCGTCGCTGCGCCGCGGTACTGGCAGCGCTGCCGGAGCGGCTGCGGGCCGACGGGCTCGTGGCGATCGCCGAGGAAGCCGGCGACGACGACCTGTGGCGCCTCTGCATGGAGTACCTGCCGCTCACGTTCAGCCGGCGACACGGGGACCCGAGCCGGCCCTGGAACCAGTTCAGGATCGCCCTGACCGATGAGTCCGGGGGCCGCCTCCTCGAGTACCAGGGCAACTGGCGCGACATCTTCCAGAACTGGGAGGCGCTGGCCTGGTCCTTCCCCGAATACGCCGAGTCGATGGTCACCATTTTTCTCGACGCGACGACCGCGGACGGCTACAACCCGTACCGGATCTCCCGGGCGGGGATCGACTGGGAGGTCCCCGCACCGGAGGACCCGTGGTCGAACATCGGGTACTGGAGCGACCACCAGATCGTCTACCTGCTCAAGCTGCTCGAAACGTCCGGGCGTTTCCACCCGGGGCGCCTCGGCGCGCTCGTCAACCGCCGGGCCTTCACGCATGCGGACGTGCCGTACCGGATCGCGCCGTATGCGGACATCCTGAGGGACCCGCACAACACGATCACGTTCGACCAGGAGCGGCACGGCCGGATCCTGGAGCGGGTCGCCGCGGAGGGTGCGGACGGCCGCCTCGTGCACGACGCGGACGGCGACCTGGTGCGGGTCACGCTCGCCGACAAGCTGCTGCTGCTGCTGCTGGCGAAACTCGTCAACCTGGTGCCCGACGGCGGCATCTGGATGACCACCCAGCGCCCGGAGTGGAACGACGCCAACAACGCGCTGGTGGGCCGCGGCCTGTCGGTCGTCACCCTCGCCTACCTCCGCCGCTACCTCGTCTTCCTGCAGGGGCTCCTGACCGTCGACGTCGACGTGAGCAGCGAACTCGCCGCCCTGATGGCCGCGGTGCGCGACGTGCTGCTCCGGCATGCGGATCCCCTGGCCGACGGGTTCGATCCCGGCCGCCGCAAGGCCGTCATGGACGGGCTCGGCGAGGCCGGGACCGCCTACCGCGAGCGGGCCTACGCCGGGTTCGGCGGCGGCCGGACGGCGGTCGCCGCGGACGACGTCACCGCACTGCTCGACCTGGCCCTTCGCTTCGTCGAGTCCGGCCTGCGCGCCAACCGGCGCCAGGACGGCCTCGTGCACTCGTACAACGTTCTGGAACTCGGGGCGGACGGCGCCGAGGTGCGGCGACTCGCCGAGATGCTGGAGGGCCAGGTGGCCGTGCTCTCCTCCGGACTGCTCGGCCCGGAGGAATCGCTGGCCCTGCTCGGAGCCCTGCGCACAAGCCGCCTCTACCGCGCCGACCAGCACAGCTACATCCTCTATCCCGACAAGACCCTGCCGTCCTTCCTCGCCCGCAACACCTTCAGCGCCGAGCGGGCCGCCCGCTGCCCGCTCGTCGATCAGCTCGTCCGGCACGGGGACCGCAGCATCCTCGTGCGGGACCGGCAGGGGGACGTGCACTTTGCGGCGAGCATCCGCAACGCCGGCGGCGTGGCTGACGAACTGGACCGGCTCAGTCGAGACCCGGCGCTGCATTCCGGAGTCGAGGCGGGCCGGGCGGAGCTGCTCGCGATCTTCGAGGAGGTGTTCCGGCATGCCGAGTTCACCGGGCGTTCCGGCACCTTCTTCGCCTACGAGGGGCTCGGCAGCATCTACTGGCACATGGTCTCGAAGCTGCTGCTCGCGGTGCAGGAGACGCTCGAGCGTGCGGTCGCCGAGGGGGCGGACGAGGCCACCATCGGCGGCCTGGCCCGCGGTTACGAGGATGTGAGGGCGGGCCTCGGATACTGCAAGGACCCCGCGACCTACGGCGCGTTCCCGACCGACCCGTACTCGCACACGCCGGCCGGGCACGGGGCCCGGCAGCCGGGGATGGCCGGGCAGGTCAAGGAAGAGGTGCTCACCCGCCTCGGCGAGCTGGGCCTCCGGGTCGAGAACGGTCGCATCCTGCTTCGGCCCACCCTGCTCAGGGACAGCGAGTGGACGACCGTGCCCGGCACGTTCGCCTACCGGGACCCGGCCGGCCGGCCGCACACCGTCGAGCTGCCCGTGGACGCGCTCGCGTTCACGTTCTGCCAGGTACCGGTGGTGGTGCGCCGGGGCGGCCCCCTCGAGGTGGTCGCGCACCTGGCTGACGACACGCAGGTGCGCGGGGCGGGCGGCGTCCTGGGCGCGGACCTCAGCGCGAGCATCTTCCGCCGGGACGGCCTGGTTCGATCGCTCACGGTGAGCGTGCCGCGGGAATGATCGGCGCGGTTTCATTGTTATCTGAGGGATGCGCATTGTTATAGCAGGTGGACACGGAAAAATCGCTCGTGAGCTGACTCGGGAGCTCACCAAGGACGGTCATGAGGTCGTCGGGCTGATCCGGAAGGAAGAGTACCGGGCAGATCTGGCCGCCGACGGGGCCGTCCCGGTGGTGATCGACCTCGAGCAGTCCTCGGCTGCCGACGTCGCCCAGTACCTCGCCGGCGCCGACGTGGCAGTCTTCGCGGCGGGCGCCGGAGCGGGCGGCAGCGATGAGCGCCGGAAGGCCGTGGACCTGAATGGATCCGTGCTCCTGGCCGACGCGGCCGAGGCCGCCGGTGTTCCCCGGGTCGTGCAGATTTCCTCGACCGGCGTGGATTCGGTGCGGAACGGCGCCCATCCCCCGGAGGTCCCGGACGACTTCCTGTCCTACCTGCAGGCCAAACTGGCGGCCGAGGAGGACCTGGCCCGGCGGGCACTCTCCTGGACCATCGTTCGCCCGGGCGGCCTGACGGATGACGCCGGCACCGGCCGTGTCCGCCTCGTCCACGCCGGCCCCGACCACGCCGAAACGCGCGGCACCGTCCCCCGGGCCGACGTCGCCGCCGTCCTGGCGGAACTGATCCGTACCGGGGCGGGCGCGCGAGCGACGCTGCACCTGCTCTCCGGCGACGTGCCGGTGGCCGCCGCAGTGGCGACCTTCGCCTGACCCGGGGGCCGCTACGCCCCTGCCGCCCGGCTTCCGGGCGGCAGGGGCGTTTTTTTGCCCGTGACGCCGTCTGAGAGCGCTCTCTTGACAAACCACCATGGCGACCACTAACGTGAGCATCACCACCGTGAGAGCGCTCTCACAGCATTGATGAGAGCGGACTTGCATCCACCCATCAGCACGCACACAAGGGAGTGACCGAGAAGGGTTTCCCCCGCAGCACACTTGCAGTAACAGTCGCCGGCGCAGCATCTTTCGCACTGGTAGTGTCCGGTTGTTCAGCCGGCGCCGGCTCGGAGCAGTCGACCGACAAGAACGTCAAACTGACCGTCGCCACGTTCAACGAATTCGGCTACGAGGACCTGTTCGCCGAGTACGAGAAGGCGAACCCGACCGTCACCATCACGCACAAGAAGGCGGCGACCTCCAACGAGGCCCGCGACAACCTCACGACCCGCCTCGCCGCCGGCAGCGGCCTGAGCGACGTCGAGGCGATCGAGGTCGACTGGCTGCCGGAACTGCTCAAGTACTCCGACCAGTTCGTGGACCTGACCAACGACGACGTCAAGGACCGCTGGCTTGACTGGAAGGCCAAGGCTGCCACGGATGCCGACGGCCGCCTGATCGCGTACGGCACCGACATCGGCCCGGAGGGCGTCTGCTACCGCTCCGACCTGTTCGCGGCGGCCGGCCTCCCGACCGATCGCGCCGAGGTCGCCAAACTCCTCGGCACCACCTGGGACAGCTACTACGCGGCCGGCAAGACGTTCGAGGCCGCTGGCACGAACGTGCCGTGGTTCGACTCGGCCGGAGCCACCTGGCAGGGCGTCGTCAACCAGATCCCCAACGCCTATGAGAAGAAGGACGGCACCATCATCGCGACCGAGAACCCGGAGGTGAAGGCGGCGTACACGAGCGTGCTCGATGCGAGCACCACCCTGTCGGCGCACCTCGGACAGTGGAGCGACGACTGGACCGCCAGCTTCCAGAACAACGGCTTCGCCACGATGCTCTGCCCGGGCTGGATGCTCGGCGTAATCTCCGGAAACGCGGAGGGCGTCACCGGCTGGGACATCGCCGACACGTTCCCCGGCGGCGGCGGCAACTGGGGCGGCTCGTACCTGACCGTTCCCAACCAGTCCAAGCACCAGAAGGAAGCCCAGAAGCACGCAGCCTGGCTGACCGCCCCTGAGCAGCAGCTCAAGGCATTCGCGTCCAAGGGCACCTTCCCGAGCCAGGTCGACGCTCTCGCGAGCGACGAACTCCTCGGGGCGACGAACGAGTTCTTCAACAACGCTCCGGCCGGCCAGATCCTGGCCAACCGGGCCGCAGCCGTCGACGTGACGCCGTTCAAGGGCGAGTTCTACTTCGCCATCAACGACGCCATGCAGCAGGCGCTCACCCGGGTCGAAGACGGCACGATGACCGCCGACGAGTCGTGGGCACAGTGGGCCACCGACGTCAAGGCGCTCGGCTAACCAGCATTTCCCCCTGGGGAGGAGGGGCGGGGCCCGTTCCGCCCCGCCCCGCCCCCCCACCCCCGCCCCCCCCCCCCCCAACCCAC
>JACMQV010000206.1 GCA_014376815.1 Cryobacterium sp.
GGGGGGGGGCGGGGGGGGGGGGGGGGGCGGCCGGGGAGCCGCGCGGGCCGCCGGAGCCCCGGGAGCCCCGGGAGCCCCCGTCGCCCGCCCCCCCGCCCGCCGCGCCGGCCGGGGCAGCGGGCCGCCGGCAGGTCCCCGGTCCGAACTGTCTGCTGGGACTGCTCGACGAACCCGAGCGGCAGCGCTACCGGGTCGCCCGCTATCGGCCATTCCAGGACGGAAACCTGCTCGTGCTCGGCGCACCCCGCTCCGGCAAGACCAGCGTGCTGGCCTCCCTTGCGGAGCAGTCTGCGGACCAGACGTCGGAGACGTCTGTGCACGCTTCGGCCGAATCGCGCGAGGTCGACCTCGTCCCGGCGAACGTCGAGGCCGTGTGGGACGCCCTCAGCCGGGCGCGCCGTTCCCTCGACGGCGCCCTCGGACCGGTCGGGCGCCTCCTGCTGATCGACGACTTCGACTCCGTCTATGCCCGTTGGGATCCGGACTACCGCCCGGCCGCGCTCGAGTTGCTGACCGGGCTGCTCCGGGACGGCGGGGAGGGCGGGCTGCGGGTGGTTGTCGCCGCCCAGAGGCTCGGCGGGGCGTTACAGGTGCTGCCCGCGTTGTGCCAGAACAGACTCCTCCTGCGGCTGGCGGATGTGGCGGAGCACGTCGGGGCCGGGGGCACGGCCGCCGGGTTCGACGACACGCTCCCGCCGGGCGGGGGCAGCTGGCAGGGCCACCGCATCCAGCTCCTGGGCCCGGAAGGGGGCGCGGCGGCACGCTGCCTGGACGGCACGGCTCGCGGCGCCGAAGCGGACGCCGCAGCCGAACGGCTCGCCACGGGGCCGGGCCGCACGCTGCTCGTGGTCTCGGGCTCCCCGCCCCGCACCGTCGCGGCGCTTCGTGCCGCCTCCGGCGCCGAAATCGTGGATCTCGGTCTGGTGACGGATGCCGCGCAGCTGCGGGCGGCGGCGCCCGGGGCCGGCACCGTCTTCGTCGGCGACGCGGAGGCGTGGCAGACGCACTGGTCCCTGCTCGGGTCTCTCCGGCCGCACGCGGAGCTCGTGTTCGACGGCTGCAGCCTGGCCGACTACCGAATGATCAGCCGCCGCAGGGACCTGCCGCCGCCACTCGCCCCCGGTCGGGGGCGAGTGTGGGCGATCCAGCCGGATGGCACCGTGCGCCGGGCGATGCTGCCCGTGGGCCCGGGACGCGCCGGCCAGTGACGCACTGGCCCGTGACGCGCTGGCCCGTGATGCGCGGGTTCAGGACCGCGCAGGGCCTCAGGGCAGAACGTCCGAGAGTTCGCGCAACGGGAGCCCGTGGGCGCTGGCCACGGGGGCGCTGGTGACCAGCCCGTCAACCGTGTTCAGGCCGAGGGCGAGCGCGGCATCCGCGGCCACGGCGTCCTGCCATCCCCGGTTCGCGATCATGCGCAGGTAGGGCAGTGTGGCGTTCGTGAGCGCGTACGTGGACGTGTTCGGCACCGCGCCGGGCATGTTGGCCACGCAGTAGAACAGCGACTGGTGCACGGTGAACGTGGGGTCTGCGTGCGTCGTCGGGTGGGAGTCGGCGAAGCATCCGCCCTGGTCGACCGCGATGTCCACGAGCACGCTGCCCGGCTTCATCCGGGAGACGAGATCATTGCTGACGAGCTTCGGGGCCTTCGCCCCAGGGATCAGCACCGAGCCGATGACCAGATCGGAGTCGACGAGCGCCCTGTCGATCTCGTAACTGTTGGAGGCGATGGTCTGCACCCGCCCGTAATGCAGGGCATCGAGTTCGCGCAGACGGAACAGATTGGTGTCGAGAACGGTCACCTGGGCGCCGAGCCCGAGCGCGACCTGCATGGCGGCCGTGCCGGCCACCCCGCCGCCGAGAACCGTGACCCGTGCCGGGTGGGTGCCGGGCACGCCGGGCACGAGCAGGCCAGGTCCACCGTTGGGCTTGAGCATCGCGTTGGCCCCGACGATGGGGGCCAGGCGACCGGCGACCTCGCTCATCGGCGCGAGCAGCGGGAGCGCGCGGTTGGGCAGCTGCACGGTCTCGTAGGCGATGGCGGTGACCCTGCTCGCCAGCAGGGCGTGGGTGAGGGCCGGCTCGGCGGCGAGGTGCAGGTAGGTGAAAAGCACCAGATCGGGGCGGAAATAGCCGTACTCACCGGCGACGGGCTCCTTGACCTTGAGCAGCAGGTCGGCGGCGGCCCAGGTGGACGCGGCATCCGGCATGATCGTCGCGCCAGCCGTCGCGTAGCTCTCATCGGTGATCGACGAGCCGAGTCCCGCCCCTCTTTCGATCAGCACCTCGTGCCCATTCGCGACCAGATCGTGCACACCGGCGGGCGTGATCGCAACCCGGAATTCGTTGTTCTTGACCTCTGCGGGGACTGCGACCTTCATGGTGCTCCTTCTGGTGCCGGTGGACCCCATCGTCCATGACCGAAATCCTACCGTCGCTCAACCGCCCTTTTCGAGGGCGTTTCTCCCGGAGGAGTGCTGATTCCGCGAGAAACGGCTGCGGCAATTAACGATTTGGTCACCCTTGGCCACCGACGGGTTCGTCCTGTGCAAGTATCAAGCCACTCATGTAGTTGAGTGTGTGAGATCGCCCGCTGAAAAACGCAAGGAGACCCGAACATGTTGCCCAGGCCATTGCCCGCCGACCCCATGATTCAGCAGCTCATCCGTCAGGCCCAGCAAGCCAGGATGGGGCGGCGTACTCTCCTCGCCGGTGCGGGTGGCGGAGCCGCCGCACCCGCCCTCGCCGCCTGTTCCAGCGGCGGCGCCAAGAGCAAACCCACCGCGGCACCGGACGAGTCCGGCACCAGTAAGCTCGTGCGGTGGGACAACTGGGCCCTCTACATCGATGTCGATGCCGCCGGCAAGTACCCCACCCTCAAAGCGTTCGAGGCCGAATCCGGCATCAAGGTCGAATACACCGAGGCCGTCGACGACAACAACACGTACTACGGCAAGGTGAAGGACCAGCTGGCGCTCGGCAAGGACATCGGCGCCGACGCCGTCTGCCTCACCGACTGGATGGTGGGCCGGATGATCCGGTTCGGGTACACGCAGGAACTGAACCACGCCAACATCCCCAACCTGGCCAACCTCCTCCCGTCCCTGAAGGACGTGGGATTCGACCCCGGCCGCAAGATGAGCGTGCCGTGGCAGGGCGGATTCGCCGGCATCTGCTGGAACAAGGAGAAGTTGCCGAACGGCCTGGCCTCGGTCCAGGACCTCTGGGCCCCCGAGCTCAAGGGCCGCGTCGGCGTCCTCTCCGAAATGCGCGACACCATGGGCCTGATCATGCTCGACCAGGGTGTCGACATCTCCGGGGACTGGGGCGACGACGAGTTCAACGCCGCGATCGACGAGCTGTCGAAGCAGGTCTCCGACGGCCAGGTCCGCAACATCAAGGGCAACGCCTACAAGGAGGACCTCATCAACGAGGACACCCTCGCGGCGATCGTCTGGTCGGGTGACATCGTGCAGCTCAACGCCGAGAACGGCGACAAGTGGGAGTTCATCGTGCCCGAGAAGGGCGGCACAATCTGGAACGACAACTTCCTGGTGCCGATCGGATCCACGCACAAGAAGAACGTCGAGACGCTGATCAACTACTACTACGACCCGGCCGTCGCGGCCGAGGTCGCGGCGTACGTGAACTACATCACGCCCGTCGTCGGCGCCAAGGAAGCCGCCATGGCGATCGACCCTGAACTCGCCAACAACCAGCTGATCTTCCCCGACGAGTCGACACTGAACAAGGCGAAGGTCTTCCGCACCCTGACCGGCGCCGAAGAGCAGAAGTACGACGCGGCGTTCCAGAGCATCCTGCTGGGATCGTAGGAATGGCAACCGGCGCGTTCGCCAGCGCGGGGGCCGACCTGGAACTGGTGGGGATCCAGAAGAGGTTCCCCGGCTTCACGGCCATTGAACACCTCGACCTGAAGATTCCTGCGGGGTCGTTCTTCGCCCTGCTCGGCCCGTCGGGTTGCGGCAAGACCACCACGCTGCGCCTCGTCGCCGGTCTGGAGGAGCCGACCGCCGGCCGCATCCTGATCGGCGGAACGGATGTCACGAACCAGAAGACGTTCCAGCGCCCGGTCAACACGGTGTTCCAGAGCTATGCCCTCTTCCCGCACATGACCGTGCTCGAGAACGTGGCGTTCGGGCTGCGCCGGCGCCGCATCGATCAGCCGGTGGCCAAGGCCCACGAGGCGCTCCGCCTGGTGGAGCTGGACCACCTGGCGTCGCGCAAGCCGCAGCAGCTGTCCGGCGGCCAGCAGCAGCGGGTGGCCCTCGCCCGGGCGATCGTGAACCGGCCGGCCCTGCTCCTGCTTGACGAGCCGCTCGGCGCCCTCGACCTCAAGCTCCGGCGCCAGATGCAGCTCGAATTGAAGACCATTCAGGAAGAGGTCGGCCTCACGTTCCTGCACGTGACCCACGACCAGGAGGAGGCCATGACCATGGCCGACACCGTCGCGGTCATGAACAAGGGCCGGATCGAGCAGATGGGGGCGCCGGAGGAACTCTACGAACTGCCGAGAACGGCTTTCGTCGCGAACTTCCTCGGTCAGTCGAACCTGTTCACCGGGCCGGTCGTCGGCAGCACCAGCGAGGCGATCTCCGTGGACGTGGCCGGGCAGCGGGTCGTGGTTCCGGCCGCCCGCGCGCACCGGCATGCCGGGGAGGTGACCATCGGGGTGCGCCCCGAGAAGCTGACCCTGCACCTGGTGGCGCCCGCGGACGACGTCAACCGCAACATCATGGGTCCCGGCCGGGTGGTCGACGTGTCGTTCAGCGGGGTCAGCACCCAGTACCTGGTCGAGGTCGCCGGCATCGGCACGCTCGTGGTCTTCGCCCAGAACATGGCCTTCGGCCCGGTTGCCGGCGAGGGCGACGAGGTCTGGATGAGCTGGAACATCGAGCACGGTTTCGGACTCGACGACGACCCGTCGGCCGAGCCCCGGTTCGAGGCCGACACCTCCACCCGCAGCATTGCCACCCAGAAACGCGATTCCCTCCTCACGGAGCTCGGGGGAGCCTAGATGGCATTCGCGGCGTTTTCCACCACCACCACCGCGGCCGAACCGGTGCCTCGGCGGAGGAGTCCGATCGCCCTGCTCCTGCTGCTGCCGGGCATCCTGTACCTGGTCCTGTTCTTCCTCGCACCGCTGGTATCGCTGCTGCTGACGTCCTTCCAGAAGCCGACGGAGTTCGGCGACATCGGCCAGTTCGACTACGCCTTCAAGTGGGAGAACTATGTCGACGTGGTCAGGACGTACTGGCCGCACATCCTGCGCTCCTTCGGCTACGCGCTGATCGCCACCATCCTGGCCTTGCTGTTCAGCTACCCGCTCGCCTATTTCATCGGCGTGAAGGCCAGGAAATGGCCGCTGCTGCAGAGCCTCATGCTCGTGCTGGTGATCGCGCCGTTCTTCATCAGCTTCCTGCTGCGCACCCTGGCCTGGAAGCAGCTCCTGTCCGACGAGTCGTTCATCATGACCTCGCTCAAGGCGCTGTCCCTGATGCCCACGGATGCCCATTTCACCGGCACCCCGATCGCCGTGATCTTCGGGATCACCTACAACTTCGTCCCCTTCATGACCCTGCCGCTGTACACGACCCTCGAGCGGCTCGACCTGCGGTACCTCGAAGCGGGCAGTGACCCCTATGCGCATCCGTTCGAGGTGTTCCGCAAGATCACCATCCCGCTGTCGATGCCGGGGATCGTGGCCGGAACGCTGCTGACGTTCATCCCGGCGGCCGGTGACTACATCAACGCGAGCCGGGACTTCCTCGGCGGTCCGGACACCCAGATGATGGGGAATGTGATCGAGGCGAACTTCCTCGTGCTCCAGAACTTCCCGGCGGCGGCGGCGCTGTCGATCATCCTGATGTCGGTGATCCTGGTCATCGTAGGCATCTATGTGAAACGCGCGGGCACGGAGGAACTGCTGTGAAGATCTCCCTGGGCAAATGGCTGCTCCCGGTGTACACGGTGCTGGCCCTGACCTTCCTGATGGTGCCGATCGTCTACACCTTCGTCTTCTCCTTCAACGATTCGCTGAAGTCGAACATCACCTGGCGCGGGTTCACCTTCGACAAGTGGCTCAACGTCTGCCAGGTTCAGAACGGCGCGGTCTGCGAGGCGTTCGCGAACAGCATCATCATCGGCGTCGTGGCGACGGTCGTGGCCACCGCCCTGGGCACCATGATCGCGATCGCGATCGTGCGGTACCGGTTCAAATTCCGGTCGCAGACCAGCCTGCTCCTGTTCCTGCCGATGGCCACGCCCGAGGTCGTGCTCGGTGCCGGGCTCGCGGCGCAGTTCCTGTCCGTCGGCGTGCCGAAGGACATGGTCACGATCATCCTGGCCCACATCATGTTCTGTATCAGCTTCGTGGTGGTGACCGTCAAGGCACGCGTCTCGAGCCTCGACCCGTCCCTCGAAGAGGCCGGGCGGGATCTCTACGGTTCGCCGGCCCAGGTGTTCAGGCGCATCACGTTCCCCCTGCTGCTTCCCGGGATCCTGGCCGCCGCACTGCTGTCCTTCGCGCTCAGCTTCGACGATTTCATCATCACGAACTTCAACTCCGGTGCCGTGACCACGTTCCCGAAGTACATCTACGTGTCCGCAGCCCGGGGGATCCCCGCCGAGGCGAACGTGATCGCCTCGGCGGTGTTCATCTTCGCCCTGGTCATCGTGGTCACCGCGCAGGTGTCCCAGGCGGCGCGGGCGAAGCGTCTGGCCCGGCAGGGCTGAGGGCTAGATGTAGCTGGCGTTGACCTGGCCGACCGGCCGGCCGCCGCCGTACACGGTCAGCCCGAGGTCGGGCAGGATGGCCTCCACGTCGGTGTGCGCGATCGCGCCGGCATCCGCCAGCAGGCGCAGGGCGACGATGGTCGCGGCCCGCAGATTGCCGTCGAGGATCTTCAGGGCGACGGTGACGCCGTTGGCGGCCGAGGCCACCATGATGCCCTCGGCGCCGGTCTTGATGAACAGGCCGAGACGCTCGATCACGATGGTGTCCGGCAGCCCCGGTCCGGCCACGACCCAGCCGTGCTGGCGCACGGCCTCGGCCAGGAAACCGGCCTCGCGGTAGATCGCGAAGGGGGAGTTGGACTTGGAGGTGGCGATGCGGGCGATGCCGCGCGCCAGGGCCGTCAGCGACAGGGCGTGCACGGGCGCGCCGCACCCGTCGATGCCGGTGGCGGAGGGCCGTTCCCCGGTGAACCGCTCGACGACGTCGAGGATTCTCTTCTGCAACGGATGCTCCGGGTCGAGGTAGCCGGACAGCGCCCAGCCGTTCTGCTTGCAGGCCACGAGCATTGCCGCGTGCTTGCCGGAGCACTCCATGTAGACCGGAGCCTTGCCGGCGCCCAGACGCACCAGGGCGTCTCGGGTGGTGGAGTCGTTCGGCCAGGCGGCCGGGCAGGCGAGCGCGGACTCGGCGATTCCCGCGCGGGCCAGCAGGCCGCGCACGAGATCGGCGTGCCGCTGGGTGCCGCTGTGACTGGACGTCGCGATCGCGGCGTCCTCGCCCCGCAGGGTGACCCCGCTCGCCATCACGGCGATGGCCTGGAACGGCTTCATCGACGAGCGAGGGAAGACCGGGCTGGTGACGTCGCCCAGGGCCCGGAGGACCGCGCCCTCGCGGGTCAGGACGACCGCTGATCCGGCGTGCCGGGACTCGATGAAGCCGTTGCGTTCGACCGTCGCCAGTTCGACCGCGTCGGCGACGGTGAAGGTGTGGACGGGTGCGTCGGTGAGTGATTCGTGTGTGATGGCCACGGGGAGCGAGCGCCTAGAGTGCGGCGATCGCGTCGTCGATGACCGAGAGGGCATCGGCGAGGAGGACGTCGGTCACGGCCAGGCTGGGCAGGAAGCGCAGCACGTTGCCGTACGTTCCGGCGGTGAGCAGCAGCACACCGTGCTGCGCGGCATAGGCGGAGATCTTCGACACCGCGGCGGAGTTCGGTTCCTTGGTCGTGTCACCGGTTCCCGGCTGCACCAGCTCGATGGCGATCATGGCGCCGCGGCCGCGGATGTCTCCGATGATGTCGTGCTTGTCCTTCAGCGCCCCGAGGCCCGCGCGCAGGGTCTTCTCGATCCGGGCGCCCTCGGCCAGGAGGTCGTTACGCTCGATCGACTCGAAGACGGCGATGGCGGCCGCGCAGGAAACCGGGTTTCCGCCGAACGTTCCGCCGAGTCCGCCGGGCTGGGACGCGTCCATGATCTCGGCGCGACCGGTGACGGCGGCCAGGGGCATTCCGCCGGCGATGCCCTTCGCGGTGAGTACCAGGTCGGGGGTCCAGCCGAAGTGCTCGCTCGCGTAGTACTTGCCGGTGCGGGCCATGCCGCTCTGGATCTCGTCGGCGATCATGACGACGCCGTTGGCCGTGCACCAGGTCTGCAGGGCCGTGAAGAAGCCCTCCGCCGGAACCATGAAGCCGCCCTCACCCTGGATGGGCTCGACGACCAGGCAGGCCAGATCGGTGGGGCCGACGACCTTCTCGAGGTAGGCGATCGTGCGGGCCGCGGCATCCGCGCCACTGAGCCCGTCGTGGTACGGGTAGGAACTGGGGGCGTGGTACACGTCGCTGGCGAGGGGGCCGTAGCCGGTCGCGTAGGGCATGGCCTTGTAGTTCATGGCCATGGTCAGCACGGTACGGCCGTGGTAGGCGTGGTCGAGCACGGCCACGGCGCGGCGGCCGGTGTACTTGCGGGCGATCTTGACGCCGTTCTCAACGGCCTCCGCGCCCGAGTTGATCAGAACGGACTTCTTCGGGAAATCTCCGGGGGTGTGCTCCGCGAGCAGCTCGCAGACGCGCACGTATTCCTCGTAGGGCGTGATGGTGAAGAGGGTATGGATGAAGTCCTGGGTCTGGGCGACGGCGGCCGCGACCACGCTGGTCTCGGTGTGGCCGATCGTGGTCACGCCGATGCCGGCGCCGAGGTCGATGAACTGGTTGCCGTCAACGTCGACGAGGATCGCGCCGTTGGCCTTCTTGATGTAGACGGGCAGGGCGCTGGCGACGCCGCCGGACACGGTGGCCAGTCGCCGCGCCTGCAGTTCCGCCGACTTCGGGCCCGGAATCGCGGTCACGATCTTGCGTTCCTGCGTCACCGTGTAAACCGGTGCGGCGGGGGTGGACGGGTTTGTCGAAGGCGTCAGCGTGTCAGTCATGGTGTAACCAGTTTACCGATCCGGCCCGTCCCCGGCACGGCGTTTTGCTGCGAGAATCGGTTCCTCAGGCTTCAGAGTCCAAAGGAGGGCGCCGTGATCGGTGCACATCGCTACGCCGTGAGCATCGCCTGGACCGGCAACCGGGGCACGGGCACGAGCGGTTATCGCGAGTACGGCCGGGAACACCTGATCGAGGCGGCAGGCAAGGAGCCGATCAGCGCGTCGGCCGACCGCAGCTTTCACGGGAATGCCGACCGGTGGAACCCGGAGGAGCTGCTGCTCGCCGCCCTGAGCGAGTGCCACCTGCTGTCGTACCTGCACGTGGCGGTGCGGCACGGCGTGACCGTGGTCGCTTACACGGATGAGGCGGTCGGGTCCATGGTGCAGACCCCGGATGGCGGCGGCCGCTTCACCGAGGCGATCCTCCGCCCGCAGGTGACGATTTCCGATCCCGGCCAGCTGGAACTGGCCCAGTCTCTGCATGCGGAGGCCGCCCGCCTCTGCTTCATCGGCGCATCCGTGAACTTCCCGGTGAGGCACCAACCGGTCACGGTGGCCGTCACGACCTGACCCGTCTCGCCGAGCCGTGAGTTTCGCTCTCTTTCAGGCAAGAAAAGTCAGACAAACTCACGGGTCGGCGAACGGATGCGACGGGTGACGCGACCCGGAGGGGCCGCGCCGGAAGCGACTAGAGGCCGGACAGGGCGGCGAGGGTCTGCTCGATCACCGTGGCGGCGTCGTCGATCAGTTCCTCGGAGATGACGACCGACGGCATGATGCGCAGCACGGAGTCCCAGCTGCCGGCATCCAGCACGATGACACCGTTGGTGGTGGCGTGCTTGATGATGGCGGTGAGCGCCTCGGGGTAGGGCGTGGTGGTGCCCGGGTGCACCAGCTCCACGCCGAACATGGCGCCCTTGCCGCGCACGTCCCCGACGACGGAGAACCGCTCTGGCCAGTCGCCGATGCGCGCCCAGAGGGCCTTCTCGACCCGCTGCGCCTCGCCGAGGAGGTCGCCCTGCTCGATCAGGTCGAAGACGGCCAGCGCCGCCGCGGTGGAGACCGGGTTGCCGCCGAAGGTGCCGCCGATGCCGCCGGGCTGCACGGAGTCCATGATGTCGGCCCGGCCGGTGACGGCCGCGAGCGGGAATCCGCCGGCGATGCCCTTGGCCGTGGTGACCAGGTCGGGCACGACGCCGTGGTGCTCGATGGCGTACCAGGCGCCGGTGCGGGCGATGCCGGCCTGGATCTCGTCGGAGACGAAGACGATGCCGTTCTCGGTGCAGAACTCGCTCAGGCGCTTGAAGTATCCGGGGGCGGGGATGACGATGCCGCCGTCGCCCTGGATCGGCTCGATGAAGAAGGCCGCGATTTCCGAGGCCCCGATATGGGTGTTGATGTAGTCGATCGTCTTCTCGGCGGCTTCCTCGCCGGTCAGGCCGTCCCGGTAGGGGTAGCTGGTCGGGACGCTGTAGATCTCGCCGGGGAACGGTCCCATGCCGGCGCGCTCGGGCCAGGGGCGGTAGGTCATCGCCATGGTCAGGTTGGTGCGGCCGTGGAAGGCGTGGTCGAGCGCCACGATGGCGCGCCGGCCGGTGAACTTGCGGGCGATCTTGACGGCGTTCTCGACGGCTTCGGCGCCCGTGTTCACCAGGACGGACCGCTTCTCGAAGTCGCCGGGGGTGATCTCGGCGAGCTTCTCGGCGACCGCGACGTAGTTCTCGTAGGGGGTGACGGTGAACAGGGTGTGGGTGAGCTTGGCGGCCTGCGCGGCGGCGGCGGCGGCCACCTCCTGGTTCGCATGGCCGATCGTGGTCACGCCGATGCCGCAACCGAGGTCGATGATCTGGTTGCCGTCGACGTCAACGAGGATCGCGCCGGCTCCGTGATCCATGTAGATGTTGACCAGCGTGCCGGCGCCGCGAGACACCGAACGCAGGCGACGTTCCTGCAATTCGACCGATTTGGGGCCGGGAAGGGCCGTGACGAGTTTGCGTTTTTGGGGTACCGAATACTCTGCAGACATGACCCCAGCTTAGGTCGCGCCCATTTCCGCGGTGTTTCCGCGCGGCCGGGCGACGCGCGGCGACCGGCCGGACAGGGCCGGACTGCGAGCCGAGTCAGACCCGTTCGCGCGGGAAGACGCGGTCGGCGAGCTTCTGCAGGGTGCCGGAGGGCGGCGTTTCGTTGTATCTCCCGGCCAGCTCCTGACGGGACAGGGCGTGGATGGCGGCCATGATCTCGTCGGTCGCGCCCCGCCTGGCCTTGCCCGATTCGGCGGAACCGTGACGGCCGAGATCGAGGGGCTCCCCGAAAGTCACCGTGACTTTGCGGATGCGGGGGAATCTCTTCCCCACCGGCTGGATCTCCTGAGTGCCGATCAGGCCGACCGGCACGACCACGGCCCCGGTGGTGAGGGCCAGCCAGGCCACCCCCGTGCGGCCCTTGTACAGCCGGCCGTCGAGGGAACGGGTCCCCTCGGGGTAGATCGCGAAGGCGCTGTCGGACTCCAGGATGCCGCGCCCGGCGTCCAGGGCGACCTGCGCCGCCTGCCCGGCCCCGCGCTCGACACCGACCGCGCCGATGGAGGTGAAGAAGGTGCGAGACACCCAGCCCTTGAAGCCCGTGCCGGTGAAATAGGTGGACTTGGCCAGGAACTGCACGCGCCGCGGCGCCGACAACGGAATCACAATGCTGTCGATGAAAGACAGGTGGTTGCTGGCGAGGATGACGGGGCCGGTCCGCGGGATGTTCTCCCGCCCGGTGATGGTGGGGCGGAAGACCAGCCGGGCGATCGGCGCCATGATTCCGTAGCCGAGGAAGTAGACGAATCCGGGCCTTTTCGTGGCTTCGGGTTCGTCGGGAACCGGCTCGACGGAGGGTTCGTCCTGGGGTTCGTCCTTGGCACCGGTCATTCGACGACACTACCGCCACGCTGCCGCCCGCCACGACAGGGCGACGCCGGGAGGCCCCACGCGCCGCGCGTGGTGCCTCGGCGGGGCCCGGGTGCTGCACGTAGCATGGCAGGGTGCGCAGACGAGTAGTAATTCTCGGGTCCACCGGCTCGATCGGAACTCAGGCCCTCGACGTGATCAAGCGGAACCCGACCTGGTTCGAGGTGGTGGGGTTGTCGGCGGGCAGCAACCGCGCGCTCCTCGACGAGCAGGCGGCAGAGTTCGAGGTCGAGCACACGGCGCTCGGCGCCGACGAGGCCGAGCAGCTCGTGCGCGATGTCGAGGCCGACGTCGTGCTCAACGGCATCACCGGCTCGGTGGGGCTCGGGCCGACCCTCGCCGCACTGCGGGCCGGGCGCACGCTCGCGCTGGCCAATAAGGAATCCCTGATCGTCGGCGGCGACCTGGTGAAGTCGCTGGCGGCACCGGGGCAGATCGTGCCCGTCGACTCCGAGCACTCCGCCATCGCCCAGGCGCTGCGGTCCGGCACTGCCCGCGAGGTGCGACGCCTGGTGCTGACGGCATCCGGGGGCCCGTTTCGCGGTCGCCGCCGGGGCCAGCTGGCGGATGTCACACCGGCGGAGGCGCTCGCCCACCCCACCTGGGACATGGGCCTCGTGGTCACCACGAACTCCGCGACGCTCGTCAACAAGGGCCTCGAGGTGATCGAGGCGCACCTCCTGTTCGACGTCGGGTATGAGCACATCGACGTGGTGGTGCACCCGCAGTCGGTCGTGCATTCGATGGTCGAGTTCATCGACGGGTCGACGATCGCCCAGGCCTCCCCGCCCGACATGCGCCTGCCCATCTCCCTGGGCCTGTTCTGGCCGAACCGCGTCGCCGCGGTCGGGGTGCCGATCGACTGGACGACCCCGCACAGCTGGACCTTCGAGCCGCTCGACACGGCGGCGTTCCCGGCGGTCGACCTGGCCAAGCAGGTGGGGCGCGCGGGGGCGACCTATCCGGCCGTGTTCAACGCGGCCAACGAGCAGGCGGTCGCGGCGTTCCACGCGGGGGCCATCGGCTTCCTCGACATCGTCGACACCATCCAGCGGGTCGTCGAGGCGCACGAACAGGATGGCCCGCTCACCCGCGAGTCGCTGGCCGCGGCCGAGGCCTGGGCGCGGGCCGCAGCCGACGCGATCATCGCCCGCTGAAAACCCCGCCTGAAGCGGAACGGCGACGGATGCCGCCGGTCACACCGTGGCCGCGGGGTGCCGGTAGCTGTCCGCTGCCGTGCCGAGGGCCTGCGCCCACGGGGTCACGGCGACGCCGAGTTCGCGCTCGGTCTCGGCGGAATCGATCACGTACGGCACCAGGAACTGGTAGCTCGAGGCCCAGATCTCGTGCATCATCGGGTTCATCGCGCCGAGGGAGCGCAGCAGCCACTGGGGGTAGCCGCGCGCCCTGCCGCGGCTGGCGAAACGGCGGTTGAGCTGGTCGACGATCTCGGTGCGGCTGATCGCGGTGCTGGGGACGTGCCAGAGCCGGCCCCACTCGCCCGCATGGTCGCCCGCGGCCACAAGGGTCGTCACGATGTCCGGCAGAAAGCTCCAGCTGTGCACGAGGGCCGGTGTGCCGACGACCCTGGCCGTCTTCGAGTCCAGGACCGCGTTGAAGAACCGGTCGCCGAGGTGCGCGGTGCCGGAGACGCCCGGGCCGAAGTAGTCGCTCGCCCGCACCTCGACGGCCTTGATCTCGCCTCGTTCGTGGGCTTCGCGCACGAGTCGCCAGCCCTCCCCGCGCACGAGCCCCTTCGTCTCGGTCGTGGTCTCCGGGGAATGCTCGGTCATGGGCCCGTCGGGCACGCCGTAGGGGTAGAGGTTGCCCATCACGACCAGGGCCGCCCCCGACGCGGATGCCGCCCGGATGGCCGCGTCGATGATCGGCGGCCACTGGGTGGGCCAGTCCGTGTAGCGCGGATTGGTGCAGAGGAAGATGGTGGCCATGCCGGCCGCCGCGATGGTGAAGGCCGCCGGATCGCTGGCGTTGAGCACGAGCGGGGTCGCCCCTTCGGCGAGGGCCCCTGACCGGGTGGCGATGGTGACCTGGTCGCCGCGCGCGGCGAGCCGCTCGGCGAGCGGGCGACCGATCATGCCGGCGCCGACTACAAGCTGCTGGGGCATGCTACCTCCTGGGTTCGGGCCGACGCCGCCGAGGCTAGTCGTCGCAGTTGTCTTCCTTCTTCTTACACTCGTCCTTCCCCTTGTCCCTCCCCGGGTCGGCCGAGGGACTCGGCGTAGGAGTCATGGTCGGCTCCGGGGCGCTGTCGATGATCGCCGCATCGAGGTCAGCCGAGACGAGGTTGAGGGCGGACTGGATCTGCGCCGAGCGGGCGGCGGTGACCTGGCCGGCCGCCGCCGCGGTCAGCAGGTCGGCCTGCACCGCGATAAGAGCGGATCGAGCGCCCTCGAAGTCCGCGGCCGCGGCATCGTTGGTGACTTCCTGCACGCCGGCCTGCAGCTGCGCGGCGGTCGTCTGTTCCAGCTCCGGCGGCGTGGTCGAGCATCCGGTCAGTGCGGCCGCGACCAGGAGGACCGTGGCCAGGGCGATCGTCAGGCGGGCACCGTGCGTCATGGCGTGAGGCTTTCCTGGAGCTGCTGGAGATGGGTGCCGAGTGGCCCGTCGACGGCGGGGTAGCTGGCCGGCGGCGGGGTCGGTTCGGCCGCACGCGGGAGGAAGGCCACGACGGCCACCAGGATGACCGCGGCCAGGACGCCGAGCGAGACCACCAGCCGTCGGGTGCGCCGGGGTGGAACGGGGGCAGAGCCGGCGCCCCTGGGCTGCGCTGCCGTCAGGAACTCGGTGGGCGCATCCGGGCCGGGCGCCGACGCTGGTGCTGTCTGCGGCGCGGGCATAGCCGTTGTGGCGCCGAGGACCAGCGTCGGGTCCGGTGCCTCTGCGCCGAAGACCAGCGTCGGGTCGAGGCCTTCGGCGGGCTCAAGGATCGCTGTGGCGCCCAGAACCTCGGTGGCGCCGAGCACCGCGGTGGCGCTGGTCGCATCCGCTGGGTCATCCGCGTTGGCCAGGCGGCGCAGCGCCACGGCCGCGTCCTCCGCGCTGAGCCGGTCGGCGGGCTCCCGGCTGGTCATGCCGCCGAGGACGTCGGCCCAGCCCTCGCCCAGCTCGGCCGGGATCCGGGGCTGGCGCTGCAGTCTGGCCATCGCCGATTCGATCGCCGTCCCGGTGAACGCGCGCTCCCCGGTCAGGCATTCGAGCAGCACCAGCCCGAGGGAGTAGACGTCGCTGGGGGGCCCGATGGTCGTGCCCAGCGCCTGCTCGGGGCCCAGATAGCCGGCCGTGCCCAGCAGAGACCCGGTCGCCGTGAGCCGGGTGGCGTCGAAGAGCCGGGCGATGCCGAAGTCGGCGAGTTTGGCGTGCATGGCCCGGCCGGGGAAGCCCGACGGGGCCAGCAGAACGTTGGCCGGTTTGATGTCACGGTGGATGATTCCGCGCTCGTGCACGTAGTGCAGCGCCTCGGCGAGGTCAGCCCCCATGGTGGCGACCTCGTTCGGGAGCAGGGGCCCGGAGGCGATCCGGCTGCGCAGGTCGGTGCCGTCGACGAGTTCCATCACGATGAAGGTGCGTGCGACGCCGTCGATCACGGCCGTGCCGGCATCGAAGAGCGTGACCAGCGCGAAGTGGTTGAGGCTCGCGAGCACGGTGACCTCGCCGCTCTGGCGTTCCGGCCCGGCATCGTCGGCCGTGTCCAGCCGGAACAGCTTCACGGCCACCGTGCGACCCAGATACAGGTCTGTGGCGCGGTAGACGGACGCCATCCCCCCGGTGCCCAGGAGGGCGTCGATGCGAAAGCGGTCGGCCAGGCTGATGCCGATGGGGCCAATGCTGTGTTGCGTGGACAGAGGGGACCTCCCGTTGGATCCGTGACATCAAGCAAACCACACCTCTCAGGGGGAACGGCCAGCGCCCTTGCAGGATGATGTGGGTAATCTACGACTGTGGAAACCGTGCTGCTGTACATATTGGGTGTCGTCATCGTCGTGATCGGCCTCGCCCTGTCCATCGGCCTGCACGAGATCGGCCACCTGCTTCCGGCCAAGGCCTTCGGCGTCAAGGTCACGCAATACATGATCGGCTTCGGTCCCACGCTGTGGTCCCGCCGCAAAGGCGAGACCGAATACGGCGTGAAGGCCATCCCGCTCGGCGGCTATATCGCGATGATCGGCATGTTCCCGCCGGCCAAAAAGGGCGGCAAGGTGCAGGCATCCAGCACCGGCTTCTTCAACCAGCTGGTGCAGGAGGGCGCGCCCGAGAAGAAGCAGGGCGCCATGGCGACCATGGTCGATGACGCCCGCCAGTCCAGTGCCGACACGATCGGCGAGGGCGAGGACCACCGCGCGTTCTACCGCCTGCCCGTCTTCAAACGCGTCATCATCATGCTCGGCGGCCCCACGATGAACCTTGTGATCGCGATCGTGCTGTTCGCGGTCCTGCTGATGGGGTTCGGCACGGCGCAGGCGAGCACCACCGTCGGCAGCGTGTCCCAGTGCGTGCTCTCGGCCACGAGTACCCGGCAGGCCTGCGAACCGGCCGACGAAAAGGCGCCCGGTGCCGCGGCGGGCCTTCAGCCCGGGGACCGGCTCGTCAGTATGGACGGCACGGCCATCACGAGCTGGGACCAGTCGACCGAGATCATCCGTGAGTCGCCCGGCATCCCCCTCGCCGTGGTCGTCGAGCAAGACGGTGCCCGGCAGAGCCTCACCATCACGCCCAAGCTCACCGAGCGGTACGTGACGGATGCCGCCGGCAAGGCGAAGAAGGATGCCGCCGGCAAGGCGGTCACCCAGGAGGTCGGCTTCGTCGGCATCGGCCCGGCGGGTGAGCTCGTGCGGCAGCCGGCGACCGCCGTGCTGCCGGCGGTGGGCGACAACATCGGCGCCGTCGTGCATATGATCGCGAACCTGCCTCAGCGCATGGTCGACATCGCCACCGCCGCCTTCGGACCGGGGGAGCGCGACCCCAACGGACCGATCAGCGTGGTCGGGGTCGGCCGGGTCGCCGGCGAGATCGCGTGCATCGACGCCATCCCGGTGAACAGCAAGGTCGCCAGCATGCTGGGGCTCCTGGCCTCCCTGAACGTGGCGCTGTTCGTGTTCAACCTGGTGCCGCTGATGCCGCTCGACGGCGGACACGTCGCCGGCGCGCTCTGGGAGGGGCTGCGGCGCTTCGTCGCCAAGCTGTTCAAACGCCCTGACCCTGGCCCCGTCGACACGGCGAAACTGATGCCGCTCACGTTCGCCGTCGTGATCGTGCTCGGCGCGATGAGCCTGCTGCTCATCTACGCCGATATTGTGAAGCCGATCAGCCTCTTCGGCTGAGCAACAGCGCCTCACCCTGGCCGCCGCCGCCGCAGAGTGCCACGGCAGCCTTGCCGGATCCGCGCCGGGCCAGTTCGAGCGCCGCGTGCAGTGCGAGGCGGCCGCCCGAGGCCCCGATCGGATGCCCGAGGGCGATCGCACCGCCGTGGATGTTGACCAGGTCGGGGGAGAGGCCGAGCTCGCGGGTCGATTCGAGCGCCACGGCCGCGAACGCCTCGTTGATCTCGACCAGGTCGAGTTCGTCGATGGTCCAGCCCTGGCGCTCCAGCGCCCGGTGGATCGCGTTGGCGGGCTGCGAGTGCAGGGAGTTGTCCGGCCCGGCGACCTGCCCGGATGCCTCCACCACGGCGAGCCAGGTCAGCCCGTGCTCCTCGGCGTAGCGGCGACTGCACAGCACGACGGCGCTGGCACCGTCGCTGAGCGGCGACGAGTTGCCGGCCGTCACGGTGCCGTCCAGGGTGAAGGCCGGGCGCAGCCGCGCCAGAGTCTGAGCGGTGCTGTCGCCGCGCACCCCCTCGTCGGTGGCGAGCACGAGCGGCTCGCCTCGCCGCTGGGGAACGCTGATCGGCGTTATCTCGTCATCGAAGACGCCGTTCGCGGCGGCCGCGGCGGCGCGCTGGTGAGAGGCGGCCGCGATGGCATCCTGGCCCGCACGGAGCAGGCCGAGGCGGCCGTTGACATGCTCGGTGGACAGGCCCATCGAGAGGCCGTCGAAGGCATCCGTCAGCCCGTCGTGCGCGGCGTGGTCGAGCATGGTGACGCTGCCGTAGGCCCAACCCGTGCGCGATCCGGGCAGGAGGTGCGGGGAGTTCGACATCGATTCCTGCCCGCCGGCCACGACGACATCCGCTTCGCCGAGACGGATGAGCCGCGCCGCGTCGATCACGGCGGCCAACCCCGAGAGGCAGACCTTGTTCAGGGTCATCGCCGGAACGTTCCAGGGGATGCCGGCACCGATGGCGCTCTGCCGGGCCGGGTTCTGGCCGCAACCGGCCTGCAAGACCTGGCCCATCAGCACGAACTGCACCTGCTCGGGTGCGACGCCGACGCGGGAGAGTGCCCCGGTGATGGCGGCGGCACCCAGCTGCACGGCGGTGAGACTGGCGAGCTGGCCGTTCACCCGACCCTGCGGTGTGCGTGACCCCCCGAGGATGACGACGTCACTGGTGTTCATGGGCTTGGCTCCTTTGTCGGTCCGGCATCCGTTCAGATTCAGCCCGGCCCCGACGCGTAAGCTAACGCCGTGGCTGCAATCAACCTGGGAATGCCCAAAGTACCTGAAGTACTCGCTCCGCGTCGCAAGACGCGTCAGATCAAGGTCGGCAAGGTGCTCGTCGGCGGTGACGCGCGTGTGAGCGTGCAGTCGATGAGGACGACGCCGACCACGAACATCAACGCGACCCTGCAGCAGATCGCCGAGCTCACGGCGTCCGGTTGCGACATCGTTCGTGTTGCCGTGCCCACCCGCGACGACGCCGAGGTGCTGCCGATCATCGCGATGA
>JACMQV010000026.1 GCA_014376815.1 Cryobacterium sp.
GAGGGGGCGCCGGCTTCCCAGGGGAGCGGCACCCGGCATCCGTCCCGGCCGTAACGCTCGCCGTTGGTGCGGAACCAGGTCGGGTCCTCGCGTGCGGAGTCGGGCAGGTCGATGATCTCGTGCAGGCCCAGCTCTTCGCCCTGATAGAGGTAGCTGGAACCGGGCAACGCGAGCATGAGCGCCGAGGCGGCGCGGGCCCGGCGCAGGCCGATCACGATGTCGGGGAGGTCGGGCGTCTTCGGCCCGATGCCGTGACCCTGAAGGTTCTCGTGGTTGAGGGCGAGCCGGGAGGCGTGGCGGACCACGTCGTGGTTGGAGAGCACCCAGGTGCTCGGGGCTCCCACCGCGCCGAACGCGGCCAGGGAGTCGTCGATGACGCGCCGGAGGGCGGGTCCGCTCCAGGGCGTCTCGAGGTAGGCGAAGTTGAAGGCCTGGTGCATCTCGTCGGGACGCACCCATTCGGCGACGTGGCTGAGCGGGTCGACCCAGGCCTCGGCGGCGAGGATGCGGTCGCCGGGGTACTCGTCGAGGATGAGCCGCCAGTCGCGGTAGATCTCGTGCACGCCGTCCTGGGCCCAGTAGGGGGCGGTGGGGGCGGCCCCGGGGATGCTGCCGAGGTCGAGCACCGTGGCGCCGCCCATGCTGCCGCCCTCGAGGGGGGTGTAGTCGGGGAGGCCGGCTTCCTTGATCATGCCGTGCGCGACATCCACCCGGAAGCCGTCGGCGCCCCGGTCGAGCCAGAAGCGCAGCACGTCGCGGAACTGCGCGCGCACCCACGGGTTGTCCCAGTCGAAGTCGGGCTGGGTGGTGTCGAAGAGGTGCAGATACCACTGGCCGGGGGTGCCGTCGGGGTTGGTGACGCGGGTCCAGGCCTTGCCGCCGAAGACGGAGTCCCAGTTGTTCGGGGGCAGCTCGCCGTTCTCGCCGGAGCCGTCGCGGAAGATGTAGTGCGCACGCTCATCGCTGCCTTCCGGGGAGGCCAGGGCGGCCTGGAACCACGGGTGCGCGCTCGAGGAATGGTTCGGAACGAGGTCGACGATGACGCGGATGCCGAGCTCGTGCGCGGTGCGCTGGAGGATGTCGAAGTCGTCGAGAGTGCCGAACAGAGGGTCGACGTCGCAGTAGTCGGCGACGTCATACCCGGCGTCGCGCTGCGGGGAGGTATAGAACGGGGACAGCCAGATCGCGTCGATGCCCAGGTCGCGCAGGGCCGGCAGCCGCCCGGTGATACCGGCGAGGTCCCCCATGCCGTCGCCGTTGGCGTCCGCAAAGGATCGGGGATAAATCTGGTAGATAACGGCGGTACGCCACCATTCTGTGCCTGTCATGGGGAAAACACTACGGCATTCCCCACAACGTGCAAGCGTTTGCATGGCATCTCGCTTAAACGAACCCTACAAAGATTTCGTGAGACTTTCCTCTTGAGTTGTCAATCGATTTACGAGAAGCTATACATGTAAACGCTTGCACAATTGTCAATGTCCTTACGAAAGGCACACCAATGATGGTGAATAAGAAAGGCCTCCTCGCTGCCGGTGCAGTCGCGGTCGCCGCGTCCCTGGCCCTCGCCGGCTGCGCCGGAGCGTCGACCTCGGGAAGCTCCTCGTCCGATGCCGGCTCCGGCTCCCTGACCGTCTGGGTCGACGCAGACCGCGCCGCGGTCCTCAAGGATGCGGCAGCCGCGTTCACGAAGGAATCCGGCGTCAAGGTCAAGCTGGTCCAGAAGGACTTCGCCAAGATCCAGGAGGGCTTCATCGCCCAGGTCCCGACCGGCAAGGGCCCCGACATCACGATCGCCGCCCACGACTGGCTGGGCAACTTCGTCAGCAACGGCGTCGTGCAGCCGGTCGAGCTCGGCGACACCGCCGGCGACTACCAGAAGGTGGCCGTCACGGCCATGAGCGTCGAGGGCAAGACCTACGGCGTGCCGTACTCGATCGAGAACATCGCCCTGCTGCGCAACACGGCCCTCGCGCCCACCGCACCGGCCACCTACGACGACATGATCGCGGAAGGCACGGCGGCCGGAACCGAATTCCCGTTCCTGGTGCAGGTCGGGCCTGAGTCCGACCCGTACCACCTGTACCCGTTCCAGACCTCCTTCGGCGCACCCGTCTTCGGCACCAACGCCGACGGCAGCTACAACGCCGGCGACCTCTCCATCGGAAACGCCGGCGGCGAGGCCTACGCGGCCTGGCTGGCGAAGGAAGGAGCGGCTGGACACCTGAGCGTGAACGTGACCGGCGACATCGCCAAGGAGAAGTTCAACGCGGGAGCGTCACCGTTCCTGATCACCGGCCCGTGGAACGTGCCGGACGCCCAGAAGGCCGGCATTGACGTGGCGGTCGACCCGATCCCGTCCGCCGGCGGTTCGCCCGCGCAGCCGTTCGTCGGCGTGCAGGGCTTCGTCGTCAGCGCCAAGTCCAAGAACGCCCTCGCGGCGAACGAGTTCCTGGTGAACTACATCGGTTCCGAGAAGGTCCAGACCGAGCTGTACAAGGTCGGCGGCCGCGCACCGGCACTGACCTCAGCGTTCGAAGCCGCCAGCGCAGACCCGATCACCGCCGGATTCGGTGCGGTAGCGGCCGAGGCCGTTCCCATGCCCAGCATCCCGCAGATGGGCAAGGTCTGGCAGTTCTGGGGCGTCACCGAGGCCGCGATCATCACCGGCGCGGGGGACTCCACGCAGCTCTGGCAGAAGATGACGGCCGACATCCAGGCCGCCATCAAGTAGTCGCTCCACCTCGCAGTCCTGAGGGCTGCCCCGGCCTCTCTCCCAGAGGCCGGGGCGGCCCCGGCTGCCACACCGGCCCGGTTCGGGTGACACCATGCACCACGCAGCACCACGCCATTCAGGCACGGCAGAGAGCGGACGAAGATGACCACCACAGGCACCGAGCAGGGCGGGGCGCCGGTCACACCGAAGGGTGACGGACCCGATGAGTCGCCGGTCATCCAATCGACGCGTTCGAAGCGGGCAGCTCGGGTGGCCGAGGCGGCCTCAGCGGGCGTCAAGGTCCTCCTCCTCAAGATCGCCATGCTCTCCATCGTCGACGCCATCAGCGTCTACGCGATCCTTGTGCTCTTCCTCAAACAGGATTGGGTTGTCCTCGGCGCCGTCCTCGTCGTCACCCTCGTCGTCAACTGGATCTACTTCAGCCGCTACAAGCTCCCCGCCAAGTACCTCACCCCCGGCCTGATCTTCCTGCTGATCTTCCAGATCTTCGTCGTCGGTTACTCCGGCTACATCGCCTTCACCAACTACGGCACCGGCCACAACAGCACCCGGCAGGATGCGGTCAACTCCCTGATCGTCTCGTCCCAGCAGCGGGTGCCCGACTCTCCAAGCTACGATCTCGTCGTTCTCGAGAAGCTCGGAATGTTCAGTTTCCTGGTCACCGACCCGGACGGCGTGATCAGCGTGGGCAGCACGGATGCCCCGCTCAGCCCCGTCACAAACGCGGAGGTCGATGAGACCGGAAAGGCCGTCGGGCTCTCCGGCTACACGACCCTCAAGTTCAACGACATCGTGGGCAACCAGGAAGCCATCGCCGGCCTGTCCGTGCCGCTCTCGGACAACCCCAACGAGGGCACCCTCCGCACTCCGGACGGCTCCAGCGCCTACCTGTACCTGTCGGATCTCGTCTACGACGACGCGGCCGGCACCATGACCAACACGACCTCCAGCACCGTCTACACCGACAACGGCAAGACCGGCTCGTTCGTCGCCGAGGACGGCACCGAGCTGCTCCCGGGCTGGAAAGTCGAGGTCGGCTTCGCCAATTTCGCCAAGGCCTTCGGGTCGGAGTCGATCCGCGGCCCGCTGATCAGCGTGACCATCTGGACCTTCGCGTTCGCCCTGCTCTCGGTGGCGACCACGTTCGGGCTGGGACTGTTCCTGGCCATCGTGTTCAACAACCTGAAGATGCGCGGCCGCAACTTCTACCGGGTGGTGTTGATCCTGCCGTACGCGTTCCCGGCATTCCTCTCCGCGCTGGTCTGGGCCGGCATGCTCAACCCCCAGTTCGGCTTCGTCAACCAGGTGTTGTTCGGCGGGGCCGAGATCCCCTGGCTGACGAACGAGTGGCTGGCGAAATTCAGCATCATCTTCGTCAACCTGTGGCTCGGGTTCCCCTACATGTTCCTGGTCTGCACCGGCGCGCTGCAGTCGATTCCGGAGGAAATCCAGGAGGCGGCGACCGTGGACGGCGCCCGGCCCGGCCAGGTGTTCCGCCTGATCAAGCTGCCCCTGCTGCTCGTCTCCGTGGCCCCGCTGCTGATCTCGTCCTTCGCGTTCAACTTCAACAATTTCAACCTGATCTACATGCTCACCAACGGCGGGCCCAGGGACGTCACGGCCGGAGTGAACGTCGGTGCCACCGACATCCTGATCTCCATGGTCTACAAGGTGGCCTTCGTCGGAGCCAGCCGCGACTACGGCCTGGCGAGTGCGTTCTCGATCATTATCTTCCTCCTGGTCGCGATCGTGTCGATCATCAGCTTCAAACAGACCAAGGCGCTAGAGGAGTTGAACTGACATGCGGATTGCAGCCCCCGAAACCAGCGACCTGTACATTCCGACGAAACGACCGTTCAACTTTCGCCGGTGGTTCGCGAGCACCGGCTGGCGACACCTGGTCGGTGCCGTCATGGTGGTCTTCTCCTCGTTCCCGCTGCTCTACGTGCTCTCCGCGTCGCTGCATCCCGGCGGCACCCTGATCACGGCCAACGGGCTCTTCAGCGAGATCAACATCGAGAGCTACCGGTCGCTGTTCAACCTGCCGGAGCAGCCCTACGCGGACTGGTACGCCAACACGCTGCTGATCGGCAGCATCACGTCGGTCTGCACGGTGTTCCTCGGAGCCCTCGCGGCGTATTCCTTCTCGCGCATGCGTTTCACCGGGCGCCGGGCCGGACTGCTGATGCTGGTACTGGTGCAGATGTTCCCGCAGCTGCTGGCGGTCGTGGCGATCTTCCTGCTGCTTAACGGCATCTCCGACATCTTCCCGATGATCGGCCTCGATTCACAGATCGGCCTGATCATGGTCTATCTCGGCGGCGCCCTGGGCGTGAACACCTACCTGATGTACGGCTTCTTCAACACCGTCCCCGCGTCGATCGACGAGGCCGCGAAGATCGATGGCGCCGGGCACGCCCGGATCTTCTTCACCATCATCCTGCGGCTGGTCGCGCCGATCCTGGCCGTGGTGGGGCTGCTCTCCTTCGTGGGAACGACGAACGAATTCGTGATCGCCAGCATCGTGCTGATCACTCCGGAGAAGCAGACCCTGGCGGTCGGCCTGTACCAGTTCGTGTCGCAGGAGTTCTCGAGCAATTACTCCGTCTTCGCTGCCGGTGCCGTGCTCGCTGCGCTGCCCGTGATGGCACTGTTCCTCTGGCTGCAGAAGTACATCGTCGGCGGGCTGACCGCCGGATCGGTGAAGTAGGGAACCATGTTCTCCACGTTCGACCCGTTCCATGTTCCACCGCACCTGCTCCCGCACCACGACGGCTCCCCGCTGTACGTGTCCGACCAGTCGCCCGCCCCGGGCGGCGTGGTCCGAGTGCGGGTGCGCGTGCCGGAGGCCTTCGGAGTCGTGGCATCCGTGCATGTTCGGTCTACTCCCGACCAGGAGCCGCGTTTCACCCGGGCCACGCTCCTCGGCGTCGAGGGCGGCTGGCAGTGGTGGGAGGCCGGAGTGGCGGTCGAGAACCCGGTCACCGGTTACCGGTTCCTGATCACCGGGGGCGACGGGACTCACTGCTGGCTGAACGCCGCCGGGGTGCACGACATCGAGACGCTCGACTCGGCGGACTTCAAGCTCGTCAGCCACCCGGCAGCACCGGACTGGGCCGCCTCGAGCGTGATGTACCAGATCTTCCCCGACCGCTTCGGCCGTTCGCCGGCGGCAGACCTGCGGGAGGCGCCCGAGTGGGGTCTGCCCGCGGCGTGGGGGGACGAGGTGGAACGGGTGCCGCCGGGCCGCTCGCACCAGTTCTACGGGGGAGACCTCGACGGCGTCATCCTGCACCTCGACCACCTGGAGCGGCTCGGCGTCACCCTGCTCTACCTGACGCCCGTCTTCCCCGGCGGATCCAACCACCGGTACGACGCGTCCAGCTTCCACGAGGTCGACCCGCTGCTCGGCGGAGACCAGGCCCTGGTGCGGCTGGTCCGCGCGGCGCATGAGCGCGGCTTCAAGATCATCGGCGACCTCACGTCAAATCATTCCGGCAACCGGCACGAGTGGTTCCGGGCCGCGCACCACACTCCGGATGCCGCCGAGAGTGCCTTCTATTACTGGCTGGACGAGCAGCAGGAGGGCTACGAGGCCTGGCTGGGCGTGCCCGCGCTACCGAAGTTCAACTGGAAATCCCCGGAACTGCGCAGCCGCTTCATCGAGGGTCCGGACTCGGTGGTCGGCAAGTGGTTGCTCGAGCCGTACAACCTGGACGGCTGGCGGATCGACGTGGCGAACATGACCGCCCGTCTGGGGAGCGAGGACCTGAACGCCGAGGTGAGGCAGACCATCCGTCGCACCATGATCGAGGCCAACCCGGACACGATTCTGCTGGCCGAATCGACCAACGATGCCTCGGGCGACTTTCAGGGCGACGCCTGGCACGGCGCGATGACCTACACGACCTTCACCCGCCCGGTCTGGAGCTGGCTCTCGAAGCCGGACAGTCCCTCCTCCTACTTCGGGCTGCCCTACGGCACCATCCCGCAGTCTGACGGGCGGCAGTTCTTCGACACCCACACCCGTTTCACGGCCGGCTACCCGTGGCGCACCCGCCTGGCCACGATGAATGCCCTCGACACCCACGACACGCCCAGGTTCCGCACCCACGCGATCGACGGGGCAGTGCCCGTGGCCTTCGGGATGAGTGCCACCCTGCCCGGTATCCCGGTGGTCTTCGCCGGTGACGAGTTCGGCTTGGTCGGGGACGACGGGGAGCACTCGCGCACCCCGATGCCCTGGGACACGGCGGACGATCCTGACGTCGCCGCGACCATCGACCTGTACGCGGCGCTGATCCACCTGCGTACGGCGCACCCGGCCTTGAACGGCGGCGGGATGCGGTGGCTGCACGTGGGCGCGGACGTTCTCGTCTACGTGCGGGAATCGGCGGAGGAGTCGGTGCTGCTGATGGCCGCCCGCGCCGCCTCCGACCTGACCCTGCCGGAAGGGGCGGTCGCGGGCGCGGCGACCCGGCTCCTGGGGGAGGCCGAACTGACCCGGGAGTCCGGGCGCATCCGTCTCGTCGCGGACGGGCCGAGCTTCACCGCCTGGCTGCTTCCGGGCGTCCGGCCGCCCCAGAGGTGACCACGGTCATCGGGCGGGCCAACTTGGTGATAATATTTACCGGTTGCCGAAATTTGGCTTAGCTTTCGCTCGCGGGAAGCTTCGCCCCCTTAGCTCATTGGTAGAGCACTTCCTTGGTAAGGAAGAGGTAGTGGGTCCGATTCCCACAGGGGGCTCTGGCTTGGAAGCTGTTGCAGCCGACAGGTCGTGGCGGGGTAGCTCAGTTGGTTAGAGCACACGGCTCATAATCGTGGTGTCGCGGGTTCAATTCCCGCTCCCGCTACACATAAAGGCCCTTTGACCAAGAATTCTTTAGGTCACGGGGCCTTTCTTTTTGTAGGAGGAAAAGGCCCAGGCACACGGCCGTCAATCGGGTGATCCTGTGATCCCCGTAGGTGTCCACTCTGAACGCAGGCGTCGCCTCAGTAGCCGGCGCCGAAACCGGCGCGCGGCACCGTGGCCAGCACCTGCTGCTGGTAGTAGATCGGGCCTCCCTCATCTGCGGTCACCGTCGAGGGGTAGTGGGTCGACGCACAGAGCGCGTATATATTGCGCGCGGAGACCGCGAGACCGAAGTAGTCGCCGATGAACCCGTCACCTGTCCGGCAGGGATCCGTGGCTCCGGCGCAGGGGTACTGCGAGAGGCCGCCGAGGTGCTGCCCCGGCTGTTCTGGATCCCACGTGTACTGGGAGATTCGCACGTTCGCTCCGACTGGCACGGCCCCGCTGCCGCTGTCTTTGTATGCCTGCAGTGAGGTGTCGATGCAGAAGTTCGTCCGCCCGACGTCGGCCGGCAGAATGCTTGCGTCCTTCGGGCAGTCGTTACGCCGGTCGTAGTATCCGACGGCGACCGCGCCGCCTGGGCCGGCCGCAACCGACGGCTGGAGTTGGTCTGTGGGAATACCGGCAGTATCGGTGTTGTCGTTGACCACGACCGGCTTCGTCCAGGTGGCGCCGCCGTTGGTGGACTGCGTGAACTTCACGTCCGACTGGCCCGCTGCCGAGTCCCAGTCCTCGTAGGTGAGGTAGAGGTGGTTGGCGTAGGTGGGGCTGGCGGCCAGGTTCGCCGCGATGCCGCTGCGGAAGCGTGTGTTCGCGTACACCTCGCCGGGAGGGACGGTCACGGTCGTGATCGGGACGAACGCTGTGAACGTGCGACCGTCATCGCTCGAGCGGGCGACGTAAATTGTCGACGGGCCGCCGTTCGGTGGGAAGGACACGACCGAGACATAGAGGCTGCCCGCTGCGTCGATCTCCGGATAGACGTAGGTCACGCCGGGGCCGACCTGGGACGGCGCGCTGATCGTGACGGCCTTGTCGAAGGACTGCCCACGATCGCGGGAGACCGCAATCCGCACCTTCGTCGACTGGCCGTTGAATACCGACCAGGCTGCGTAGACGTGGTCCTGGTAGTCGTTGCCGACTATGTGGTTGACCGCGACCCACTGCTTGTCCTCGACATGCCCGGCCTGGCGCGCCGAGGCGTTGTTCGAGGGCTCGAGCGGCACGCCACCGTTGCCCTTGACCCAGTGCCGGCCCAGATCGTCGCTGTAGGACAGGTCGATCTCGCCATCGGGGTGGAGCTTGGTGGCGTCGAAGTACGAGTTGAACGGCAGCATCGTCTGGTAGACGCGACCCTGGGTGTCGAAGTCCGCGTTGGGGTCAGTGGAGCCGGTCCAGCTCGGCGGCATGGCCTGCGTGCCGGTCGAGACGCAGTCATAGCCCTGCACCTGGTTGTTGCCCGACGGCGTTCCACCCGGCATTTGGTAGGCGCCGAGATAGAACATGTAGAAGGTTGAATACTTGTCGAAGAAGAACTTCGAGCTGCCGACGAGGTCCTCGGTGCCTGGTTTCACGGCGAGCCACGACTCGGAATGGTTCGCGTTGAACGGACCCTCACCGCAGGTTCCCGCCTTCGGCACCCGGGAACCTGGAGGAACGGGGTAGCCGCCGCCCGTCGTCGGAGAGCTGGCGACGACATTGGTGAAGGGCACACTCGAGTGCCAGGTGCTACCTGGCGGCGTAGCCGACGCGACCGCGGTCGTGAGAAGCAGCGGAGTCGCTATCAAGGCTGCGATGGACGCTGCGTGAAGTCGCTTCATCTTTCCTCCGGACCCGAAGATGCGGCGAACTCCGTCAGCGTTCACCCTTGACCATCCCGATCGTGCTCCTCCCGCGGAAAAACCTCAATGGGATGCACGTATTCACCCGCGGCAGCCACCGCTGACGCGTGTCGTGCAGGAGGCCCTTCAGCCCGAGTTCCCGCCGGCGGCGTCAGTCTTCAGGCGGGGCCTCTGTGTCGCGCGTCGCCGCGTCAGTCGCGGCTGCGGGTGACGAGCGAGTCGACGAACGCCGAGACCAGCAGAACAACGGATCCGGCACCCAGGGTGAACCCGGCCGTCACCGTGCTGATGACCCCGGGATCGGCCGGCGCGGCGGCGGTCAGGTAGACCAGAGCCATCACCCCGGCGGTCCCGCCGAGCAGCGCCAGCAGGCTCTGCCGAACCAGCCCCGTGAGAAGGCGCCGGTCGGACTTGTCCGCGAGCAGCCGAACATTGACGTTGAGAGTGCCAGTTTCGAGGGCCTGCCCGATCTTGTCGAAGCGCCGGGGGAGGCGCCGCACGCTCGGGAGCAGGGCCAGCAGCTCGGTGGTCAGGAGCTCACGCACGTTGGACGGCGCCATCTGGTCCCGGATCTGCACGCTGGCCAGCGCGCGGGACTCCTCGAGCAGGTCGAACTCCGGCATCGTGGACCGCAGGGTACCCTCGAGCACGGCGAACGCACGCGCCGCCGCCACGAACTCGGCCGGGATGCCCATGCCGTACCTCGTGAGGATGGCTACCAGGACGTCCACGGTCAGAACGCTGACGCGCGCGCCCGGGCCCAGCTCGAACGTGATGAACGCGCTCAGCTCGCGGCGGAACGCCTTCTCGTCCGCGCCCTCCCGCAGCGGGGCGAGCGAGAGCAGCCCGTCGCCGATGAGCTGGGTGTCGGACTGGAGGTAGGCGATCAGCAGTTCCTGGATCGTCTCCCGCAGCTGCAGGTCGAGCCGGCCCACCGAACCGAAGTCGACCAGCGCGGGCCGGCCGTCCGCCAGCAGCATGATGTTGCCGGGGTGCAGATCCGCGTGGAAGACGCCGTCGAAGACGATCTGGCGCACGAAGGCGCTGAGCACGGTGCGCATGGCGGTGCCGAGCTCGGCCCGGGGCGCGTCGGGCTTCTCGTTCAGGGCGCTGAACGTGTCCCCGACGAGATACTCCATCACCAGCACGCGATCGCTGGAGAGGGACTCGAACAGTTCGGGAAAGCGCAGCTCTCCGGCCCGCGGGCTCCGCAACTGCAGGGCGCGCATGGCCGACAGGTTCAGCGCCTCCAGCCGGAAATCCAGCTGCCGCACGAGGTCGGCCGCGTAGTCCTCGGCGACCGCCTTGATGCCCAGCGTCCTGGCCTGCGGAGACGTCAGGCTCATGACGTTCGTGACCCGCAGGGCGATGGCGACGTCCCGACGCAGCTCCGGCACGATGCCGGGGCGCTGCACCTTCACGGCCACGACCGTGCCGTTCTTCAGGGTGGCGCGGTGCACCTGCCCGATGGATGCGGCGGCGAGGGGGTCGGGATCGAAGTCGGAGAAGACGCTGGCGAGGGGCCCGCCGAACTCCTCCTCCAGCATCCGTTCGACCTCGTCCCAGGGGGCCGGCTTCACGCTCTGCTGCAGCTGCGCGAGGGCCGTGACGAATTCCTCGGGCAGGAAGTCGGAACGGGTGGAGAGCAGCTGGCCCATCTTCACGAAGGCACCGCCGGCCTCCTCCAGCGCCGCCCGCAGGCCCTCCGCCTGGATGGCGCGAACGGATGCCCCGCTCGGCTCGGTCGTGAAATCGAGCCTGCGGATCGGGAGCAGCCCGTTCTTCCGCGCGATGCGCACCAGCTCGGCGAAGCGCCGGCCACGCTGGAGGAAGGGCCGAGGGGGAGCCGGGCGGCTCCGCTCGGCGGCCAGGGTCAGTTTCGGAATGGTGATTCCCCGCGCGCCGTCCACCGTCTGGATTCTCCTGTCGAACACCGGGATCCCCATCCCGCGTTCCGCGCAAACGATGATTGCCGTTCGCCGGGCGCATGCTGCCGGCTGGCAGGCGATCCGGACTACAGCATGCCCGGTCAGGATGGGAGACGGATGCGAACGAGTCAGTCATCCGCTGACCCGGTCGCTCACAGCCCTACTTGAGTTCGATCTCGACGAAGGTGAACTCGGTCGCTCCCGGGTTGACCATGTTGTGCGTGCGTCCCGCCTCCCGGAAGTAGGACACCCCGGCCACGAGTTCGCTGACGGACTCGCCGTCCGCGGTCTCCATCAGCAGCTGTCCCGTGTTCTGGGGCACCACGAGGTAGTCCAGGGTGTGCAGGTGCGAGCCGGTCTCGGACCCGGGGGCAAAACGCCACTCGGTCACCTTCATGCGGGCGTTCTCGACCTGAACGGTGGCAATGGCCTGCGGACGGCTCATGGTTTTCCCCTCGCGGCCCGGGGCCCGGGGCCGATTCGATCTGGTTCAGCGTGTGCCGCCACGCTAGCGGACGGTGGCCGGCGGCGTCGAATGGGGCGGGCGTACTGTGGCGACGTGAAGACCTATACCGCGGCCCAGGTACGTGAGGCGGAGACCCCTTTTCTGGAGGCGGGCGTGCCCTTGATGGATCGGGCGTCGGCCGGGCTTGCCGCCGAGGTGGCGGCGCTGCTGCGGGAGCGCGGCGGCGACGTGGCCGGCACGCGTGTGCTCGTGCTCGCCGGCGCCGGCAACAACGGGGGTGATGCCCTCCACGCGGCGGCGCTGCTCGCCGCGCAGGGCGCGCAGGTGTCGATCGTCCCGACCGCGCCGCGCCTTCACGAGGCGGGCCTGGCCGCAGCCCTCACCGCGGGGGCGGAGCTGCTTCGGCTCGAGGAACCGGCTGCCGCGTTGGCGGGGCGGGCCCGGGCATCCGACCTGATCCTGGACGGCATCCTCGGCACAGGGACGAGCGGATCCCCGGCGCTGCGGGGTCGTGCCCGTGAGGTCGTGGCGGCTGTGCTGCCCGCGCTGCGCGCCGGGGAGGCGCCCGTGGTGGTGGCCGTCGACCTGCCCAGCGGGATCGGCGCGGACAACGGCTCCGTGCCGGATGGCGCGGTGTTGCCCGCCGCGGTGACGGTGACCTTCGGGGGCTGCAAGGCGGGCCTGGTGCGCGAACCCGCCGCGGGCGTGGCCGGCCGGGTGGTCGTGGTGGACATCGGAATCGGCGCCGAACTCGACCGGATCGCGGCCCGCGACCGAGGCTAGTCCCGCTGGCCCTGGCGGCCTGAGCCGTCCGCACCCATTTTCTGTGCTGTTTCCAAGGTCGGGGGCGTTGCATTCTCCGCGCTCCGGAGCCTCAATGTCAGGGTAGGTATTCCTTCCACCGGAAACGGCCAAGGGGGTCGATATCGTGGTTAAAGTTGTGCTCGCCTGTCTCGTGGCTCTTGCCGGCCTGATTCTGCTCCCCGCCGGACTGTGGCCCTTGCTGGCTGTGCCGCTGTGGCTGATCTGGGAGATCCCCGACCGGATGAACCGACTGCGGTTCAGCCGCGACGTGCAGCGCGATTGGGCGCTCCTGGTCGACAGCTGAGCTCACGGGGGTGTGCTCACGGTCAGGCGTCTGCTCACGGTCAGGCGTCTGGAGCGCCGGCCCTCTGCAGAGCGTCTTCGAGCAGTTCCAGGTCGATGCGGGCGTGCTTGAGGGCGATCGTGGCGGCGTCATCGGGGCGCTGGGCGCAGATCGCGTCGACGAGGTTCTCGTGGTCGGCGAGGGCCCGCAGCTCCATCGTCCGCATCCCGGCAGTTGAGCCCCACAGATGCGCCGGCGCGGCAATGCTGACCCGGGACTCCAACTCGAACAACACGGACTGCAGGGTGTCGTTATGGGCTGCCGCGCAGATCGCAACGTGCAGCAGCTCATCGGCCCGCTGGGACTGGGGGCCCGACTCGGCCTCCCGGAATGCGGCCAACCGCGAGTGCAGCCGCGCCACGTCCTCATCGGTGCGCTTCTCGGCTGCGGCCCGCGCAATCGTGCCCTGCAGGCGGCTGACGGCCTCACAGGTGTCGCGGAGCACCTCCCAGCGCGCTGACAGGGTGCGATGAACGGATGCGTTCGACGAGGAGGTCCACTGCTCGCGCACGAACGAGCCCCCGCCCCGCCCGCGCTGGGTTGCCAGGAGGCCCTGGCCGACCAGGGTGGCGATCGCGGCGCGCACCGTCATCCGGCCGACGCGCAGGGAGGCCGCCAGCTCACGCTCGGACGGAAGCCTCGATCCGGGCAGGTACTCGCCGATCGCTATCGCCGTGACCAGCCGGTCGGTGATCTCGTCCGCCCGCGACACCGCGGCCAGCGGGGCGCCGAGGGACCCCGCCAGATCAAGGCTCGGCGCTGCGTCGGAGACCGACCGGCCGACCGGCGCTGAATCGCCCATAATGCTCCCTACCCTCAGTGACTGGTCACGCCCACCCGGGTGGGGGTGCATGTATCGCGGGTGTAACAACCATATTAAGTCACAAAGAATGGTCTTGTTGTGAGACCTTTAGTGCGCCATGATAATCCTCACCGCCAATCGACGGTCGTGTTCCGGGGGAGACCAATGCCTGTGATCAGTACCCGAACCGTGCCGTTCGGGGCGTGGGAGACCTGGGTTCGCATCACCGAACCGGACGAGCCGCAGGCCGGAGCCCTGCCGCTGGTCGTGCTGCATGGCGGCCCGGGCATGGCCCACGACTACCTGCGCAACCTCGACGAGCTCGCCCGTACCGGGCGCACCGTGATCCACTACGACCAGCTCGGCTGCGGCAACAGCACGCACCTGCCCGGCGCGGCGGCGGACTTCTGGACCCCCCAACTGTTCGTCGACGAGTTTGAGAATCTCGTGGCGGCCCTCGGGCTGGCCGACTACCACCTCCTGGGCCAGTCCTGGGGCGGGGTGCTCGGCGCCGAGATCGCCACGCGCCGCCCAGGCGGTCTGCGCAGCCTCTCCATCTGCAACTCCCCGGCCTCGATGGGCCTCTGGTCGGAGGGAGCCGCCGGGCTTCGCGCCCTGCTGCCTGAGGACGTGCAGTCGACCCTGACCTGGCACGAGGCTGCCGGCACCATCACCCACCCGGACTATCTGGCTGCCTCAGAGGTGTTCTACGAACGGCACGTCTGCCGGGTCGTGCCTGTCCCGGACGACTTCCGGCGCAGCGTCGCCCAGATGGAAGCGGACCCCACCGTCTACCACACCATGAACGGAGCCAACGAGTTCCACGTGGTCGGGACCCTCCGCACCTGGAGCATCATCGACCGACTCGGGCGGATCGAGGCGCCGACGCTCGTGGTGGCCGGCGAATTCGACGAGGCAACCCCGGCCACGTGGCAGCCCTACCTGGAGCACATTCCCGACGCGACCAGCCATGTCTTCGCCGGAGCCAGCCACTGCGCCCATCTCGAACAGCCCGAGACGTTTCGATCCGTCATCGCCGCGTTCCTCGCCTGGCACGACTCCTGACCTTCCCCACCCCCCGTCCGCCACCCGTTTCCAAGAGAAAGAGCACCCCGATGACCGCATCTCCGGGTTCCCCCGAACTCAACGCGCAGGAACAGCTTGAGTCCTTTGGCTACAAGCAGCAGCTGAAACGGTCCGTCTCCACCACGGACCTGCTCATCTACGGCCTCATCTTCATGGTGCCGATTGCCCCGTGGGCCATCTTCGGCACCGTGTACAACGCGGCGGAGGGGATGGTGCCGCTGGTTTACCTGATCGGTCTCATCGCCATGATCTTCACGGCGCTGGCCTACGCGCAGATGGCGAAGTCGATTCCCCTGGCCGGTTCGGTCTTCTCCTACGTCGGCCGCGGCATCCATCCCACGGCGGGATTCTTCGCCGGCTGGGCAATCCTGCTCGACTACCTGCTCGTTCCCACCCTGCTCTACGTGTTCGCCGCCGAGTCGATGATCGGGATCTTCCCTGACTCCCCGCGCTGGGTCTGGGCGCTCCTGTTCGTGGCCGTGAACACCGTGATCAACCTGCTGGGGATCACCTCCATCAAGCGGATGAACCGAATCTTCCTGGCCATCGAACTCGTCTTCGTCGTGATCTTCGTGGTCATCGCCGTCACCGCGTTGACCACCGGTTCGGTTCCCGGCGCCGAATTCACCATCCGCCCGCTCTGGGACTCAAGCGCGGTGACCGGGCCGCTGATCGCATCCGCCCTCTCAATCGCGGTGCTGAGCTTTCTCGGCTTCGACGGGATCTCCACGATGGCGGAGGAATCCACCGGAGGACGCAACTCCGCGGGGAAGGCCATGATCACGGCTCTGCTCATCGTCGCTGTGCTCTTCATCGTGCAGACCTGGCTCGCCAGCGCGCTCTCGGCGGGGCGGGCGTCATTCAGCGACAGCGAGGTCGGCAACGCGTTCTTCACCGTGGTCGAAGCCGCCTCGAACAGCGGTTGGGCAACCGCGTTCTTCGTGGTCAACGTTCTGGCCATCGGCATCGCGAACGCCATGGCCGCCCAGGCCGCGACGTCGCGGCTGCTGTTCTCGATGAGTCGGGACCGCCAGTTGCCGAAGTTCCTGAGCGAGATCAGTGGCCGCCAGGTTCCGCGCAACGCGATCCTCCTGGTCTCGGGACTCTCGGCCGTTCTCGTGCTCTTCTTCGTGGGCCAGATCGACCTGATCGCGGCGCTGGTCAACTTCGGCGCCCTCTTCGGGTTCATGCTGCTGCACCTGTCCGTGATCGTGCACTACATCGTGCGTAAGAAGTCGACGAACTACCTGCTGCACCTGGTGGTCCCGGTCATCGGCTTCCTGATCATCGGCTACGTGCTGCTCAACGCGAGCCCCCTGGCCAAGATCGGCGGCGTGGTCTGGCTCGTGCTCGGCCTCGGCGTCTTCCTTTACTACCGGCACACGGGACGCAAGACCGCGCTCGAGGGCGAACCCGGCGCCGAGCCGCTCGCGGTTCCCGCCACCGGCGAACGAGCGGGGCTGTAGACAGTGGACCACTTTCTCGACAAGGGCCACGGTCAGCCCGGATTCGCGGCGGACCGTGAACCCGCACTGCGCATCGTCCCCGGAACCGGGGAACGGATCGGCTTCGAAACCAGCGATGAGGTCTACGAGCAGTTGCACGCACACCACGACATGGCCCGGCTCACCGTGCAGATCAACCCGGTGACCGGACCGGTCTACGTCGAGGGCGCCGAACCCGGCGACGCGCTCGCCGTCACGATCCACGAGATCCGGCTGAAGGACTGGGGCTGGTCGGTCAGCCTGCCCGGATCCGGGGCGCTGCGGAACGTCATGGGCGAAGGCATGTTCACCCGCCGGGTTCCCATTGACGCGGCCGGCGTTCACGTCACGGGTCGGCACGTCTTCCAGCCGCTCCCGATGATCGGATGCATCGGCACGGCGCCCGCTACCGGCTCGAACTCGACGATCATGCCGTCCTACCCCCAGGGCGGGAACATGGACGTCACGGACTGCCGGCCCGGGTCGATCGTGTACCTGCCGGTCATGGTCGAGGGCGCCTACCTGTCGATCGGGGACATCCACGCGATCATGGCCGAGGGGGAGTCCTCCTTCGTCGCGATCGAGGCCGAGGGGATCGCCGTTGTCAGCATCGCCCTGGTGAAGGGGATGACTCTTCGGGCGCCCCGGGTCGAGACCGAGCAGGAGTGGATCTTCGTGGGGCTGGGTGACCCGGTGCAGGAGAGCATCACGCGCGGCTATGAGGACATGTTCGGGTTCCTGGTCGATGACCTCGGCTGGGAGCCGGGGGATGCCTATGCGGTCATGAGCGCCGTGGGCCACTCGCGGCTCGGGGGACCCACGGGTTCCGCCGCGCCGGGCCCGCTGCATCCGTTCACCGCCGTCGGCGCGGTGACGGTGCACCGGCTGCCCAAGAGCGTCCTCTGATTCGGCGGCGGAACCGGAAGTGCGGGTTCCGCCGCCGCGTCAGGCCGCGCGGCCGCCGGCGACCGCGCGCAGCTCGTCGAGCACGCGTCGCACCGAGGCGCGCAGCAGCGTCTCCGGCCGGCTGAGCACATCGATCTGCCGGCCGACCTGCAGGTCGCGAAACGGCAGCAGCACGAGGCCGGACCCCGGCACCGGCGCCATCGTGGTGCGCGGCAGCAGGGCGACCGCGGTCCCCGACGCGACCACGGAGGCCGCCACGAAGAACTCGTTGATGCGGTGCTCGATCCACAGGGGTCGGCCGGCGCTCGCCGCGACAACGTTCACCGCCTCTGCCAGCGGGAAGCCCGCGTGGCCGGTGATCCAGGGCTCGTCCGCGATCTCAGCGACCGACACCGATGACTGCCCGGCCAGCGGATGTCCCGCCGCCAGTGCGACGTCGAACGGTTCGTAGATCAACGGCGTGACCGTGACCCGGTCCGGCCAGGGCGGATCGTGCGGCAGCCGGTGGGCGATCACGAGGTCGTAGTCCGCCACCAACGCCGGGAAGTCCTGCCGGGCGACGTCCTCGTCACCGCAGTGGATCGGCGGCGCCGCCGACCCGGTCGACAGGCTCAGCCGGGAGATCAGCGGGCCGAACCAGGCCAGCCCGGCGCTGTGGAACGCCGACAGGCTCACCGGTGTGGCCGGCTCATCGTGGAAGCGGGCGACCGCCTCCTCAGCGGCGGCCATCGCCGTCGACACCGTTGCCGCGGCGGCCGCCAGCGCGGTGCCCGCCGGGGTCAGCACAAGGGTGCGCCCGCGTCGCTCGGTCAGGGCCACGCCCGTGGTGCGCTGCAGCGCCGACAGCTGTTGCGACACCGCCGACGACGAGACGAACAGTGCGCGGGCCACCGCGGCGACGCTGCCGCGCTCGCCGAGCTCCCGCAGGATGAAGAGCTGATGGAGATCCATAAGCAAAAACTAAAGTGTGGGTTCAGTATTCGCCATCTGGACTTAACCGATGCTGCCCGGGAGCATTAGCCCATGACCACTCTCGCGCGGCTCGGGCGCTACCGCATCGACGCCGTCCTCCTCCTGGTCGCGCTGGTCTGGGGCGGCAGCTACCTCGCCGCCAAGGTGCTCACCGAGCAGGCGAGCGTCGGTGCCGTGCTCGCGCTGCGCTTCCTGGCGGCGGCGCTGGCGCTGCTCGTGATCTGGGCGCTGAGCCGGCCGCGGCGGCCGACCCGGGCGGAACTGGCCGTGGGCGTGCTGCTCGGGCTCACCCAGGCGGCGATCCTGTGGCTGGAGACGGCCGGCGTGGCCGTGACCTCGGCCACGAACGCGGGCCTCATCATCAGCCTGACGATCATCCTCACGCCCATTCTCGAGTCGGTCGCTGCCCGCAACTGGCTGCCGCGCTCATTCTTCGTGGCCGCGGTGCTGGCGGTCGTCGGGGTGGCGCTGCTCGTCTCGGGCAACGGATTCCGCGCCCCGAACGCTGGCGACCTGCTCATGCTCGCTGCCGCGCTCGTGCGTGCCCTGCACGTCACCATGGTCGGCCGGTTGACCCGGGGCAACGGCGCCGCCCGCCCGCCCGGCACGCTCACGATCACGCTGGTGCAGGCCTGCGTGGGCGCCGTGGTGTTCTCCGCAGCGGATGCCCCGGGCACGCTGCGGGCGATCGGCGCCTTCGGCCCGGCCGCCTGGCTCGGGGTGCTCTACCTCGGTCTGGCCTGCAGCGTGTTCGCGTTCCTGGCCCAGACCTGGGCGATCCGGCGCACCTCCGCCGCGCGCGCCAGCCTGCTGATGGGCACCGAGCCGGTCTGGGCGGTGCTCGTGGGTGTGAGCCTGGGCAGTGAGAGACTCGGCCTCGTGGCGGTGCTCGGTGCGGCACTGATCATCGCGGGCACCTCCTGGGGGCAGCGGGTCGAACAGCGGCACCGGCTGGGGCGCGCGGCGGTTCTGCCCGCGGTGCCGGCCGCGCCGCATCCGTCGCCCGCGGCCGTCGGCTGAAGCCGGTTCGGCCTGCGGCGCAGCGAGCCCGGGCCCGCCGTGCAGCACCTCCAGTCCGAGCGAATTCGACGGAGATCTTGCCAAAAAAGGTGACAAACCCTCTGGAAAACGGCCTTTACGAGAGAATCTCCGTCGAATTGGTTCGACGTGATCTGGGGCGGACACGCGCGGTGGGATTACGGGTGGAGGACCGCCGCGGCGACGACCAGGTCTTGCCAGGACATGCCGGAGCTGGTGAAGACGCGGGGGCGGTCGTGGTCGACCGCGACCGAGCCGGTGAGGATGTCGGCCATCGGCACCAGGGAGCCGGCCTCGATCACGCCCTCCCGGAGCGGGATCAGCACGTCGCCGCCCTCCCGCAGTGCCACCTGGGTGTCCTCCACGACGACCTGCGCGCGGCCGATCAGTGCCGTGGGCAGCTCCCGGGCATCGGGTTCGTGCGAACCGACCGCCACGGTGCAGGAGTCGACGGGCACCAGGTCGCCGTCGAACAGCGGGGTGCGGGCGGTCGTGGCGCAGACGATGAGCTGCGCGTCCCGCACGGCGCCGGGGGCGCCCGTCTGCGCGGCCAGCCCGCTCGCCCGTACCCGTTCGGCCAGGGCCTCGGCGCGGCCCGGGTGCCGGCCGACCACGGTGACCCGCTCGATCCGGCGGATGGCGCGCATCGCCTCGACATGCCCCCAGGCCTGGGGCCCCGAGCCGAAGACCACGAGGTGCTCCACCTCGGCGGGGGCGAGCAGGTCGGCGACGGCCGCGGACACGGCCGGGGTGCGCAGGGTCGTCAGCGCGATGCCGTCGAGCAGGGCGACCGGGCTGAGCGTGCCGGCATCCATCAGGAGGTAGACGCCCTGGATACGGTCCCGGCCGAGGGCGGGGTTGCCCGGCGCGACCGTGGCGACCTTCACCCCGACGAACTCCGCGGACTGGGACGGCATGAGCAGCAGCTGGCCCTGCTTTACGTTCAGGACGCTGCGGGTGAAATCGGTTGCCGGGTCGAGCCCGCCGCGCACGGCGGCCTGCAGCGCGCGCACCGCCGCGGCGACGCCCACCCGGGCGAAGATCTCGTCGGAGCCGATCCAGGGTGTCGGTGAGTTCGGTGCCATGCTCCGACTGTACGTGCCGTACCGGAATGCACCGATCGGCGCCGCTGTCTGGTCGGGCGGGCGCGTGTGCGGGCGGTTGTGTGGGGACAGGTCACCCCGATGATGTCCTGTCCCCGACGAGGGGCGTTTCTGTCCGGTCTCGTCCGGACCCTGCAATCAGGGACTAAGGACCGGCGTTCGGGGAACGCTCCCGCCTAAGACGGAGCTTACGTCGGGCCGCCCCGACGCGGAAGGGGGTGGACAAGCACCGGACGAACGTGGTTGCCACTGGCGCACATAGGGTGGTTTCAACGAGCCGAGAGCTCGCGACACCGGGAGAACACATGTCACAGACCAACCGCGTCGTCGTCGTCGGCGACGCCCTCATCGACGAGATGCGCGATCCGGAGTCCCTGCGCGAATTCCCCGGCGGCGCCGCGCTCAACGTGGCGGTCGGCCTGGCCGTGCTGGGCGTGCCCACGACCCTGATCGCGATGGTCGGGGACGACGCCGACGGTGCCGTGCTGCGCGATTTCCTCGCCTCCCACGACGTCACCCTGGTGGCCACGCCCGGCCCCTTCGGCAGTTCGCGTGCCACCTCCGACCGCACCGACGGCGAGCCGCGGTATGCGTTCAACGAGGCCGCGAAGAAGCGGCGGATCGAGTTCGGACCCGCCGAGCGCGCGGCCCTCGACGCGGCGCGCCTGGTCGTCGTGAGCTGCTTCCCGTTCGACGACACGGCGCAGACGGATGCCTTCATCGCCGCGGTCTCCGAGCCGGAGCGGCGCCTGGTGATCGACCCGAACCCGCGCGCCGGCATGCTCGCCGACGCAGCCCTGTTGGTGGCGAACTTCGAGCGGATGGCCTCTCGGAGCCTGCTGACCAAGGTCGGCGACGAAGACGCCGAACTGCTTTACCGCAGCACCCTGGACGACCTGCGGGCACGGCTGCTGGCGGCCGGCACGCAGACGGTGCTGGCCACGGCCGGGCGCTTCGGCGCATCCGTGGCCACCGCCGGCGGCCTGCTCGTGCGCGAGCCGATCACGTCCCTGCCCGGCGCCGTGGTCGACACCATGGGCGCGGGCGACGCCACCCTCGCGTCGACCGTGCAGACCATGCTGACGCGGGGCGTGCCCACGGATGCCGCCGGCTGGCAGTCCCTGCTGGCCGACGCCATGCTGATCGCGGCGGCCACCTGCCGCAACGAGGGGGCCCTGCTGCGGGTGCCGACCGCCTGAGCGCTGCCGGCCGCCGATCGTCCCTGTTCCGGTATCTGCCCGGATCAGGCCTCAGCCGAACCGTCAGCCCTGCGCGCTCCTGAGGGGTCGCAAATCGACCTTCCCGGGCCGCTTGAAGGTCGATTTGGAACCCCTCACCGCGTGGGGCGGCGCGCTCCGGCACAACGGATGCCCGCGCTGCTCGTTGAGCCGGACGCCCCGATGCCCACCACGACGCGGCCCAGCTGCTTGCAGTGCTGCACGAGAGGGATGGCAAACCCCCTCCCGGGCGCACCTACACCCCGAATGCCATCCGCACCCCGAGCGACAGCATCACGACGGCGATGAAACCGTCGAGGATGCGCCACGAACCCGGGCGGGCGAAGAACCGCCGCAGATGGCGGGCACCGAAGCCGAGGCTGAAGAACCACACGAAGCTGCCCGTGATCGCGCCGGCGCCCCACCACCAGCGGGCGGACTCGCCCTGCTGGTTGGCCACCGAGCCGAGGAAGATCAGGGTGTCCAGGTAGACGTGCGGGTTCAGCCAGGTGAGGGCGAGCATGGTCGCCACCGCGGCCCGGGTGCTGATCGGGATCGGCGAGGCATTCGCCACCAGGCCCCCCGGTTTGAAGGCCCGCACGGCGGCGAACACGCCGTAGGCCAGCAGGAACGCGGCCCCGATGACCCGGATCACGATCAACGCCACCGGGGTCTGTTCCACCAGCAGGCCGATGCCAAGGATCCCCGCGAAGATGAGCGCGGCATCCGAGAGGGAACAGATCAGCACCGCCGGCAGGATGGTGCGCGTGCGCCCCTCGATCCCGAGCCGCAGAACGTAGGCGTTCTGGGCGCCGATCGCCACAATCAGGGCGAGCCCGGTGCCGAACCCGAGCAGCGCCGGGAGGAGGGTGGTGGCGAGATCCATGCTGGCAAATCTAGGAGACACCCCAAGATGCAGTACAGCTAAACTTTCGAAGCATACCTAAGCGAGGCTAATGATGGCATTCCAGTTGGACCACCTGCACACCCTGGTTGCGCTCGTCGAAGAGGGCACGTTCGAGGCGGCGGCGCAGCGGCTGCGGCTCACGGCATCCGCTGTCTCGCAACGGGTCAAGGCCATGGAACAGGCGGCCGGCCAGGTGCTGATTCAGCGGGTGAACCCGGTCGTGCCCACCATCGCCGGCGACGTGGTGCTGCGGCATGCGCGTCAGGTGCAGCTGCTCGAGAGCGACGTGGCCACCGAGCTCGGCGCGGGCCTGCAGACGGGCGGCCGCACCTCGCTGGCGGTGGCGGTCAACGCCGATTCCCTGGGAACCTGGTTCCTCGATGCGCTCGCCGCCGTGCCCGCCGAGAGCGGCGCGGTCTTCGACATCTACCGCGAAGACCAGGAGCACACCACCTCGCTGCTGCGCTCGGGAGCCGTGATGGCCGCGGTCACCTCCACGGCCGAGGCGGTGCAGGGCTGCAGCTCGACGCGGCTGGGCTCGATGCGCTATCGGGCTGTGGCCAGCCCCCGGTTCGTCGATGCCTGGCTGGGCGGCGTCGCCGGCGCGGGTTCGGACCTCGCGGGTTCGGACCTCGCGGGTTCGGGCCTCACGGGTTCGGACCTCGCGGGTCCGGACCTCGCCGGGCTCGACACCGCCCCGATGGTCAACTTCGACCGTCGCGACGACCTGCAGCACCGGTTCTTGCGCGGCATCGGCGGCCGGGCCACGGATGTCCCGCGCCACCACATCCCCACGTCGGCCGACTTCGCCCGCGCGGTGGTGCTCGGCCTGGGCTGGGGGCTGTTGCCCGAGCAGCAGTGCCTCACCGAGCTCGGCGACGGCCGGCTCGTGGAACTGGCGCCGCGGCATCCGATCGACGTGGTGTTGTACTGGCAGCGCTGGAACATCGCCTCCCGGCTGCTGGACCAGGTGACGGATGCCGTGGGCCGCGGCGCCGCGGCCAGTCTTCACCCGTAAGGGCTCGCCCGGCAGTCCGGCGGGCGCTCGCCTGGCCACCGGCAATCCCTCCACAAAGCAAGTTTGACCGGCTTATTCACACTTCTCGTTAGACCCCGTTGAGTGTCAGTGGTGCCCCGTAACGTGAGTGCCATGACCACCTCAGTCAGCTCCTCCCAATCGCAACTCGGCACCCGATTCGACGCGATCGCCGCCGTCCATCGCGGCATCGCGCGAGACTTCGCCCAGCGCGCCGACATGATCGACGAGGCCCGCCGGTTCAGCGAAGCGAACGCCGCGAAGATTCCCCGCAGGGCGAATTCCCGGTGGGACCCGGTCGAGATCGCCCACCGCGAATTCTCCAGCGAACTGGCCTGCACCCTGCACATCCCCGAACCCACCGCCGAGAACCTGATCGCCGAGTCTCGGGCCCTGGCCGAAGACCTCCCCGACACCCGGGCGGCGCTGCACGCCGGCGAGATCAGCTACCAGCACGCCCAGGCCGTGATCGGCCAGGCCTGCTCGGTGCCCGCCGACGCGTTGCCGGCCTTCGAGCAGTCGCTGCTCCCCGCCGCGCGCACTCTAACCGCGGCCAAACTCAAGCACCAGGCACGCATGATCCGGGAACGCCTGCACCCCGAGTCGATCACCGCCCGCAAGGCGAAATCATTCGGAGAGCGCACCTCCTGGCTGCAGGCCGAAGCCGACGGGATGGCGACCCTGAGCCTGACCACGAGCTCCGAGACCGTGCACGCCATCTTCCACCGGGCCAACGACACCGCCCGCAGCCTGCAGGGGCCGGAGGAGCTGCGCTCTCTGACCCAGTTGCGCACGGATGTGCTCAGTGACCTCCTGATCGACGGGGTCACTCCGGGCGGACTCGCGTCGGGCATCCGCGCCACCGTCCAGGTCACGGTCCCCGTGCTGACTCTCCTCGGCCGCAGCGAGGAGCCCGGGTACCTCGAAAACTACGGGCCGATCGACCCCGACACGGCCCGCGA
>JACMQV010000207.1 GCA_014376815.1 Cryobacterium sp.
ACTCGCAACGAGGACGTCGAGAGCGAGGAAGACGAGACCGAGAACCTGATCAAAGCCCTCGAGAAGGAACTGCTGCGTCGCCGGTTCGGCCCGCCCATCCGCCTCGAGATCACCGAAGACATGGACGAGGTCACCCTGGGCCTGCTGGTGCGCGAGCTCGACGTGACCGAGCAGGAGGTCTACCGCCTGCCCGCGCCGCTCGACCTGGGCGGCCTGTTCGACCTGCGCATCGACCGGCCCGACCTGCGGTACGCCAAGCACGTGCCGACCACGGCGGTGCAGCTGCTGGCGCCCGAGCCGAACGCGGAACCGGACATCTTCAGCGCCATCGCCCGCCGGGACATCCTGCTGCACCACCCGTACGAATCGTTCGCGACCAGCGTGCAGGCGTTCCTCGAGCAGGCCGCGGCCGACCCGGACGTGCTCGCCATCAAGCAGACCCTGTACCGCACCTCCGGGGACAGCCCCATCGTGGAGGCGCTGATCGCGGCCGCCGAGTCCGGCAAGCAGGTGCTCGCCCTGGTCGAGATCAAGGCCCGCTTCGATGAGCAGGCGAACATCACCTGGGCGCGCAAGCTCGAAAAGTCCGGCGTGCACGTGGTCTACGGCCTCGTCGGCCTGAAGACCCACTGCAAGCTCGCCCTGGTCGTGCGCAACGAAGGCGGAGTGCTGCGCCACTACAGCCACATCGGCACGGGCAACTACAACCCCAAGACCAGCCGGCTGTACGAGGACCTCGGCCTCCTGACGGCGGATCCGCAGGTCGGGAAGGACCTCACCCGGCTGTTCAACGAGCTCTCCGGCTACGCCATCGAGAAGAAGTTCAAGCGTCTCCTCGTGGCCCCGCTGCACCTGCGCCGCGGGCTGCTCAAGAGCATCGCGCTGGAAACCGCCGCCGCCCAGGCCGGCAAGCCGTCCGGCATCCGGATCAAGGTCAATTCCATGGTCGACGAGGCCATCATCGACGCACTCTACCGGGCCAGCCAGGCCCGGGTGCCGGTCGAGATCTGGGTGCGCGGCATCTGCAGCCTCAAACCGGGCGTGCCCGGGATGAGCGAGAACATCAAGGTGCGCTCCATCCTCGGCCGCTACCTGGAGCACTCGCGGATCTTCTCGTTCCACACGAACGGCGACCCGCAGGTCTACATCGGCAGCGCCGACATGATGCACCGCAACCTCGATCGCCGCGTCGAGGCACTGGTGAGACTGGTCGACCCTGACCACCTCGCCGAAATCGACGCCCTTTTCACCCGGGCGATGGACGACCGCACCTCGTCGTGGTGGCTGGACAGCTCGGGCGAGTGGACCAGGCACCATCAGGACGAATCCGGGCACCCGCTCGACGACATGCAGAACAGGCTCATGCAACAAATATCCCTCCGCAAGCGCCCCACCGGCCGTCGATGACCGACCCCGTATACGCCGCCGGCGCCGTCTGCTGGCGCCTGATCGACGGCAAGATGAACGTCCTGCTCATCCACCGCACCGTGTACGGCGACGTGACCATCCCGAAAGGGAAGGTCGATCCCGGTGAAACGCTGCCGCAGACGGCCGTGCGCGAGATCGGGGAGGAGACGGGACTCGCGATCGCCCTCGGCGTGCCCCTGGGCATCTCGGCCTACTCCCTGCTCAACGGACGCGAGAAGATCGTGCACTACTGGGCCGCTGAGGTCTCCCCGGAGGCCATCCAGCACTCCACGTTCGTTCCCAACGGCGAGGTGGCCGCGATCGAATGGGTCACCATCAAGAAAGCCCGCACCTACCTCAGCTACACGCCCGACGTGGACATCATCGACGCGTTCGCAAAACTGGTCGACATCGGTGTCACCCGTACGTTCGCCCTGATCGCGCTCCGGCACGGCAAGGCCGTTCATCCGGGCAACTGGGACGGCCCGGACAGCAGCAGGCCACTCACCGAGCGCGGGGTCAGGCAGGCCGCCGCCATCGTGCCCACGATCGCCGCCTGGCAGCCCCGGCGGATCGTGTCGAGCACCGCGACGCGCTGCGTGACCACCGTCGCCCCGCTCGCCGCGGCCACGGGCATCCAGGTCAAACGCACCGAGCGGTACAGCCAGGACGCGTTCGAGCAGGGCCGCGCGGATGTGCGGGCGGGCATCGGCAAGCGGGTGCGCTCGCGCAAAACGGCCGTCATCTGCAGCCACGGGCCGGTGCTCCCGGAGATCCTGCACGAGATCGCCCTCGCCACCGGCAGCACCTACGGTTCCTACATTTCTGATGCCTCGGCGCTGGAAACCGGGTCGTTCTCGGTCGTGCACCTGTCCGCCGACAATCCGAGCTCCGGAATCGTCGCGATCGAAACACACTCGCCTGCCGTCTGACCGGGCCTTTCTCGAATGCGTCGTGGCGGGCCCCTCCGGGCTTGCCACAGCTCGTTAACCTTCCGTTCACCTGCGTGCAGGGGTGTCGTTAACCGCAAGGAATATTGTCTCCACGAGGCCGGCACCGGCCTTTACCGAGCAGTCAGTTTCTTTGCAGTCAACCCTCGAAAGGGATCCTTGTGAACTTCACGCGTTTTGGCCGACCCGCGGTCATCGCCGTCGTTGCCGCTCTTGCACTGTCTTCATGCGCCTCGAACGAATCCGCCGCCCCCGCCAGCGACAGCGCCCTCACCGGTACCCTGACCGGCGCCGGCTCCTCCGCGCAGGGCTCAGCCCAGGAGGCCTGGATCGCAGCGTTCCAGACCGCCAACCCCGACGTCACCGTCAACTACGACCCCTCCGGCTCCGGCGCGGGCCGCGAAACCTTCATCGGCGGCGGCTCGGACTTCGCCGGCAGTGACTCCTACCTGAAGGACGAGGAGCTGGCCGGCACGTTCACCGCCTGCGCCCCCGGCGCGACCGCCGTGGACCTCCCGGTCTACATCTCCCCGATCGCCGTGATCTTCAACGTCGAGGGCGTCAAGGACCTCAACCTGGACTCCGACACGCTCGCCAAGATCTTCAAGGGCGAGATCACGACCTGGAACGACCCGGCCATCGCCGCGTTGAACCCGAAGGCGAAGCTCCCCGCGGCCGCGATCACCCCCGTGCATCGCTCGGACGACTCCGGCACCACGAAGAACTTCACCGACTACCTGTTCCAGACCGCTCCCGACGTGTGGACCGACGCACCGGCCGACCCGTTCCCGCTCCAGACCGGTGAGGGCGCCAAGGGCACCTCCGGTGTCGTCGACGCCGTCACCAACGGCGTGGGCACCATCGGCTACGCGGATGCCTCGAAGGCCGGCAAGCTCGGCGTCGCCAAGATCAAGGTCGGCGACGAGTTCGTCGGCTACACGGCCGACGCTGCTGCCGCCGTCGTCAACGACTCGCCCCTCGTCGAGGGTCGCGAGGCGAACGACATCGCCATCAAGATCGACCGCCTCACCACGGACCCGACGCACTACCCGCTCGTTCTCGTGAGCTACGCGATCGTCTGCACCGAATACGCCGACGCCGCCAAGGGTGAACTCGTCAAGGCTTACGTCAGCTACATGGCCGGCGAAGACGGCCAGAAGGTCGCCGCATCCGCCGGTGGCGCCGCGCCGCTGTCGACCGAACTCGCCGACAAGGTCGCCGCGGTTCTCGAGACCGTCAAGTAACACCCCGTCACAAGCACCACCTCTGGTCTGCCCGGTCCGGGACGCGTCGCATTGCATGCGCCTCCCGGACCGGGCAGACTGAGGTTTGTGGCCAGCGGCTCGAACCTCCCCCACACTCACCACCTCACCACTTCAGGGAGATGCCAGGCATGACCACCGCAGTTGCCCGTGGAACGATCCGGGCGCCTCAGCGCCCGGGCGACCGCATCTTCTCCACCGCCACTGTGGTCTCCGGCGGCCTGATCCTCGCCGTACTCGCCGCGGTCGCCGCCTTCCTGCTGGTGCAGAGCCTGCCCGCCTTCGTGGCGAAGCCGGAGGACTTCACCGGGGGATACACCAACTTCTGGTCGTATGCCTGGCCGCTCGCCTTCGGCACGCTCTGGTCGGCGTTCCTGGCCCTGCTCATCGCCGTTCCGCTGGCCATCGGCATCGCACTGTTCATCTCGCACTACGCTCCCCGCAAGCTCTCGCAGGGACTGGGCTACATCGTCGACCTGCTCGCCGCCGTGCCGTCCGTCGTCTTCGGCCTCTGGGGCATCGGCGTTCTCGCCCCGCTGCTGCAGCCGTTCTACGCCACCCTGGTGGAATGGTTCGGCTGGATCCCCCTCTTCGCCGGTCCGGTCTCCGGGACCGCCCGCACGATCCTGACGGTCGCGATCGTGCTGGCCGTCATGGTGCTGCCGATCATCACCGCCCTGTGCCGTGAGATCTTCCTGCAGACCCCCGTGCTCTACGAGGAGGCGTCCCTCGCCCTCGGAGCGACCCGGTGGGAGATGATCGCGATGGCCGTGCTGCCGTTCGGCCGGTCCGGCATCATCTCGGCGTCGATGCTCGGCCTCGGCCGCGCGCTGGGCGAGACGATGGCCGTGGCCATGGTGCTCTCCCCCAGCTCCCAGGTCGTCTTCCAGCTGCTCACCTCGCAGAACCCCACCACGATCGCCGCCAACATCGCCCTGAACTTCCCCGAGGCGCACGGGACCGGCGTGAACATCCTGCTCGCCACCGGCCTGGTGCTCTTCGTCATCACGCTGGCCGTGAACATGATCGCCCGCCTCATCATCAACCGCCGCAAGGCCTTCTCGGGAGCGAACTGATGAGCACGACCACCCTGGCCGCGCCCATGTCGAACTCGCTCACGGCCGGCAAGCTTCCGAAGCACTCGGGTCTGGCCGTGCTGCTGGGCAGCTGGCTGGTCACCGCCGCGGCGTTCTTCGTGGTGCAGCTCTCCGGAGCCAGCACGAGCTTCAACATCGCCGGCACGCTCTTCTTCGGCACGGTGCTCTACTGCGTCGCCATCTACCTGCTGTCCTACTTCGTCGAGGGTGTGCGCAAGGCCAAGGACCGCCTGATCACCGCCCTCGTCACCGCTGCCTTCGTCATCGCCCTGCTCCCGCTCGTCTCCCTGATCGCCACCACGGTGATCAACGGCCTGCCGGCCTTCCTCACCCCGACGTTCTTCACGGCATCCCAGCGCAACGTGGTCGGTGCGGGCGGCGGGGCCCTGCACGCCGTGATGGGCACTCTGCTGATCACGGGCGTCGCCACCCTGATCTCGGTGCCGATCGGCCTGCTCACGGCCATCTACCTCACCGAGTACGGCCGCGGTCGCCTGTCACGGGCGATCACCTTCTTCGTGGACGTGATGACCGGCATCCCCTCGATCGTCGCGGGCCTCTTCGCCTTCGCCCTGTTCTCCCTGCTCTTCAGCGACCCGGGCATCCGGTTCGGGTTCGGCGGCGCGATCGCCCTGTCGGTGCTGATGATCCCGGTCGTCGTGCGCTCGAGCGAGGAGATGCTCAAGCTCGTTCCCAATGAGCTGCGCGAGGCCGCGTACGCGCTCGGCGTGCCGAAGTGGCTGACGATTCTCAAGGTCGTGCTGCCCACGTCCCTGGCCGGCATCGTCACCGGAATCATGATCTCGATCGCACGCGTGATCGGCGAGACCGCGCCGCTGCTGATCATCTCCGGTTTCACGGCGAGCATGAACTATGACCTGTTCAACGAGCGGATGATGACCCTGCCGGTGTTCGTGTACACGCAGTACGCCAACCAGGGTGCGGACACCCAGGCCTACCTGGACCGGGCCTGGGCCGGCGCGCTGACCCTCGTCCTGATCGTGATGCTGCTCAACGCCCTCGCACGCATCATCGCCAAACTCTTCTCCCCCAAGCTCGGCCGCTAGGCTCCACCCCGGCCGCTGGCCGTCCAACTCGAAGGAATGCATGTCCAAGCGCATTGAAGTCAACGACCTCAACGTCTATTACAGCAAGTTCTTGGCTGTCGAAGGCGTGTCGCTGACGATCGAGCCCCGCACCGTGACGGCCCTGATCGGGCCCAGCGGGTGCGGGAAGTCCACGTTCCTGCGCACCCTGAACCGGATGCACGAGGTCATCCCCGGGGCGTACGTCACCGGCGAGGTGCTCATCGACGGCAACAACCTCTACGGCCCGGGCGTCGACCCGGTGCTCGTGCGCCGGCAGGTCGGCATGGTGTTCCAGCGTCCGAACCCGTTCCCCACCATGTCGATCGGGGACAACGTGCTGGCCGGCGTGAAACTCAACAACCGCCGGATGGCCAAGACCGACGCCGACGACCTGATGGAGAAGTCCCTGCAGGGGGCGAACCTCTGGAACGAGGTCAAGGACCGGCTCGACAAGCCCGGCTCGAGCCTGTCCGGCGGGCAGCAGCAGCGCCTCTGCATCGCGCGGGCGATCGCGGTGCAGCCCGACGTCATCCTGATGGACGAGCCCTGCTCGGCCCTGGACCCGATCTCGACGCTGGCGATCGAGGACCTGATCGAGGAGATGAAGGCCGACTACACGATCGTGATCGTCACGCACAATATGCAGCAGGCCTCGCGGGTCTCCGACCGCACCGGATTCTTCAACATCGCCGGCACCGGCAAGCCCGGCAAGCTGATCGAGTACGACGACACCACCACGATCTTCTCCAACCCGGGCGTGCAGGCCACCGAGGACTACGTCTCCGGCCGATTCGGCTAACAGTTGGTGGCCTGCCCCCAACGAATTCGACGGAGATTCTGGCCCAAACGCGCCAGAATCGCCTGATCCGTCCTCGTGGGAGCAGAATCTCCGTCGAATTGGTTCAGAGCTGGTCGCTGCTGCGGGTCAGGTGGTGCGGGCCAACAGGTGGACGTTCATGGCGCGGGTATGCTCCGCGTCGACGGGCAGGGAGCGCCCGTCGAGCTCGGTGACGTGCACGGCCATCCGAATGCTCGACGCCAGCCAGAGAGCCTCCGCCGCCCGCAGCTCCTCGACGGTCACGTCCCGGTATTCGGTGCGCTCCCCGGCCGCCTGCAGGTGTTCGAAGACGCTCTGCTGGGTCGTTCCGTGCAGGATCGACCCGCTGGGCACCGGCGTGACGTAGACCCCGCCGGAGCGGAGGACGACGCTCGACGTGGGCCCCTCCAGCACGAACCCGTCGTGGGTGATGAAGATCGTGTCGTCCGCGCCCCGGCGCTTCGCCTCCCGCAGCGCGGCCATGTTCACCGCATAGCTGAGCGTTTTGGCCCCCATCAGCAGCCACGGCGCCTGCTCGGCGACGCCGCGCGGATACCCGCGGTCCAGGGTGACCGCGCGCACGCCGTGCGCGCGGACGGGACCGAAATCGGGCGCCTTGGTCGCCTGCAGCCAGGCCGTGGGGACCGGACCGGGTTCGACCCCGCGGCTGAGCACGATTTTCAGGGCGATCTCACCCGTGCGGGGAAGCCGTCCGGTGGCGTGCGCGATCGCGGCGAACCACTGGGCGACGTTGGGCGACGGGAGGTCACAGATCGCCGCCGAATTGCACAGGCGCCCGACGTGCGGCCCGACCTCCTGCGGATACCCGTCGATGAACCCGAGGGTTTCGAAAATGCCGTCTCCACGCTGGGCGCTGAGGTCGTCCACGCGCAGGGCGGGCGCGTCGGAGGCGACCTCATGGAACGTGTCGCCGAAATCCGTGCGGGGTGAATCGGCCGGCACCGGGTCGATCAGCAGCGTGAATGGCAGTGTCATACGCCGAGCATAAACGATTGATCAGGAACTCTGGATGGCGACAATCGGGTCGGTGGTGGGCTGCCGGGAGCCGCCGCGGGGTTCAACGGTCACCCCGATCGTGTCTCCGGCCGTCAGCGTGCCGTCAAGCACGCGCCAGACGGTGCCCGTGCCGGAGGAGTCGAAGGTGCCGGCCGAGACCGCGCCGTCGCCCCCGATGTACCAGAGCTGGTAGTCCTTGTCCGAGGGCAGGGACGGCAGGTCGTCGACCAGCAGCGCGGAGAGCCGGCGTTCGCTGGACCAGACCAGGGTGGCCGGATGCCCGTCGGCCGTGGTCGTCGACGCCCGCTGCGAGTCCGGGGCGGCGTTGATCTCCGCCAGACTGGCGGCCTGCTGCGTTTCGAACCGGTTCGTGTTGAACGCCTGGCCGGCGAATCCTCCGGCCACGAACAGCGCCACGGCAGCGGCGGCGGCCAACAGGAGTGCGACGGGCCGCTGGAACCAGCGCGCGCGGGCCCGCCCTGCGGCCGCCCCGCCGCCCGGCGGCGCGGCCGTTGGGGCTGTTGGGGGGACATCCGTCGTGTCGGGCTTCGTCGCCTCTGGCGAGGTCGTCTCGGGCGCCACCGCATCGGGCTTCGTCGCCTCGGGCGAGGTCGTCTCGGGCCGGGTCGCCTCGGTCCTGACCGGTTCGGCCTGCGGAGCGGCAGCCTGAGCGTCCAGTGCGGGCAGCTGGGGGGTCGACGCGAGCTTCGCCATCAGCGAGGCCCTGAGCCCCGCAGACGGCTGCACGGGCGCCGTGGCCAGGCCCAGCGCGACTGCGGTGTCGCCCAGCTCGGCAGCCTCGATCCTGGCCTGCTCCGACTCGGCGAGGTGCTCCTCGTACTCGGCGGCGTCGTCTGCTCCGAGCGCGTTCAGGGCGTAGGCGCCGGCCAGGTCGCCCGGGTGGTCAGTGCGGTCGTCGCCGTTCGGACGGGAGTTCTCGCTCATGACGCCACGCCCAACTCGTCGCGAAGCCTGATCATGCCGTCTCGCAGCCTCGTCTTCACCGTTCCGAGCGGGATCTGCAGTCGCTCGGCCACTTCGCTCTGGCTGAGGCCGCCGTAATAGGCGAGGCTGATCGCCTGGCGTTGCAGTTGCGTCAATCTGGACATCGCCTTCTCCACCCTTTCGTGCTCGAGCCGTACTTCCACTGTTTCGGATACCTCGTCAAAGGCAACCGCGAGGTCACGGATGCCGATTTTCACATCACGCTCGCGACTGGCCTGCGAGGACCGAATCCGGTCGACCGCGCGCCGGTGCGCCATCGTCAGGATCCAGGTGGAGGCCCCACCACGCTGAGCCTCGTACCGGGTCGCCGATTGCCAGATCTCCAGGAATATCTCCTGGGTCACCTCCTCCGACTGGGCGGGATCGACCAGCAACCGTCTGACCAGTCCCAGTACGCGCGGCGCCATCTGGTCGTACAGCTCGCCGAACGCCGCTTCGTCACCCTGCGCCACCCGGCCCAGGAGTTGTTCCTTGGTGTCCGCGACCGTCGACTCAGGCTCGAAGTCGAAGTCAGAAGGCATGAGAACAAGCATGTCAGGTCTTGTCGCGTTCCATGACTGAGGTTCGGTGCCGAGTCCGCATCGGATTGGTCCGGCCCACGCCCGGAGGCGGCGGGTCGCGAAGTGAAGGCCGGGCCGCAGAACGCCTCTCGGCGCGAGGCCGCTCGAAGCGGCGAATATTGGAGCCCGGGGTTACTGCGGCCCGACCAGCATTCAGTCTAAACGACGCGGCCGGTGAATTCGTCTAGTCGAGCGACTCGCTGCGCCACAGTCGGGCGCAGGAACCGAATTCCTGCGCTGTAGTCGAGAACCGCAGGGCGCGGGTGGTGAGTTCGGTGGACCGGACCGGCTCCGTCGTCTCCAGGTCATCGGCGACGCTCGTGCAGCCGACCGAGGTCACGCGGCAGAACGCCGCCGCCCGGTCCAGCGCCACGGCGAAGTCGCCCGTGAAGATCCCGCGCAGGATCTGGTCGGCCAGGGCGATGATCTCCCCCGGCCCCGTCGGGGCCGCGGCGCCCGCGACCAGCGGATCGATGGCGACCGTGACCTCGGTTCCGCGCTGGTAGAGGAACGCGGTGCCTTCCGGATCCTGACGGATCAGCAACCGCACCAGGTAGAGGCGCCAGAGCGCACCCGGAAGGCTGCGCGGCGTCGCCCGTGACCACAGCTCAGCCACGGCGTCGATGCCGTGCTCGTCGGTGTAGGCCACGAGTCGCTCCACCACCTCAGGGTCAGGGTCGCTGCGCACGCGCGCCAGGAGAGCGTGCGCGGTTTCGTGCGCGACCCGGCTGATCGAGGCGGGGTCCTCGCCCCCCTGGAAGGATTCGAATTTGCTGCCGGAGAACTGGGTCGGTTTGTGGAAGTCTTCGGCCATCGCATCCTCCTGTGTGTTCGCTGTGGGCGCATCCGTCTCGACGCTTGCGGGACGTTCTCTCACGGTACCGAGAAAAACCCTCGGGCAATCCCCTGTACATTATTAACCGCGGGCCTCTAGCTCAGTTGGTAGAGCAAAGGACTTTTAATCCTTGGGTCGTCGGTTCGAGCCCGACGGGGCCCACTTTCTTCATTCGGGGCATGCAACCTGAAATGGAATCAGCGATGACCTTCCAGACACTCGCGATCATCTCCCTGGTGGCGTTGCTGGGCCCCTTGCTGGCGATCCCCCGCCGGTGGAGCCTGCCGGTGATGCTCGGACAGCTGCTGGCCGGAATCACCGTGGGACAGACCGGGCTCCGGCTCGTCGATCCGACGGACCCGACCTTCGCCTTCCTGGCGGATGTGGGCTTCGCCCTGATGATGTTCGTCGCCGGCAGCCACGTGCCCATGCGCGACGGCCAGCTTCGCTCCGCCCTCGGCACGGGCGTGGTCCGCGCCGGGGCCGTCCTGGTGCCGGCCGTCATCCTCGGGGTCGGCATCGCCGCGCTGTTCGGCACCCTGCACGCCCCGCTGTACGTCGTGCTGCTCGCGTCGTCATCCGCCGCCCTGGTTCTGCCGATCGTGCAGTCCCTGCGGCTGCGCGGCACCCCGCTCCTGCCGCTGACCGCGCAGGTGGCCGTCGCGGACATCGCGGCGATCATCGCGCTCCCCCTCGCGATCGATCCGCCCAACGCCGCCCGCACTGCCCTGGGAGCCGTCGTCGTCTCCGCCGCGGCCCTCACCCTGTACCTGGTGCTGTCGCGGCTGGAGCGGAACGGCTCAAGGATGGCCGTGCACCGGTTGTCGGAGCAGCGCAAGTTCGCCCTCGAACTCAGGCTCCAGCTGGCCACCCTGTTCGCGATGGCGGCCCTCGCCGTCTACAGCAACGTGTCGATCATGCTCGCGGGCTTCTCGTTCGGACTTGCGGTCGCGGCGGTCGGCGAGCCGCGGCGCCTGGCCCGGCAGCTGTTCGCACTGGCCGACGGCTTCCTGGGGCCGCTGTTCTTCGTCTGGCTCGGCGCATCCCTGAACCTGCTGGACCTGGTGGAGCACCCCCAGATGATCCTGCTGGGACTGCTGCTCGGCGGCGGGGCTCTGCTCGCTCACATCATCACGCGACTGCTCGGGCAATCGCTCCCCTTCGGCCTGCTGTCCGCGGCCCAGCTCGGGGTGCCCGTCGCGGCGGTGACGATCGGTACGCGGTCAGACCTGCTGCTGCCCGGCGAAGGGGCAGCCGTGATCCTGGGGGCCCTCGTCACCATCGTGGCCTCCTCGCTCGCGGGCGGCCGGGCGGCCAAGGCGCAGGCACGGGCCGGGGAGGCGACGCCCGCCGCATCCTGATTCGAACGCGGCGGATACCCAGCCGCGGAATTCCCGGCCCGCACCCAGCGTTGACACGGACAGCGTTCGGGTAGCTCCTGCATACTTCATGGAATGGAACGGGCACTCCCGCGCCAGCGACAGAAGGAGGTCGCAGATGGAAAAAGTGAATGAAGAAGTTGAAATTGAGACCGGGGTCGTGACGAAATACCGGCGCCACCCCAATGGGCGCGGGCTGGTGTCCCCGGCCGCCCGCGTGCATCCCGGCGCGTTCGTGTCCCGAACGGCCTACGTCGAAAGCGGCGCACGGGTCGGACCGGATGCGTGGATCGGGCCGGGCAGCTGGATCGACAGCGACGCGCACGTCGGATCACGGGTCTTCATCGGCCAGAACGTGCATGTCGGCGCGGAAGCGGCAATCGGCAGTGGAGCGCGCCTGGGCAGTTACGTGCGGATCGGCCGGCGGGCGCGGGTGGCCGCCGGCACCGTCCTGGAGCGTGACGTGAGCGTGCCGGATGACGGCGTGATCGGCGACGCACCGCGTTCCGCGGCGACGCCACGGCGCATCTCCCCCGGATCGTCACCGGCCCGGCTCAGCGAAGCCGCCTAAGTGCCGGGACAGCGAACCAATTCGACGGAGATTCTGGCGTAAACAAGGGTTTTCGCGGCCTCCAGGGTCTCTGCGGCCAGAATTTCCGTCGAATTCGTTCGGGAGGGTGCAGCTACAGCAGGGCGAGCCCGGCCTGCGCCGACGCGAAGATCAGCAGCCCGGCCAGCGCGCCGACGACCGTGCCGTTGATCCGGATGAACTGCAGGTCCTTACCGACCTGCAGTTCGATCTTCTCGGCGGTCTCGGCGGCATCCCACCGCGCCACGGTCTCGGTGATCACGCCGGCGATCTCATGCCGGTAGCTGCGCACGACGTAGCTCGCCGAGTCGGCCAGCCACCGGTCGATGCGGGTGCCGAGCGCCGCATCCGTCGTCAGGCGCCCGCCCACCTCCATCACGGTCGACCGGATGCCGGCGCACAGCCCGCTCTCCGCGTCGTTCAGCGCCTCCACGAGGGACGCCTTCACGGATTCCCAGGTCTCGCTGGCGAACTCCCGCAGCCGGGCGCTGTCGAGCAGCTCGACCTTGACGGTCTCGACCCGGTTGATCATGACCGGGTCGTGCTGCAGATCGGCCATCACCTCGGCGAGGTAGCGGTCGATGGCCTCGCGGAGGGGATGAGCGGCATCCGCCCGCACGGTGGCGATGAAGGCGAGCACCTCCCGGTGGGCCTTGTCGTCGACCAGCTTGTCGACGAATCCGGGCAGCCAGCTCGGCAGCCGCTGCGACACGGCCCGGCCGAAGGCTTCCGGATGCGCGAGCAGCCAGGCCGCGGCCCGGTCGAGCAGCAGGTCGACGAGGGCGTGCTGCTGGCCGGACTCGACCAGCCGCTGCCCCACCCTCCCGAGCGGCGGTGACCACTCGGGCCGCAGCAGGTGTTCGCGCGCCACGGTTTCGATCAGGTCCTTGATCGCGTCGTCGCTGAGCAGCTCGAGCAGGCCGGCGCCCGCCACGGCGACCTCGTCGGTGAGCCGCCGGGCGTTCTCCGGCACGGTCAGCCAGGCACCGAGCCGGCGGGACACCCCCATCGACTCCAGCTTGCCGCGAATGACCGCCTCGGAGAGGAAGTTGGTCTCGACGAACTCGCCGAGGCTCGCCCCGATCTCGTCCTTGCGGCCGGCGATGATGTTGGTGTGCGGGATGCGCAGGCCCATCGGGTAGCTGAACAGGGCCGTCACGGCGAACCAGTCCGCGATGGCGCCGACCATGCCGCCCTCGGCCGCGGCGCGCACGTACTGGAGCCACGGGTAGGTGTCCTGCAGGGCGAACGAGGTCGCGAACACGACCGCCATCAGGAGGAGCAGGCCGATGGCGAGCCGCTTCATCCGGATCAGCGCGCTCAGCCGAGCCGCATCCTGCGGGCTCAGCGGCGGGCGGCCCGGCACTGTCACGGTCACGGTCACGTCACGCCTCAGATCTTCGGCCATCTACCCAGCCTGCCCGATCAGTGCCGGGGAGGGAAACCGCGGGGGGCTGGTGTCGCCCAATCGGACAACTGTTGCCGGTGGGACGGCAACAGTTGTCCGATCGAGGAACGGATGCCGGCGGGCGCGCCGGCCGCGGGCGTTGTCGGGGTCAGAGCTGTCGGGGTCAGAGTTGTCGGGGTCAGAGGTGTCGGGGTCAGAGCCCGAACCCGGTGTGGCGGATGCCCCAGCGCACCGTCCAGGTCTCCCCCGGTTCCAGCCACCGCAGCCCCGCCCCCGAATTGAACGCATCCGCCGGAGCGGTCATCGGCTCGATCGCGACCGCGCGCCCGGGTACGGGCTCGTCCTCGTCGTCACTGCCGGGGGCCGTGACGGGGAAGTTCCGCGGTGTGAAGACCTGCACGTAGCGGATGTTCTCGTCCCCCCAGAGCATCACGGTGCGCCCGTCGGGCGCGGCCAGGGAGTGCTCGCTCCGCGCCTCCGGGTGGCCCGGGGACGCCGGGCGCCCGAGCGGGCCGGAGGCCGCCCCGTGCGCTCCCACGCCGCCGAAGCCGTCGTCGAGGTCGAGGTCCCGCACCGGGCGGCCCCCGCGCAGGTCGAACCGGGTGCCGTCGACGGGGCTTTCCCCGACCGGGTTCGACCGGTCGTCGACGTCGATGTGGATGTCGGCCGCGATCCGGAGGGTGAGGTCCTCGGTGGGCACCCCGCCGATCTTCAGGTACGGGTGCGCGCCGAGGGCGACCGGGGCCGGCTCGGTGCCGACGTTCCGCACGGTGTGGGTGACCTCGAGGCCCTCATCGGTGAGGGTGTACGTCACCGTCGTGTCGAGCTGGAAGGGGTAGCCCCGCTGCGGGAACACGGTGGCGGCCAGGGTCACCGTGCCGGTGCCGCGGCTGAGCAGCCGATAGGGCGAGTACCGGAGGAGGCCGTGGATGGCATTGCCGAGTTCGGGTTCGGTCAGGGCGAGTTCGCGCCGGACACCGCCCTGCTGCCAGACCCCGTCACGGATGCGGTTCGGCCATGGCGCGAGTACGATCCCGGCGCCCTTGGGCGGTGCCGACCGGGCCGGGAAGGGCTCGACCAGGTCTATGCCGTCCACGGAATACATCCGGAGGCCGGCGGCGACCTCGGTGACGACCGCCAGGGCCGGCCCGCTGGGCGTCGCCGCCCTCAACTCGTACTGAACCCCTGTGGCTGCGCGCATGATGCCAATTTACTCCGGTTGCAGAACGGTCAGGCCGGCCTCGCGCAGCGAGTCCAGCACGTCCTCGGCGGCCGTCGCATCCGTCACCAGGGTGTCGAAAGCCCGCAGCGGCCCGACCTGCCCGAGATGCACCTGGCCGAGCTTGGACCCGTCGGCCACGACGACGGCGCGGGCGGAGGCGGCCAGCATCAGGGTCTTGACGCCGGCCTCGGGCAGGTTGATGTTCGTGACGCCGTGCTCGGCGTCCACCCCGTTGCAGCCGATGAACGCGAGATCGGCGTGCACCTGGCTGAGCACGGTCCGGGCCAGCGGCTCCACCAGGGAGTGCTGCAGCGGCCGCAGCGCCCCCCCGGTCACGATCACGGTGAAGCGCGGGATGGCCGGCTCGAGTGCGAGTGCGATGCTGAGGCCGTTGGTGATGATGACGACATCCGTGAGCTCGGTGCGGGCCAGCAGCGCCCGGGCGATCGCGAGGGTGGTGGTGCCGACGTCGAGGATCACGCTCTGCCCGCTGGTCACGAGCGACGCGGCGAGCGCACCGATCTGCTGCTTGGGCAGCACGGATGCCGCGAGCGCCTCCTCGAACGAGAACTCCCGGATCGGCCGCCCGCTCGTCGGCGCCGCCGGAACGGCCCCGCCGTGCACGCGCTGCACCACGCCGGCTTTCTCCAGCGCGTCGAGGTCGGCCCGCGCCGTGACGCCGGACACCCCGAACGCCTCGCGCAGCTCCCGCACCCGCACGAAGCCGCGCTCATCGACCAGGCGCTGGATCCGCTCGCGCCGTTGGTAGGCCGACAGGGTGTCCCTGTCGGCGGGCTCTGCGGCTGGTGCCGGTGCCGGCGTGTCTGCTGCTGCGCTTGTGGCCATGCTCCATCTTCACTTAGTTTGTTTTAGTTCTCAATACGAAAGTACTGGTTTCACTTGGGCAAATCAGCTAGCGTGGTTTCTGCCATGAACACACCAGACTTCGTCGCCGACACCGGCATCATCCGTCACCGCAACACGCTCGCCGACGGGCGTGACCTCATCTACTTCGATGACCCCCAGACCACCCTCGCCCCAGAGCGCGCGGCCGACCTGCGCGAACTGGATCCGCGCCCGGCCACGGCCCGGATGCGGCAGGACCCGCTGACCGGGGAATGGGTCTCGATCGCGGCCGCCCGTCAGAATCGGGTGTTCCTGCCGCCGGCCCACCTCGACCCGCTGGCCCCCTCGACCCCGGGCAATCCGTCTGAGGTGCCGAGCAACTACGACGTCGCCGTGTTCGAGAACAAGTCGCCGTCCTTCGGTCCGCTCCTGACGGACGCCGACGCCCCCGCCGGGCTCGACGACCTGGCCGTGATCGGTCTGGGCCGCACGCGCACCTCGGTCGGGCGCTGCGAGGTCGTCTGTTTCAGCCCGGCCACCGAGGGCTCGTTCGGCAGCCTCTCGGTCACCCGAGCCCGCACCGTGATCGAGGCCTGGGCCGAACGCACGCACGCACTGTCGCAGCTGCCCGGCATCGAGCAGGTGTTCCCGTTCGAGAACCGCGGCGAGGCCATCGGCGTGACGCTCCACCACCCGCACGGGCAGATCTACTCCTACCCCTACGTCACGCCGCGCACCCAGCGCGTGATCGCGTCTCTCGACCAGTACGGGCCGAACCTGTTCGCCGACATCCTCGCCAGCGAGCAGGCCGGCGGCCGGGTCATCCTCACCGGCGAACACTGGACCGCCTTCGTGCCGTTCGCCGCACGCTGGCCGATCGAGGTGCACATGCTGCCCCACCGCCAGGTGCCCGACTTCGCCGGCACGACCCTCGACGAGCGCGACGAGCTCGCGGTGCTCTACCGGCGCCTGCTGCGCGGCATCGACGCCCTCTACGACACCCCGACGCCGTACATCGCGGCCTGGCACCAGGCCCCGGTGAACGTGCGTCGCGACGAGATCCGGCTCATGCTGCAGGTGACCAGCCCGCGCCGGGCCGAGGACAAACTCAAGTTCCTGGCCGGCTCGGAAGCCGCGATGGGAGCCTGGATCGGCGACGTCACGCCCGAGCAGGCGGCCGACAACATCCGCCGGGCCGTCGAACGCTCCGCCGCCGCCGACGCCGACGAGGCAGCCGCGCTCGACGCTGCCGCCGCCGAACGCCCCGCCGCCGCTTTCGCCGGGGAGGCCCGCTCATGAGCGCGCTCGCCCAGGCGGTGCGCGCCGGCTTCGAGAGCCGATTCGCCGGCCGGCCGACCGGCCTGTGGTCGGCCCCCGGACGCGTCAACCTGATCGGCGAACACACCGACTACAACGACGGTTTCGTTTTCCCGTTCGCGATCGACCGGCGCACGGTGGTCGCGGTCGCACTGCGCCCCGACCGCCTGCTGCGGGTGGCGAGCTCGTTCGCCGAGGAGAGCGTTGAGCTGTCCCTCGACGACCTGGCGCCGGAGAACCTGGCGGGCTGGTCGGCCTACCCGCTCGGGGTGGCCTGGGCCCTCGGACAGTTCGGCGCCGACCTCGCCGTCGTGCCCGGCTTCGACGTGTTCATCGACTCCGACGTGCCGATCGGGGCCGGGCTCTCCTCGTCCGCCGCGATCGAGAGCGCGGTCGCCGTCGCCCTGAACGACCTTTGGCAGCTCGGACTCGACCGGCGCGTGCTCGCCCGGGTCGGTCAGCTGGCGGAGAATCGCGCCGTCGGAGCGCCGACCGGCATCATGGACCAGTCCGCGTCGCTGCTCGGCCGGGCCGATGCCGCCGTGTTCCTGGACTGCCGCAGCCTGGAGGCCGAGGTGATCCCGCTCGGCTTCGCCGCGGCCGACCTCGAGCTCCTGATCATCGACACCCGGGTGAGCCACGCCCACTCGACCGGCGGGTATGCCTCGCGCCGGGCATCCTGCGAGCTGGGTGCCCGGCTGCTGGGCGCCGAGTCCCTGCGTGACCTCACCGTGGACGACCTGCCGCGGGCCGCCTCGTTGCTGGACGACGAGACCCTCCGCCGGGTGCGGCACGTCATCACCGAGAACCAGCGCGTGCTGGACACCGTGCGCACCCTCCGCGAGCAGGGCCCGACCGCGATCGGTGCGCTGCTGGACGCCTCGCACGTGTCCATGCGCGACGACTTCGAGATCTCGGTGCCCGAACTCGACCTCGCCGTGGAAACCGCGCGCGGCGCCGGGGCCATCGGCGCCCGCATGACCGGCGGCGGATTCGGCGGAGCCGCGATCGCGCTCACCCCGCGCTCGCTCATCCCCCAGGTCACGGCGCAGGTCACGGCCGCCTTCGCGGCCCACGGCTTCACGGCGCCGGACCTGTTCGTGGTGCACGCCGCAGACGGGGCCGGCCGGGCGGAGTAGCGCTGCGCGCCGGACGGCCCCGCGTGCCGGACGGGGACATCCGTCACCGGCTCACCGGCGGCCGGCTTCAGGGAGCGACGGCGGTGGGCTCGCCTCCTGTGATCCGCAGCAGCTCGTCGAACGAGGTCGGGAAAACGGTGTGCGCGTGGCCCGCGGCGGCCCAGACCACCGCGAATTCGGCCAGCGCGACATCGACCAGGGTGCGCAGAGGCGACGGATGCCCGACCGGCGCGACCCCGCCGATCACCTGTCCGGTGGCTTGCTTGACGACATCCTTCGAGGCGCGTCCAACGGTGCCGCCCAGCCGCTCGCCCAGCCAGGCGGTGTCGACACGGTGCGCCCCCGATGTCAGCACGAGCAGAGGCACCCCGTCGAGCGTGAAGACGAGCGAATTAGCAATCGCGCCCACCGGGACGCCGAGGGCCGCCGCCGCCGCGGGGGCGGTGGTCGCCGCCTCGTCGAACCAGCGGATCTCCGGATCGAGGCCGAAACCGTGCAGGGCGCCGCGCACCCGCTCGGCAGCAGGATGCACGGTGTTTACCATGCAGTGATCCTAGAGCCCCAGGAGTCGGCCCTCCACAGCCTTTCCGGCAGGTTCTCGTGTCACAGGTCGAGGTTCTCGTGTCGCAGGTCGGCGAGGCCAGGGCGCGGTGCCGCGGCCGGCGCCCGCGCCGCCGGGCTCCCGCCCCAGATAGGCTGACGCGTATGACTGCCGACAGCGCCGCCCGCATCATCACTCTCCCCGACTGCCCCGGACCGGTCGTCGCCGATACCGCGTATGTCGCCCCCGGCGCCGTACTGGTGGGCAACGTCATCCTGGCCGAGCACGCCAGCGTCTGGTACAACGCCGTGCTGCGTGCGGAGGCGGAACCCATCCGCATCGGCCCCGGATCCAACCTGCAGGACAATGTCTCCTGCCACGTCGACCACGGGTTCCCGCTCATCCTCGGCCGGGACGTGTCCGTCGGCCACGGCGCGGTGCTGCACGGGTGCACGATCGAAGACGGATCCCTGATCGGGATGGCGGCGACGGTCCTGAACGGCGCCGTCATCGGCGCCGGGTCGCTCGTCGCGGCCGGTGCCGTCGTGCTCGAGGGCACAGTCATCCCGCCGCGGTCCCTGGTCGCCGGGGTTCCGGCGAAGGTGCGGCGCGCCTTGACGGATGACGAGGTGGCCGGTCTCAGCCACAATGCCGAGGAGTACCTGCGTCACTCCGCGCTGCACGCCTCCGTGAACGCCGCACCCCTGGTTTAGGGAGAGTGGCACCGGGCGTGCGACCCGCTCGCTGCTCGCCACACCGCTGACCTTCTCGTTGGTTCACCACCACGCCCGTGGCGCAGGGTGAGGTTCGCGGCACCCGCTGGAACCTGCGCCGGCTTCCACCGGGTGCGCCGCGACGGCATCCGTGCCGGGTCTCGTGCGGATCGGGCGCTGCGACGACCGGCCCGGGCTACCGGCTGAGCGCGAGTTCGGCGGCCTTGACCACGTTGCAGAGCAGCATGGCCCGGGTCATCGGGCCCACGCCGCGTGGGTTCGGGGAGAGGAATCCGGCCACCTCGGCGACGTCCGGATGCACGTCCCCGGTCAGGGTGCCCTTGCCGGTGATCGGGTCGGTCACCCGGGTGATGCCCACGTCGAGGACGGCGGCGCCGGGCTTGACCCAGTCGGCCTGGACCAGGTGCGGAACCCCCACGGCCGCCACGACGATGTCGGCACGGCGCACTTCGCCGGGCAGGTCGACCGTGCGCGAATGGGTGAGGGTAACCGTGGCATCCAGGCCCTTGCGGGTGAAGAGCAGGCCGAGCGGGCGCCCGACCGTGAGCCCGCGCCCCACCACAACCACGCGGCGGCCGACGATCGGCACGTCGTAGCGGCGCAGCAGTTCGACGATGCCGGCCGGAGTGCAGGGCAGCGGCGAGTCCAGCTCGCCCTCGATGCCGAGGACCAGCCGGCCGAGGTTCGTCGGGTGCAGGCCGTCGGCATCCTTCGACGGGTCTATCAGTTCGAGCATCGCGTTGTCGTTGTGTCCGACCGGCAGCGGCAGCTGGATGGTGTACCCGGTCACCTCCCGGGCGGAGTTGAGGTCGGCAATGGCCGCACGCACGTCGGCGCTGGTGGCGGAGGCCGGCAGGTCGACGCGGATCGACTCGATGCCGACTTCGGCGCAGTCGCGGTGCTTGCCGGCCACGTACGAGCGCGACCCCGGGTCGTCGCCGACCAGCAGCGTGCCGAGCCCCGGAACGACGCCATGCGCCCGCAGTTCGGTGATGCGGTCGATGAGCTCGGACTTGACCGCGGAGGCGGTCTTGACTCCGTCGAGGGTGATTGCCGTCATTGTGGATCCATTCAATTCAGTCGTTCTCAGATGCGGGTACCGCACCGGCCGGGTAACGAATTCGACGGAGATTATGAGCGACACGCGGGTGACGGATGCCGTCAGCGCGTTGGTAGAGCAATATCTCCGTCGAATTCGTTCGCCGCCAGGGCGGGGCGCGGCCGGACCGAGACGCGCCCCGCGCGGGGCGATGGCGGCGCGGGGCGGCGCGGGGCGGCCAGCTTGCGGGGCCGGCGCCACGCGGCGCGCTACTGCTGCAGGCCGGGGTACAGCGGGAAGGCCTCGGTGAGCACCTTGACCCGGGCGCGGAGGCCCTGGATGTCGGCGTCCGGCTTGAGCGCCTCGGCGATCACGTCGGCGACGACGGTGAACTCGGCGTCGTCGAAGCCGCGGGTGGCGAGGGCGGGTGTGCCGATCCGCAGGCCGCTGGTGACCATCGGCGGGCGCGGGTCGAACGGCACCGAGTTGCGGTTGACCGTGATGCCCACGGCGTGCAGGGCATCCTCGGCCTGCTGGCCGTTGATGGGAGAGTTGCGGAGGTCCGCGAGTACGAGGTGAACGTCGGTGCCTCCGGTGAGGACGTCCACGCCGCCGGCGCGGGAGTCGTCGGCCATCAGGCGGTCGGCGAGGATGCTGGCGCCGCGCAGGGTGCGCTCCTGGCGCTCCTTGAACTCGGGCTCGGCCGCGAGCTTGAACGCGGTCGCCTTGGCGGCGATCACATGCATCAGCGGCCCGCCCTGCTGGCCCGGGAAGACGTTGGAGTTGAGCTTCTTCGCCAGCGCCGTGTCGCGGGAGAGGATCAGGCCGGAGCGGGGGCCGGCGAGGGTCTTGTGCACGGTGGTCGACACGACGTCCGCGTAGGGAACCGGGGACGGGTGCAGCCCGGCGGCGACGAGGCCGGCGAAGTGGGCCATGTCGACCCAGAGCATCGCGCCGACCTCGTCGGCGATGCTGCGGAAGGCCGCGAAATCGAGGTGACGCGGGTAGGCCGACCAGCCGGCGATGATGACCTTCGGCTTGTGCTCAAGGGCCTTCTCGCGCACGACGTCCATGTCGACCAGGAAGGTGGTCGGGTCGACGCCGTAGGCGACCGGGTTGTAGAGCTTGCCGGAGAAGTTGAGCTTCATGCCGTGGGTGAGGTGACCGCCGTGGGCCAGTTCCAGGCCCAGGATGGTGTCGCCGGGCGTCGCGATGGCCGAGAGCACGGCAGCGTTCGCGGTGGCACCGGAGTGGGGCTGCACGTTGGCGTACTCGGCGCCGAAGAGCGACTTGGCCCGGTCGATGGCGAGCTGCTCGGCGATGTCCACATACTCGCAGCCGCCGTAGTAGCGGCGCCCCGGGTAACCCTCGGCGTACTTGTTGGTCAGCACCGAGCCCTGGGACTGCAGCACGGCACGCGGCACGAAGTTCTCGCTCGCGATCATCTCGAGGTAGTCGCGCTGACGCCCGAGCTCCTGCTCGAGCACGGCGGCGATCTCGGGGTCGACACGCGAGAGGGGTTCGTTGAACGTGGATCGAAGGACGTTGGTCTGCACAGAATCGGGCACGGGGTCTCCTTAGACGTCTTGAGTGGACGACGTGATGAAAATTTCGTCGTAGCCCAGGCGTGCGGCCACTAACCGTGTCAGTCGCTCCCCGATGGTGACCCATCTTTCGTGCTACGCCAGTTGCGACAGGGTCGAGCTTAGCAGGCGCCCCCGGGGTCTCAACCCGTGCGCTTGCCCAGCTCGTCGACGATGAGCAGGTCGGTGCGCAGGTGCTCGCTGTCGTGCCCGGCCCGGGCCACCAGGTGCGCCGCCATCGGCGCGGTGAGGGCCTGGAACACGACGATGGCCACCACCAGGGTGACGGTTCCGAGGGTGAAATTGTTGATCGCGACATCCGTGGTCACCGCGATCAGGCCGAAGATCTGTGGTTTGGTGGCCGCGTGCAGGCGGGTGAGCACGTCGGGGAATCGGAGGAGGCCGACCCCGGCCGCGAAGCACATCACCGCCCCGGCCAGCACCAGCACGGCCGTCACCACGTCTCCCGCGACGGTGTTCACGAGCGCTCCCGAACGCTCAGGAACCGGGCGACGCTGAGCGAGCCGAGCACCGCGAACAGGGCCAGGACGAGCAGCACCGGCAGGGTGTCGACGTGCCGGTTGAGGGCCATCTCCGCACCCAGTGCGCAGATGACCGTGGCCACGAGCACGTCCGAGGCGATCACGCGGTCGAGCACGGACGGCCCGCGGATGATGCGGTACAGGGCACACAGGGCGCCGGCTCCGAAGAGCGCCCCGGCCGCAATCGCGACGATTGCCATCACTCGTCTCCTGTCTTCTCCCCGGGCTGCCCGGCGGGCTTCCCGGACGTTTCGGTGGCGGCGGCGCACACCCGCAGCCGTTCCAGGTCTTCTCTCGAGCCGAACGCGTGCACGATCCGGCTCTCAGTCGCGAACACGGTCTCCCGGAACCGTTCGACCTGCTCGAGCGTGTGCAGGTTCAGCACGTGCAGGTAAAGGGTCGAGGTCACCCGGTCGATGTCCACGACGAGGGACCCGGGCACGATCGATGTGGCGATCGCGGTCCAGGTCAGGATCAGGTCGCTTCGGGTGCGCAGCGGCACGGCGAGGATGGCGTTGCCGGGGCGGTAGCGCGGCGCCAGCGCCAGGGCGGCCACCTGTACCGACGCGGACACGATGTCCAGCAGCAGCCGCAGGAAGAAGAGCACGGTGCGCCACGGGTTCAGGCGCCCGCTCAACTGCACGGGCGGCAGGTAGAACACGACGGAGACCAGCGCCGCCAGCAGCACCCCAGTGACCAGGCCGAGCCAGTCGAAGCTGCCCCAGAGCAGCATCCAGAGCAGGACCAGCCCCCCGCCCAGGGTGAGCCGGCTGATGAGTCCGTTCAGGTGCTCGGTCGGGGTGGTCACGGCGCTCCGTCCGGGAACACGGCATCGATGTAGGTGGCCGGTTCCTCGATGTCGGCGGCGGCCCGAGCCGCGAACGCGAAGACCGGTCCGGCGAAGACCGTGAGGCTGAGCGCGAGCCCGAGCAGGGCAGTCGTCGCCCCGATCATGAGCGGCGAGATGGTCTTGGTGATGACCGTCCCCTCGTCGTGCGGGTCGTCCGTGAGCCGGTCGAGCATGGGCGACTCGTAGTCCTCGATCTCCCGGCGCGGGCGCCAGAAGGCCATGTTCCAGGCCCGGGTGAGCGCGTACAGGGTCAGCAGGGACGTCGCAGCACCGGCGGCGATCACGATGAAGGTGAGCGGGCCGCCCAGCGCGGTCCCGGCCTGGAAGAGCGCCACCTTGCCGAGGAAGCCGGAGAACGGCGGGATTCCGCCGAGGTTGAGCGCGCCCACGAAGAAGAGCCCGGCCACGAGCGGGGCCGCCTTGAGCATCCCGCCCAGTCGTGCCAGCGAGGTGGTGCCGCCCACGCGTTCGATCAACCCGGCGCAGAGGAACAGGGTCGTCTGCACGGTGATGTGGTGCACCACGTAGTAGATGGTCGCGGTGATTCCCAGGGGCGTGCCCAGGGCGATGCCGAAGATCATGTAGCCGATATGGCTGACCAGGGTGAAGGAGAGCATCCGCTTGATGTCGGCCTGCGCGAGCGCCCCGAGGATGCCGACCAGCATCGTGAGCAGGGCCACGATCAGGAGCGGCACCGACAGCGGATTCTCGGGGAACAGGAGGGTCTGGGTGCGCAGGATCGCATACACGCCCACCTTGGTGAGCAGCCCGGCGAAGACCGCGGTGACCGGCGCGGGGGCGGTGGGGTAGGAGTCCGGCAACCAGAACGACAGCGGGAACACGGCGGCCTTGACGCTGAAGGCCAGCAGCAGCATGAGCCCCAGGATGAGCTGCACGTCCGGGGCGAGCTCGGGCACACGCTCGGCCAGCAGGGCCAGGGTCACCGTGCCGGTCGCCCCGTAGAGCAGCGCGATCGCGGCGAGGAACAGCACGGACGAGACCAGGCTGACCACGATGTAGGTGACGCCGGCACGGATGCGCGCACCGGTCCCGCCGAGGGTGAGCAGCACGTAGCTCGCCGAGAGCAGCATCTCGAACCCGACGTAGAGGTTGAACAGGTCACCCGCGATGAACGCGTTGAACAGCCCCGCCGCCAGGACCAGATAGGTCGGGTGGAAGATCGACACCGGCGTTTCACGGTCACCGTCGAGGATGCCCTGGCCGACGGCGAACACGAGCACGCCCAGCAGCATCAGCGCGGAAACGAGCAGCATCAGGGCGGCCAACCGGTCGACCACGAGCACGATTCCCCACGGGGCCTGCCAACCGCCGACGTGCACGACCACGGTACCGCCCTGGTCGACGAGCACGAGGAGCACGACGCTGATCACCACCACGGCCGCCAGCGCCACCACGCTGATGCCGATCTGGCGGCCCGGCCGCCGGCCGAGGGCCAGGGTGATCGCCGATCCGAGCAGCGGGAGGGCCACGACCAGGGGCACGAGGATGCCGGCCGGGGTCACCGTGCACCCCCGTCGGAACGCTCGGACCGCTCGGAACGCTCGGAACGCTCGGCACCGTCAGGGGCCCTCGCGGCGCGCGCTCCGTCGTCCGGGGGCGCGCCGTCGTCCTCGTCCTCGTCCTCGTCGTCCTCATGCTCGGCGTCCTCGTCGAGCGAGGCCTGCACTGCCGCCTCGTCGTCGCTGGATGATCTGAAATCCCGCTGGTTCTGGCCGGGAGGCTCGGTGGCGTGCTCATCGGTGAGGTTGTCGCCCTCGTCGCCGAGCTGCGCCAGCCACCAGGAACGATAGATGAGCGCCAGCAGGAGGGCCGTGATCCCGAAGTTGATGACGATCGCGGTCAGCATCAGCACCTGCGGCATCGGGTCGACCATGGTCAGGTCCCGGGCCGTGCCGGTGATGATCGGGGAGGTGCCGGGCCGGCCGCTCATGATGAAGATCAGCAGGTTGGTGGCGTTGCCGACCAGCACGAACCCGATCAGAACCCGGGTCAGGCTTCGCTCGAGCATGATGTAGACGCCGGCCGCGTACAGCACGGCCATGACGAAGACGAGGGTCAGGGACGCGCTCACGGAACCACCTCGGTCCGGGGCAGGGGCTCGGCGGCGGTCTCGGCGGCGGTCGGGTCGTCTCCGGACGGCGTCTCCTGGTGCGGTGACGGCGCCTCGCCGGCATCGCTCTGCCGGTCGATCTCGCTGCCGAGGCTGCGCAGGATGTCCAGCACGAGCCCGATCACGACCAGGTACACCCCGATGTCGAAGATGGTCGAGGTGCCGAACGAGAGGGCCCCGAGCACCGGGACCTCCGCGCTGAAGTACGCCGACTCGAGGGGGATCCCGGTTAAGAAGAGCGACCCGACGGCCGAACCGACGGCCAGGATGACGCCGAGGCCGAGGATCTTGCCGGGGTCCACCGGCACGGCCTCGCCCAGTTCGTAGCGGCCTCCGGCCAGGTACCGGGCCACGAGGGCGAGGCCCGCGAGCAGGCCGCCTGCGAAGCCGCCGCCGGGGGCGTTGTGGCCGGCGAAGAGCAGGAAGACGGAGACGACGATCGCCGGGTGGAAGAGCAGGCGCACGAGCACCTCGACCAGGATGGACCGATCCGGTGCGGGAATGGTGCGCCCGGCCAGGAGCCAGGACTGGCGCGAGACCGCGTGCCCGGCGGAGGACGCGTGCGGGTCGGCGACGACGCGGCGGCGGTTCCGCGGCGACCGCTGGGTGCGGGAACCCTTCAGTCGGGGCAGCGTTACGTTGCGCCCGGAAACGAAGAGCAGGCTGGCCACCCCGGTCGCCACGACGATCAACACGGAGATCTCCCCCATGGTGTCCCAGGCACGGATATCCACCAGAACCACGTTGACGATGTTGGTGCCGTGCGCCTCCTCGGCCAGGCGCGGCAGCTCCGCGGAGATGCTCTCGGCCTGCCGCGCGCCGAGGGCGATCACGCCGATGGTTCCCATCACGGCGCCCACCAGCATCCCGATCAGCGCGCGGCGGCGGCGGTGCTGCGGCCGGTTGTGCTGCGCGATCCGGGTGGGCAGACGGCGCAGCACGAGCACGAACACGACCAGCGTCATCGTTTCGACCAGCGCCTGGGTGAGGGCGAGGTCGGGGGCTCCGTGCAGGGCGAACAGCGCCACGAGGCCGTAGCCGGTGACTCCCGCGAGCAGCACCGACGTCATCCGCTGGCCGACCCGTGCGGCCGCGATCGCCGCGATGCCCATGATCAGGGCGATCACCACCTGGGCCGGGTAGTCCCACGGCACCACGGCGTCGGGCCAGGTGCGGTTGACCAGTGCCGCGAAACCGAGCGCAAGCACGAAGACCACCAGGATCGTGGAGAGGTACTGCGGCAGCCCGCCGCGCTGCGCGAAGCGAGTGAGGCGGGCCGCGGCCCGGTCGATGCCGCGCACGGTCACGCCGTAGCCGTGGCCGGCGTCGACCCAGGCCGGCACGGTGGCCTGCAGGAGTGCGACCCGTCGGCGCGTGGCGAACATCATCGCGCCGAGGAGAACCACGGCCACGCTGATCAGCAGGGCCGGCTCGAGACCGTGCCAGAGCGCGAGGTGGTAGTCGCCGCCGCCGACCGTGTCGGCGTAGGCCGCCAGGAACGGGTCGAGCCGGGCGCTCAGCGGGCCGAGCAGCACGGTGGCTGCGGCAAGCACGGCGGGGGCCAACAGGACATCCCACCGGTCCGGGTGCAGCGCTGTGGCGGCCATCGTCGGCCGGGTCCCGAACGCTCCCCAGATGAAACGGATGCTGTACGCCACCGTGAGCACCGAGCCGATGCCCGTGCCGGCCAGGGCGATCCAGCCCCAGCCGTCGCCGGCCAGCCCGGCCTCCAGGAACGCGGTGAACACGGCCTCCTTGGCGACGAATCCGAGCAGGGGCGGCAGGCCCGCCATCGAGCCGGCGGCGATCACGGCGATAGCCAGCAGCGCGGGCTGACTGCGGGCGAGACCGGACAGCCGGCGCAGGTCGCGGGTGCCGGCCCGGTGGTCGATGATCCCGACGACGAGGAACAGGGTCGCCTTGTAGAGCGCGTGGGCGAGCAGCAGCGCCACCCCGGCGAGCGCGGCGTCCCGGGTTCCGAATCCGACCACGACCATCAGGAACCCGAGCTGGCTGACCGTCCCGTAGGCCAGCAGCAGTTTGAGGTCGTGCTGCCGGAGCGATCGCCACGCGCCGACGAGCATGGTCCAGACGCCGATGGTCACAAGCACCGGCAGCCAGCCGTCCGTGTCGGCATAGCCGGGGGCGAGCCGGGCGACCAGGTAGATGCCGGCCTTGACCATGGCGGCCGCGTGCAGGTAGGCGCTGACCGGGGTCGGAGCGGCCATCGCCGCGGGCAACCAGAAATGGAAGGGGATCAGCGCCGACTTGGACAGGGCGCCGACGAGGATGAGCAGCACCGCCCAGGTCACCGCGGGACCGGAGACCGGTTCGGCGACGATCACGGCCAGGGACGTCGTTCCCGCCGCGACGGAGAGCACGACGACGCCCACCAGCATGGCCAGCCCGCCGAACGTTGTCACCAGGAGCGCCTGCAGGGCGGCTCCGCGGCTCGCCCGTCGGCTCGTGTAGTGCCCGATCAGGAGGTAGGAGAGCACGCTGGTGATCTCCCAGAAAATGAACATCACCACGATGTCATCGGCGGTCACCAGCCCGTACATGGTTCCGGCGAAAGCCAGCAGGAGGGCGGCGAACCGGCCGAGGGAGGGCTCGTCGGCGGCGAAGTAGCGGGCGCAGTAGACCAGGACCAGCGCGCCGACCCCGGTCACGATCAGAGCCAACAGCCAGGCCAGGGTGTCGACGCGGAAGGAGAGGGAGATGCCCAGCGTCGGGATCCACGGGATGCTCTCGGTCACCGAGTTTCCCGCGGTCACGGCCCCGGTCTGGCCGACGGTGTACGCGAAGGCGCCCGCCGGCAGGAGGGCGATCAGGTAGAAAACCCGCACCGAGAGGAGTCGGGTGAGGAGCGGGGTGAGAGCGGAGAGGACGCAAAAAGCCAGCAGGATTGTCGCCATGCGGCCTCCCGGCTCTCTCGCTGAGTGTCGAACTCGAGTCTAACCGAGCAGTCCCCGGCCACAGCCCGGCTCGTGGTATGCACCCCCGTCGGGGGGCGATAGTGTTGGCCAAAACCGGATCTATCGGAAGAGCCCCATGACGAGTGCACACCGGGGGCCTGAGCTTCCCTTGAAACATGAACACCACGAGTATCACGGTCGTGGCACGGAGACCCCCTTCGAGCACATCTCGGACGCCGTCAACGTCCACGAGGACGAGGGGCTGCACAAGGGCCTCAAGGCCCGGCAGGTGCAGATGATCGCGATCGGCGGTGCCATCGGCACCGGACTGTTCCTCGGTGCGGGCGGTCGCCTCGCCAGTGCGGGCCCGTCCCTCGTGTTCGTGTACGCGATCTGCGGTTTCTTCGCGTTCCTGATCCTCCGCGCCCTCGGCGAGCTGGTGCTGCACCGCCCCTCGTCGGGCTCCTTCGTCTCCTACGCCCGCGAGTTCTTCGGCGAGAAGACGGCGTTCGTCACGGGCTGGCTCTACTGGCTCAACTGGGTGATGACCGCCATCGTAGACGTCACCGCCGTGGCCCTCTACATGAACTTCTTCGCCCGCTACTGGGCGCCGTTCGGAGACGTGCCGCAGTGGCTCTACGCACTCATCGCCCTGGCGGTCGTGCTCTGCCTGAACCTCTTGTCGGTGAGCGTGTTCGGCGAACTGGAGTTCTGGTTCGCCCTGATCAAGGTGCTCGCCATCGTGACATTCCTGCTGGTGGGCACCTGGATGGTCATCTTCGGAACGCCCATCCCCGGGCAGGAGGCCGGTTTCAGCCTCATCGCCGACAACGGCGGCTGGTTGCCGAACGGGGTGATCGCATCCGTGCTGGTCGTGCAGGGCGTCGTGTTCGCGTACGCGTCCATCGAACTGGTCGGCACGACCGCCGGGGAGACCGAGAACCCGGAGAAGGTGATGCCGAAGGCCATCAACACCGTCATCGTGCGCATCGCCGTGTTCTACGTCGGCTCGATCCTGCTCCTGTCGCTGTTGCTGCCGTACACCGCGTACAAGGCCGGCGAGAGTCCGTTCGTGACGTTCTTCGGCACCATCGGCATCGACGGCGTCGACGTGATCATGAACCTCGTGGTGCTCACCGCCGCCCTCTCCTCCCTCAACGCGGGGCTGTACTCGACCGGGCGCATCCTGCGCTCGATGTCGCTGGCCGGCTCCGCGCCGCGGTTCGCCGGCAAGGTGAGCCGCACGGGCGTGCCGTTCGGCGGCATCCTGCTCACCGCCGTGGTCACCCTGCTCGGCGTCGGACTGAACGCGGTCGTGCCTGACGCGGCGTTCGAGATCGTGCTGAACATGGCCGCAATCGGAATCATCAGCGCCTGGGGCATGATCGTGCTCTGCCAGCTGCGCCTGCACGCCTGGTCGAAGCTGGGCATCCTCGAACGGCCGGCGTTCCGGATGTTCGGGGCCCCGTACACGGGCTACGCCAGCCTGGCCTTCCTCGTCGCGGTGCTCGTGCTGATGGCCTTCGACTGGCCGGTCGGCACGCTCACGATCAGCTCGCTCGTGGTCATCATCCCGCTGCTCATCGTCGGCTGGTACGCCTGCCGCGGGCGCATCCTCGAGATCGCGGCCGCCCGGGAGGGATTCACCGGCCAGATGCCGATCATCCCCAACCGTCCGCTCGCCGACCGGGCGCGCGACGCCGACTCGACGAACACCGACCCGCGGAACACCGACCCGCGGAACACCGACCCGCGGGAATAGCCGGGCGCCTGGTCGCACTTCGCCGCGCCCAAGAAGCCCCTGAGCGAGACGACGGCGCGGTCAGGCGGCGCGGCGGCGGGTGACGGCGTGACTGACGATGACGAGCACGAACGCCAGCGCCAGGATGCCGATGTAGGCCAGCGGCACTGCGGCCATTCCCACGGTGTTCAGCAGGGCGGCCCCGAACAGGGCGCCGCCGCCGATTCCGGCGTTGAACGCCGTGGTGTAGATGGCGCTCGCGGTGTCACGGATGCGCCGCGAGGCCGTGCGCAGCAGCCGCGTCTGCAGCAGCGGCGGCAGCGTGCCGAAGGCCAGGCCCCACAGCACGAAGGCGGCGATGGCCACCGGCAGCGTCGACGCGAAGAGGGCGAGAACACTGACGCTGATCGCGGAGACCGCGATGCCGATCACCAGTCCCAGCTGGGGCCGGGGGGCGAAGACGGTGCCGGAGAGGACCAGCCCGACCGCGCCGGCGATGCCGTAGGCGAACAGGAGCGGCGCGACGGCCGCGCCGTCCACGCCCAGCGCGTCGATCAGGAACGGGGCGATGTAGGTATAGAAGGTGTAATGCCCGACCATGGTCAGGGCCGTGATGGAGCAGAGCAGGATCACGGCCGGCATTGTCGGGTCCCGGCGCGGTTCGGCCGCGGCTCCGGGCGCGGGCACGACGGCAGAGCCTGCCGAAGCGAGTCCGGCCGGATCGGCTGCTTCCGCGGCGAGTTCGGCGAGCGCGGCCGCGTCGGCCGTCTCGGCATCCGTCTGTCGGGCGCCGTAGTGCGAGACGTGCGGCAGGAAACGCCAGACGACGACGGCGCCGACGAGCATCAGCACGGCGAGGGCGATGAAGGAGAGCCGCCAGCCGAGCAGGTGGCCGGCCGCGGTGGCCAGCGGAACGCCGAGCACGAACGCGAGGGTTCCGCCGGAGACGGTGATCGCCACGGCCCGGCCGATCTGCTCCCGCGGTACCAGGTGCGCCGCATAGGCGCCGACGACGGCCCAGAACAGGCCGTGCGCCATGCCACCGAGGATGCGGCCACCGACCATGAAGGCGTAGTTCGGGGCGACCGCGGTGAGCACGTTGCTGACGGCCAGCACGACCAGCACGAGCACGATCAGGCCGTGCCGGGGCAGCCGGCGGGTGAGATGGGCCAGGGAGGTGCTGGTGAGCACCACGGTGAAGGCGAACCAGGAGACGAGCAGCCCCACCTGGGCCTCGCTGACGCCGAGGGCCCGGCTCATGTCCGGCAGCAGGCCGGTCGGCAGCATCTCGGAGGTCACCGACAGGAAGACGGCGGCGGCGAGGGCGATCAGTCCCACCCACGGGAAGGGACCCGGCGCCCCGGGGCGGTCCTTCCCGTCGGACGGGGCGAACGGGGGCAGTGCGATAGGCGCGGTGAATGTCATGGTGGCTGTGGCTCACAGACGGGAACAGTGGCGCCCGCCGCATCACGCCGCGGGGCCGGTCCGGATCGACTGCGCGCCGACGTGCGCGCCCGGGGCCGACGTGCTGCGCCGACCACGTCCCAGCCTAGCCGACCGGTGGCCGCGGCGGCCAGGGAGGCCGGTAGCCTAGTCGGATGACTTCTTCTCTGTCGCCGAACCCGCGCCACCACTGGGTGATCACTCTCGTCTGCGTCGACCGGCCGGGAATCGTGCACGCGATCAGCGGCGCCATCGTGCGGGCCAGGGGCAACATCACCGAGAGCCAGCAGTTCGCCAGTGCCGACACCGGCCGGTTCTTCATGCGCCTGCAGGTGGAGTCCCCCGCCCCGCGCGAGGAGCTCGAGCAGGAGCTCGCGCCCGTGGTGGCGCACTTCGTGATGACCTCGACCCTCGACGTGGTGGGGCGCCCGGTGCGCACGCTCGTGCTCGCCTCGACGGCCGGCAACTGCGTGAACGACATGCTGTTCCGCCAACGCGGCGGCCAGCTCCCGATCGAGGTTCCCCTGGTGCTCAGCAACCACGGCACGCTGCGCGACCTGGTCGGCTTCTACGGCGTGCCGTTCGAGTCACGGCCGGTGACGGATGCCGCGAGCCGGGCGGCCTTCGAGGCGCGCGTGATCGAGGCGCTCGACGAGCACGACATCGAGCTGGTCGTGCTCGCCCGGTACATGCAGATCCTCTCCCCCGAGCTCTGCACGCAGCTCGAGGGGCGAGCCATCAACATCCACCACTCCTTCCTGCCCGGGTTCAAGGGGGCCAACCCCTACAAGCAGGCCCACGCCCGGGGTGTGAAGCTGATCGGCGCCACCGCCCACTTCGTCACCGGCGACCTCGACGAGGGCCCGATCATCGAGCAGAACGTCGTTCGCGTGGACCACTCCCGCACGCCGGCCGAGCTCGTCGCCATCGGGCAGGACGAGGAGAGCCGCACCCTGACCCAGGCGGTCACCTGGTTCGCCGAGCACCGGGTTCTGCTCGACGGCGCCCGCACCATCATCTTCAAGTAGCCGCCGGCACCCTCGGTAGGATGGGGCAGGTGACCGATACGAGCGCGAAGACCAGCCCCAACGACATCATGCGATTCCTGCTCGAATTGTTCGCGTTCATCAGCCTCGGCATCTGGGGCTTCCTGGCGTGGCCGCTGCCGTGGCCCGGCGTCGTCGTCGGCATCGTCGCACCGGCCTTCGCGATCCTGCTCTGGGCCCTGTTCCGTTCCCCGAAGGCCGTGTTCCAGCTCGACCCGTTCGGCAAGGCCGTCGTGGAGATCTGCGTCTTCGGCGCCGCAGCCCTGGCCTGGTGGGACCTCGGCCTGCCGCCGGTCGGCGTGGTCTTCGCCGTCGTCGCCACCGTCAGCGGCGTCATCTCCGGCCGCTCGGAACTGCGCTAACCGCGTCCGCCCGTCCGGCACCGGCCCAGCGCCATCGGTACCGACTCGAGCTCCAGCTGGTGGAACGCCCGCGCGCCGGGACCATTGGCCCTGTCGACGCCTGACCGTTCGGAGCAGTGTCGCCGTATGAACGAGTTCGCCCCGGTTCGCCTGACCCGGCTCAGGAAGCGGTTCGGCCGGGGCCTCGCTCTCGACGGAGTCGACCTCAGCCTCGAGCCCGGCGAGGTCTTCGGCTACCTCGGACCGAACGGTGCGGGGAAGACGACCACGATCCGTCTGCTGCTGGGGATGCTCAGACCGACCTCCGGCCAGGCGGAGGTCTTCGGCCTGGACTCGTGGCGCCAACCGGTCGCCGTGCACCGCCTGGTCGGGTACGTTTCCGGAGAATCGGCGCTCTACGGTCGTCTCACCGGCCGGCAGCACATCGCCTTCTTCGGTCACCTCCGCGGCCGAGATGACCGAGCAGTCGCCACCGCACTGGCCGCCCGCCTCGACGTCGACCTCGGTCGACCGGCGCGGACGCTGTCCCGCGGCAACCGGCAGAAACTCGCGATCGTGCTGGCGGTCATGTCCGCGCCCCGGCTGCTGATCCTCGACGAACCCACCAGTGGACTCGACCCGCTCGTGCAGCAGGAGTTTCACGCCCTGCTCGGCGAGTACACCAGGGCGGGCGGCACCGTGCTGTTCTCGTCGCACGTGCTCGGGGAGGTGCAGCGGGTGGCCGACCGCATCGGCGTCATCCGACGCGGACGGCTGATCGCGGTCGAGCGGCTCCAGGAGCTCCGCGCCCGGTCGCTGCAGCGGATTCGGGCGAGTTTCGTGGAGGAGGTGTCGGGCGAGGACTTCGCCGGGATCCGGGGCGTGCAGGACCTCGTGATCGGCGACCGGAGCCTGAGCTGCAGCGCACCGCAGTACGCCCTCGACGCGCTGCTGAAACAGGTGTCCCGCCGGTCGGTGATCGATTTCGAATGCGCCGAAACAGACCTCGAGGAGACATTCCTGTCCTATTACGGGCCGGGCGACACCGACGCGGACTCCGACGCGCACCACGACGCAGACCACGAAGCACCCGGCGGTGGGAGCGATGCTGGTTAGCCTCTTCACGAAGACCCTGTACGACCGGCGCCGGGGCCTGCTCGGATGGTCGGTCTCCCTGGTGTTGCTGGTGGGCATGTACGTGGCGCTGTGGCCGAGCCTGCGCGACCAGCCGTCGATGAGCGATTTCCTGCAGCAGATGCCCGAGGCCTTCCGCTCCCTGTTCGCCGCGACCGGTGCGGACATGTCGACCCCGGTCGGCTACGTGCAGGTCGAACTCTTGTCATTCATGGGCCCGATCGCCGTGCTCGTCTACGCGATCGCCATGGGTGTCGCACTGATCGGCGGCGAGGAGGACCACCACACCATGGACCTCCTGCTGTCCAACCCGGTCGGCCGCACCCGGGTCGTGCTGGAGAAGTTCGCCGCCCTGGCGCTGGGTACGTTCCTGCTCGCGGGGGTCACCGGGCTGTCCCTGGTGGGTCTGGGGTCGCTCGTGGACATGAACCTCCCGCCCGGGGACGTGGCCGCCACCATGCTGCACCTGGCCCTGCTCGGGGTGGTCTTCGGCGCGCTGGCCCTGACGCTGTCGGCCGCGACCGGGAAGACCGGGCTGAGCCGGGGCATCCCGGCCATCGTCGCGGTGGTGGCCTATGTGGTGAACGCGCTGGCGCCTCTGGTCGACTGGCTCGATCCGTTCCAAAAGCTCTCGCCGTTCTACCAGTACATCGGGCACGACCCGCTCCGGGAGGGCGTGGACGGCCCCAGCGTATTCGTGGCCGTGGCCACGGTCGCCGTGCTCCTCGGGCTGGCCGTGCTCGGTTTCCGCCGACGGGACATCGCGGCCTGAACGCCCCCGCCCGGCCCCACCATGCCCGCCGAGCCGTGAGAAAAGCTCCTCAAAAAGCGGGAAAAAGAGGAGCCAAACTCACGGTTCGGCGAGTCTTGCGGGGGCCTCAGGGGTCAAGGGGTCACGGGGTCACGGGGAGGCGCGAGGCGCGAGGCATCCGTGTGGCATAGGCGGAGGTCGCGAGGAAGAACAGGGCGCCCACACCGAAAGCAACCGGATAGGACACCTGGTCGGCGAGGAAGCCGGCCGCGAGCGGGCCGATGATCGCGCCGAGGTCCGAGAACATCGAGAACACCGCCACCGGTCTCCCGCCGCCGGCCCCGGCCGCATCCCCGACGGCGGCCGCCGGAGCGGTGCCCATGAACGCGGAGGCCACCCCGTAGACGCAGAGCAGCCCGGTGAGGAGGACGATATTGGGCGCGAACGGGACCGCGAAGATGGTCAGCCCGGCGACCAGGAAGGCCCCGATGATGGCGGGGCGGCGCCCCACCCGGTCGACGAACCGGGACGCGGGGGCGAGCGCGATGGTCTGCGCCACGGCCGCGAACGCGAATGCGATGCCGGTCCAGGCGGTCGGCCCCCGAAGCACCTCGACCACCAGGACGGGGATCAGCGCGTTGCGCACACCGAAGGAGGTCCAGCCGGTGGAGAAGCTGGCCAGGCAGGCCGCGCGAAAGCGCTCGTCCTTCAACACCGTGCGGAACGGGACCCGCGGAACCGGCGTTGCGTCCGCGCCCCGCCCGGTGCCCCGGACCGGCCGCAACAGCACCAGGCCGAGGATCCCGGCGACGGCGAGCGTACCCGCGTAGAAGAAGAACGGCGCCGTGAGGGAGATCGTGGCGAGCAGCCCTCCGAGGGCCGGGCCGGCCATCCCGCCGAGCAGGAAACCGCCCTGGTAGAAGCCGATGGCGCGGGCCCGGATACCGGGGGCGGTGGAGCCGAGCAGCAGGGTCATCGCCGCCACCGTGAACATGGCCGAACCGATGCCGCCGATCCCGCGCAGCAGGAGCAGCTGCGGGTAGTTCTGGGCCACGCCGACCAGACCGCTCGAGACGGCGACGATTCCGATTCCGACGGCCAGGACCGCACGTTCCCCGGCCCAGTCGATCAGGCGCCCGGTGAACGGGCTGGACACGAAGCGCATCAGGGCGAAGGCGGAGACGACGGCGCCGATTTCCAGGTTCCCCACGCCGAAGCTGCGCACATACACGGGCAGCACCGGGATGACGACGCCGAAACCCACCATCACGAAGAAGGCGATCACGCCGAGCACGTACACCTCGCGGGACAGCCGGGGGCTCTCGCCGGGGGTCAGGCCAGGGGTCAGGCCGCCAGAGCGGTTTCGTGCACGCATCCCTTCAGGGTAAGCCTTCGGCCAGGGCCTGGCTGCCGCACAGGGGAGGCGAGCAGGCGGCCCGCGTCGGCAGCCCGCGGAGGCAGCAGCCGCGATGGGCAGCAGCCGCACAGGCAGCCGCCGGGCAGGCACGGTCTCCCCATTTCCGCACGGCGCTCCTCCCCCTGCGTCGTGCCCGCCCCGCGGCTCCATCGCGGACACGCCCTCACCGAGGACAGATTTATCTTCTAAAAAAGTTCTCCACAACCTGAGTCAATCTCGCTTACGCGTTCGATTGAGCGTATTCTGGTGTTTGTGACCACCCCCATTGAAAGCCCCGAAACGGATGCCGCGCCCGGCCCCTCCGGGGCGGCCCTGGTGGTGTCCGAGCTCGAGGCTATCGCGGGAGAACTGGGCGGCGCGCTGCGCTGCTCGGG
>JACMQV010000208.1 GCA_014376815.1 Cryobacterium sp.
CCGCCCCCCGCGGACCGTGCCCGGCCGCCCCTGAGAGCCCCCCCCCGCACGAGGGGCCCCAAACCGACCTCCCGGGGGCCAACGAGGGTCGATTTGGCCCCCCCCAGGGTGGCCGGCGGCCGACCGGCGGCCGACTGGCGGTCGGCAGGTTGAGGTGCCCAGGCTCGCCACCGCGCGCCTCGGACGTGCCCAAACGCACCTGAGGGGTCCCAAATCGACCTTCCGGGGGCTGATGAAGGTCGTTTTGGGACCCCTCAGCGAACGGAGGAGGCCGGGCGGAGGAGGCCGGGCGGAGGACGCGGGGCGGAGGAGGCCGGGCGGAGGCGCCCAACGGAGGAGGCCGGGCGGAGGCGCCGGCGGCGAGACTACCGCCGGGCGTCGACCCGCTTGGGCAGCACGAACACGAGCAGCAGGGCCAGCACGCTGAACGCGGCGCTGACGCCCATCGCCGCTGTGGCGCTCGTGGTGAAGCCGTCGGCGAGGGCGGCCGGAGTGGGTCCGGCCACCACGAGGGTGCCGAAGAACACGCTGCCGATGACGGCGATTCCGACCGCGCTGCCGACCCGCTGCATCACGCCGACGACGCCGCTGGCCGCGCCCGCCTCCGTGCGGTCCACGGTGGCCACGATGAACTGGGCGTTCGGCGCGATGAAGAATCCGCTGCCGAGGCCGGCGATCGCCAGCGGGGGAAGCAGCTCCCAGTTGGTGATCTCGGGGCCGATCAGAAGCAGCGCGAGCCAGATCCAGACCAGCCCGATGGTGACCAGCGCCACGCCGATGATCAACACGGTGCGGCCCAGCCGCTGGGCCAGCCGGTTGCTCTGGGACGCGCCGATGATGGTGCCGAATGCGAACGGGATCGACACCAGCCCCGACTCGAGCGCGGTGTGCCCGAGCCCGGCCTGCCAGAGAATCGAGATCGTAAAGAAGATGCTGGTGAAGGCCGCGAAATAGACCAGGGCCAGCACGATCCCGCCGGTGAAGGCCGGGTGCCGGAACAGCTTCGGCGGCACCAGCGGGCTCTTGCCCCGCCGGGTGTACAGCACCTCCCAGAAGCCGAACGCCACGACCAGGAGTGCCCCCGCCGCGAGGGTGAGGTAGGTCCAGAGCGGCCAGCCCTGGTCCTGCCCCTCGATCAGCGGAACCAGCAGGGCGACCAGCCCGGCGGAGATCAGGAGCAGGCCAACCCAGTCGATGCCGCCGCTTTCGTCGCCGGCGGCGCGCTCGGAGCCGGCCGGCAGCAGGATGGCCGCGGCGATGAGCGCCGCGACGCCGATCGGCAGGTTGACCCAGAAGACCAGTCGCCATCCGTTCTCGTCACCGAAGGCCTGGATGATCAGGCCGCCGAGGATCGGGCCGAGCGCCGTGGAGACGCCGATGACCGAGCCCAGGATGGCGAACGCCTTGCCGCGGACCAGGGGCGGGAACAGGAGTTGGATGAACGCGGTCACGGCCGGCACGAACATGCCGCCGGCGACCCCCTGCACGACGCGGGCGATGATCAGCTGCAGGTCGTTCTGCGCAAGCCCGCAGGCGAGGCTGGCGAGGGTGAACAGCAACAAACCGGTGAAGAAGACCCACTTGTGGCCGATCCGGTCCCCGAGCCGGCCGGCCGGGATCAGCGCGATGCCGAAGGCGAGCGCGTAGCCGGAGATGATCCAGGAGAGGGTGGCCTCCGAGGCGTTGAGGCTGGTGCGGATGGTGGGGAGCGCCACGTTCACGATGGTCGTGTCGAGCAGGGCCATGAACATGCCGGCCAGCAGCACGACGAGCGCCTGCCAGGCGTGCCGCGACACGGCGGGTGTGGGCGGGGAGGCCTGCGGGGTCTTGGACGGGGTGGTCTTGGACATGGTCCGGATCCTCTCGAACACTGTGGGGAACGAACACTGTCGTGATCAAACACTGTGGGGGAACAGAAAACCCCCACTCCGGAGAGTGGGGGTTTGTGTTTCTGTCGGGGTAACAGGATTTGAACCTGCGACCTCGTCGTCCCGAACGACGCGCGCTACCAAGCTGCGCCATACCCCGATGGCCCGTAAGCCTTGTCAAGTATAACCCCACGAATGGGCAGGTCTCGACCCGTGCGACCTACGCGGACGTGAGCGTGAGCAGGGTCGCCTCCGGCGCGCAGGCGAAGCGCACCGGCGCGTAGATGGAGGTGCCCAGGCCCGCGGACACGTTGAGGTAAGCCGTGTGCAGGCCGGAGTCCCAGAGGCTGAGCCCCTTGACCTGCGTGCGCGGGATGTCGCAGTTGGTGACGAGGGCGCCGAACAGGGGAACGCAGACCTGACCGCCGTGGGTGTGCCCGGCGAGGATCAGCTGGGCGCCGTGGTTGACGAAGGAGTTCAGCACGCGTTGGTACGGTGCGTGGGCCACCCCGATGGTCAGCGTCGGCCGGGGCTCGCTGGCCACCTCGGGGTCCGGCCAGAATTCCTCGGAGAGCGGATCGTTCGCACGCAGGTCGTCGATGGCGCGAGTGATCAGGTCGAGGCGGTCGCGCCTGATGTGCGGGTCGTCCACGCCGAACAGCTCCAGGCGGGTGCCGTTGATGTCCAGCGCGCCGGCGGCGTTGTTGAGGTCGAGCCAGCCGAGATCGGCGAAGACGCGGTGCAGGCCGTCGATGTCGAGCTTCTGGTGCATCGCCGTGCGCAGCAGCGAGGGCGCACCGAAGTACTTCAGCGGGTTCTTCAGGATCGGCCCGTAGTAGTCGTTGGAGCCGTTGACGAAGATGCCGGGGATGCCGCGGAACGCCTCGAGCGCGTACTCGATCCCCGGGATCCCGTCGGCGTGGCCGAGGTTGTCGCCGGTGTTGACGATCAGGTCGGGCTTCAGTTCGGCCAGCCCGCGCACCCACTCCTGCTTGTCGCGCTGCCACGGCGCCATGTGCAGGTCGGACAAGTGCAGCACCCTGATCGGGTCCGATCCCGGCGCGAGCACCGGAACGGACACCTCGCGCAGGGTGAACATGCGGCGCTCAACGAGCGACCCCCAGGCGAACGCGGTGGCCCCGGCCGCGGCGACCGCGCCGATGGTCAGGGCGAGGGCGTGGCCCGCGGAGCCGGCCCGGGTCATCCGTTGCCCTTCCCTTTGTCCGGGCCGGTGCCGGCGGCGCCGAGCTTGCCGACCACGATCGTGACCGGGCTGCCGGCCGCCGCACCGGTGCCGGCGGCAGGCGTCATCGAGAGAACGATGCCGACCTGCTTGGGATCGGTGACGTCCTGCTCCTTCTTGTCGACGGCGAAGCCCTTGAGGGTGGCCGTGGCCTCGGCCTCGGTTTTTCCGACGACGTCGGGCACGACGCCGAGCTTGCCGTTGCTGGAGAACACCGTGACGGTGGAACCGCGGGTGGCACTGCCCGACGGGTCGGTGCGGGCCACGGTGCCGGCGGGCATCTCGGAGTCGGTGGGTCCGCCGTCGACGACGTCGAACCCGGCGGCCTGGAGAGTGGACGTCGCTTCGCCCATGGTCTTGCCGCGGAGGTCGGGGATCGGGATCTGCACGGCCTGCAGCACCTTGTTGGATGCCTCGGCGAACGGTTCTCCGCCGTACTTCGCGTTCGCGACCGACATGACCTCCGGCCACATGCGGTGCCGGGCGGTGGCCGCGGTCCCGTTGGCGAACTTGACCAGGCGCTGGTTGATGTCGCCCGTGACGCTGACGACGCCCACGACGGTGGCGACCTTGCTGCTGGCGCCGCTCATCCAGGTGTCCTTGTTGCCGTCGGTGGTTCCGGTCTTGCCGATCATGGGCACCTTCGGCGAGGTGTCTCTGTTCGAGGCCTGCGCGGTTCCATTCGTCATCACCTTCTGCATGGCATAGGTCATGCCGGCGTCGACCTCAGGGGTGACGGCCTGCGTGCACGCGGACTTCGGGGACGCGATCTCGTCGCCGCCCGGGCCGAGGATCTTGTCGATGGCGATCGGGCTGCACTTGACGCCGTTGTTGGCGATGCCGGCGAAGGCGACAGCCATGCTCAGGGGCGCGACCTCGTTGGTGCCGAGCACCGAGGAGGGTCCCTGCTCCAGCGGGTCGCCGTTGGCGCGGTGCACCCCGAACGCCTCGGCGGTCTTGCGGATGCCGCAGAGGTCGAGTTTCTTCGCCATGCCGATGTAGCCCGTGTTGATGGAGTTCATCGTCGACTCGAGCGCGCTGTAGTTGGTGCCGGACTCGTTGGCGTCGTTCTTCGGGTTGAAGACGTAGCTCGCGTTGCCGTTGCAGCTGTCCTTGAACACGCCCCAGTCCGTCTTGCGCCGGGAGTCGACCCGCTCGTTGAGCGAGTGCCCCTCGGTCAGCCATTCGCCCAGGGTGAAGACCTTGTAGGTCGAGCCGGGCTGGAACCCGCTCGAGCCGCCCTGGTCGATGTCGGTGTTGTAGTTGACGGCGGTGAAGTTCGCGTCGGTGCCATCCACCTGGCTGTAGTCCTTGTTCTGGGTCATGGCCAGAACCCGGCCGGTGCCGACCTCCACGCTGGTGATGACGGCCCCGACGTCCCAGCCCGGGTACGTCTTCGGCACCTCGGCGGCCATGGTCTCGACGGCCGCGTTCTGCAGGTCCAGGTCCAGCGAGGTGTACACGTTGTAGCCGCCGCGGCGGAAGTTGGCCAGGCGGGTCTCTGCGTCCGGGCCGAAGGTGGGGTCGGTCTGCAGAATCTTGGTCACGTAGTCGCAGTAGTACGCGCTCGAGCCGGCCGACGAGCATCCGGTGCTCGGCTCCGTGATGGTGGGGGCGATCACCGTGGCCACCGCGGCGTCGTAGTCGGCCCGGGTGATCTTCTTGTACTTGAGCATCTCGCGCAGGATGTAGTCGCGGCGCTCCTTGTTGGCGGCATAACCGTTCGCGGCGCCGTTGGTTTCGCTCTCCGGGTCGTCGAGCTGGAACTTCACCGGGTTGTTCACGATCGCGACCAGGCTGGTGGCCTGCGGCAGGGTCAGCGCCGCGGCGCTGGTGTTGTAGTAGTAGTTCGCGGCGGCCTCGATGCCGTAGACGGTGCCGCCGAAACCGGTGATGTTCAGGTACTGCCGCAGGATGTCGTCCTTGGGGTACTTCTTCTCCACCCCGATGGCGAGGCGCATTTCCTTGAGTTTGCGGTCGGGGCTCGTCTCCGTCGCGGCGTCATAACAGGTCATGCGCTTCTTCTGGTCGGTGAGCACCTCGCATTTCTGCACGAGGACGTTCTTGACGTACTGCTGCGTGATCGAGGATCCACCGCGGGCGCTGCCGGTGGCCACGGTGCTCACGACGCCCTTGATGGTGCCCTCGAGATCGATGCCGCCGTGCTGGTAGAAGCGCGGGTCCTCGCCGGAGACGGCGGCATCCTTCACGAACGGGCTGATGGCGTCCCAGGCGACCTCGACGCGGTTCTGGTCGTAGAAGGATGCGAGCAGTGCGGTGGAGCCGTCGGTGCGGGTGGCGAAGATGTTGCTCCGCTGGGAGAGCTGGTCGATCGAGAGGTAATCGGGTAGGTTCTCGAACACGTTGATGGTGTTCGTGGCGGTCATGCCCGAGAGGGCCAGCGCGGGGGTGACGGCAGCGGTGACGAGGATGCCGGCGATGGCGCTCATCCCGACGAAACCGAGGAGCCCGGCGAGCGCTCCACTAACCGTACGATTTTTGGCAGACATACACTTGAGACTAAGTGACAAATCTGAAAAACACCCCGAATCGGAGCCGCATGCCTGCCTGGGAGTACCTCACCACCCCGCTGATGATTCACAACACAGCAGCCATCCTGAACAACTGGGGCACTGACGGCTGGGAGCTCGTGCAGGTCGTCCCCGGGCCGGAAGGCGGGCTCGTCGCCTACCTCAAGCGCCCCCTGCCCACCGAAGGAGCCTGAATCATGTCCCAGATCACAGCCCGCCTGGCCGAGCTGGGCATTGACCTGCCCAGCGTCGTGCCGCCCGTCGCCACCTATGTCCCGGCTGTGGTGAGCGGTTCGCTGGTGTTCACCTCCGGCCAGCTGCCGATGGTCTCCGGGGCGCTCCCGGCCACCGGCAAGGTCGGTGACGGCCACGGCCCCGTGCCGGCCGCCGACGCCCAGGCCTACGCCCGCCAGTGCGCCCTCAACGGCCTAGCCGCGATCGAGGCCGTGATCGGGTCGCTTGACCGCATCACGCAGGTCGTCAAGGTCACCGGGTTCGTCGCATCCGACCCGTCGTTCACGGGTCAGCCCGGTGTCATCAACGGGGCGTCGCAGGTTCTCGGCGAGATCTTCGGCGACCGGGGCGTGCACGCGCGCTCGGCCGTCGGCGTCGCGGTGCTGCCGCTGGATTCGCCGGTCGAGCTGGAGCTGATCGTCTCCTTCGCCTGACCACTCACCGAAAGCGGGCAGGCCCACCGGGCCGGCCTGCTTTCGTGTGCCTGCAGGTCTGGCGCCCGCCGTTCCTGCCCAGCCCGAACCAATTCGAGGGAGATTCTCACGAAAAGGGGCGAATTATGCCCAGAAATCGGGTTTCAGTCGAAAATCTCCGCCGAATTGGTTCGAGCGCGCTGGGTTCGAGAGCGGGTCAGACGGGTCAGACGGGTCGGGCGGGTCAGACGGGTCGGGCGGGTCGGGCGGGTCAGGCGGGTCAGGCGGGTCAGACGGGCGAGGCCTGCC
>JACMQV010000027.1 GCA_014376815.1 Cryobacterium sp.
GCCCGGCGGGCCGTGTCACGCTCCGGCGGCGAGCGCGTGGGCGGTGCCCTCGTCGATGAACAGGTCGGTGATCAGCCGGGCCGAGAGGGCCCCGTGCAGGCTGGCCAGCTTCGAGCTGCCGGACACGACGCAGATCCGGCGGGGGGCGCGGCGCAACACGGCGAAATCGGGGCCGGTGCTGCGCGCGTTCAGGGGAATCCCGTCGGTCGACCCGTCGGCGCGGAAGAAGACCGTGGCGACGTCGCCGACGACGCCGCCCAGGCCGAGGGCCTCGAAATCCTCGCCCTCGAGGTACCCGCCGGCGTAGACGTGGCTGGGGACATCCGAAAACGGGGAGCCGAGCCCGAACAGGGCCACGTCCATCCGGCCCTGCATCTCGAGCAGCCGGGTCACGCCGCGTTCCCGCCAGAACGCCTGCCGCGTTGCGGGGTCGTCGAAGAAAGCCGGCACCGGGAACTGTTCGACGTGGGCGCCGAACGCGTCGCCGAACCGGCGGAGGATCTCGCTGGCGTAGTCCAGGCCGGTCGTGCGCATGTTGCCGGCGCCGTTGAGCTGCACGATCTGCGAGTTGTGGGTGCGTTTGGGCGTGACATGGCGGCTGATCGCGTTCATGGTCGAGCCCCAGGCGATCCCCATGATCATGTTCGAATCGAAGAACTGACCGAGAATCCGTGCAACCGACAGGGCGACCCGTTCCAGCCGGTCGACGTCGCTGGCGTGATCGGGCACGGGAACGACGTGCGCGGTGACGTGGAAACGGTCCAGGATGACCTTCTCCAGACTGCTCGTCGCGTCGAGGGGAGAGCGGATCTGAATGTCGACGAGACCACTTGCCCTGGCCTGGCTGAGCAGGCGGGACACCGAGGATCGGGACGTGTGGAGCTCGTGGGCGATGGCATCCATCGTCAGGTCCTGCATGTAATACAGGTGCGCCGCGGTGAGGGCGTCACTGGTTCGGTCCGACAGCGTCGGATCGTTCGGAAGAGTCATGTCCGCTCCTTGCACATATGTTCAGCCAGCTTGACCGTTTGTGTCGACGTAGTCAAGCTGTATAGACCCCACGAGGTTCGCCCTGGTGCGAATCGAAGAGAAGCCGGCTGTGAATGCTTCACGGCTCCGAACCCACAGAGAAGTGAGCGAACAGTGCATAACACAGCAATCCAGGCCCAGTCCGCCATCCAGAACCGCCCCCGCGCGCAGGTCCTCATCATCGGAGCCGGCATCAACGGCATCGCCACCTTCCGCGACCTGGCGCTCCAGGGTGTCGACGTGGCCATCGTCGACAAAGGCGACTACGTCTCCGGGGCCTCCTCGGCCTCGTCGCACATGATCCACGGCGGGGTGCGCTACCTCGAGAACGGCGAATTCCGCCTGGTCAAGGAGTCGGTCGAGGAGCGCAACAGCCTGCTCAAGATCGCGCCTCACTACGTGAAGCCGCTCAAGACGACTATCCCGATCTACTCCACCTTCTCCGGCGTGATGTCCGCGCCGATGCGGTTCCTCACGCACCGTCAGGGTGCGGCCCAGGAACGCGGGGCACTGCTGATCAAGATCGGCATGATGCTCTACGACTCCTTCTCACGCGACGGCGGCACGGTGCCTCGCCACGAGTTCAAGGGCCGCAAGCAGGCCCTCGCTGCCCTGCCGCACCTGAACCCGACGCTCAAGTACACGGCGACCTACTACGACGCCGCGATGCACGACCCGGAGCGCCTCGCGCTCGACGTGCTGCGCGATGGACTCGACACCGGCACCCACGCCCGCGCCGGGAACTACGTCGAAGCCATCGGC
>JACMQV010000209.1 GCA_014376815.1 Cryobacterium sp.
AGGCGCGTTCGCGGCCACGGCCGACTCGGCCGCGCAACTGGTGCAGCTGGCTGAGGCCGAACTTGTCGGCGCGGTCGATGATGATCGTGTTCGCGTTGGCGATGTCGAGACCGGTTTCGATGATTGTCGTCGAGACCAGGATGTCGAACTTACGCTCCCAGAAACCACCAACGACCTGCTCCAGTTGCGCCTCGGGCAGCTGCCCATGGGCAATGGCGATGCGCGCCTCCGGCACGAGCTCGGCCAGGGCGGCGGCGACCCGGTTGATGCTCGACACCCGGTTGTGCACGACGAAGATCTGGCCCTCCCGCAGCAACTCCCGCCGGATCGCCGCGGCCACCTGCCGGTCGGAGTAGGGGCCGACGAAGGTGAGGATCGGGTGCCGGTCCTCCGGCGGGGTGGCCAGGGTCGACATCTCCCGGATGCCGGTGACCGCCATCTCGAGCGTGCGCGGGATGGGCGTCGCGCTCATCGCGAGGATGTCCACGTTGGTCTTGAGCTTCTTCAGCGCATCCTTGTGCTCCACGCCGAACCGCTGCTCCTCGTCGATGATGACGAGGCCGAGGTCCTTGAACACGATCGACTCGGAGAGCAGCCGGTGGGTGCCGATCACGAGGTCCACGGTGCCGTCGAGCATCCCGGCAATGGTCTCCCGGGACTCCTTCTCGGTCTGGAACCGGCTGAGCGCGCGCAGGTGGATCGGGAACCCGGCGAAGCGCTCCTGGAAGGTCTCCATGTGCTGGCGCACGAGCAGGGTCGTCGGCACGAGCATGACGACCTGCTTGCCGTCCTGGATGGCCTTGAACGCGGCGCGCACGGCCACCTCCGTCTTGCCGAAGCCGACGTCGCCGGAGAGCAGCCGGTCCATCGGGATGGGCCGTTCCATGTCGGCCTTGACCTCGTCGATGGTTGTGAGCTGGTCGGGCGTCTCCGCGAACGGGAACGCCTCCTCCAGCTCGCGCTGCCACGGGGTGTCCGGCCCGAACGCGTGGCCCTTGCTGGCCATCCGTGCGGAGTAGAGCTTGACGAGTTCCACGGCGATGTCCCGCACCGCGCGGCGCGCCTTGGTCTTCGCGGCCGACCAGTCGCTGCCGCCCATCTTGCTGAGCGCGGGCGCCTCGCCGCCCACGTAGCGGCTGACCAGGTCGAGCTGGTCGGTGGGCACGTAGAGCTTGTCGCCCGGGTGCCCGCGCTTGGAGGGGGCGTACTCGAGCACGAGGTATTCCCGCTTGGTCTTCACCGGGTTGCGACCGCCGCTGGACACCTCCCGCTGGGTGAGTTCGATGAACCGGCCGATGCCGTGGGTCTGGTGCACCACGTGGTCGCCGGCCTTCAGCTGCAGGGGGTCGACGACGTTCTTGCGCCGGCTGGCGTGCTTCTTCACCTGGCGGGCGTCGTAGCCGACGGTGCGGCCGTAGAACTCGGACTCGCTGATCAGGGCGAATTTGGTCTCCGGCAGTTCGAAGCCGTGGTCGACGGATGCCTTCAGCAGGTACGCGATGCCGGGTTCCGGCTCCCTGGGCCATTCGGTGACGATCCGGGCTGGGAGCTCGCGCTCGGCGAGCACGTCGGCGGCGCGCTCGACCAGCCCCGCACCCTGGGCGACGATGCCGACGGTCCAGCCGTCTTTCAGCCGCTCGGCGAGGTGGCCGACGGCCCCCTCCACGCTGCCCTGGAAGCTCGGCACGGCGTCGCCGTCGACCCGCACGGTGAGCAGCTCGTCGAGTTCGCGATGTTCGGGCAGGACAGGGGCATCCGTCGGCGCCGCCTGGAAGGAGCTGAGGGTCCACCAGACGTGCGCGGAGGCCGGGGCGCCCGGCGCGCTGAACTTCACCGACTCGCGGAGCCGGCCGAGGGTGAGGAAGTCACCCGACTCGAGGTCGATCGGCGCCTCCGCGCCGGCGGTCGCGGCGCTCCAGGCCGCCCCGAGGAACTCGCGGTTCGTCTCGGCCAGGCTGATCGCCCGCGACGCGACCCGTTCGGGAGAGATGACCGCCACGGCCGCCTCCCGGGGAAGGTAGTGGGTGATCGGCACGAGCCGGTCGACGAGCGCCGGGGCGAGGCTCTCCATGCCCTCGACCGGGATGCCCTCCGCGATCTTCGCGAGGAGGCCGGACAGGCTCGGGAACTCGTGCTGCATCTCGCGGGCCCGCTGGCGCACGGCGGGGCTGAGCAGCAGCTCCCGGCTCGGCGGCAGGTTGACGGATGCCACCGGGTCGGGGAAGGAGCGCTGGTCGGCCACCGAGAACGCCCGGATCTGTTCGACCTCGTCGCCGAAGAACTCGACCCGGTAGGGGTGCGGGGCCACGGGCGGGAAGACGTCGAGGATGCCGCCGCGCACGGCGAACTCGCCGCGACGGGTGACCATGTCCACCCGGGCGTAGGCCACGTTGACCAGCTGCAGCGCGATCGCCGAGAGGTCGTAGCCGCGCTGGCCGGTGGCCAGGTCGATCGGCTCGTAGTCGGTGAGGTTGTCCGCCACCGGCTGCAGCGCGGCCCGCACGGAGGCGATCACGACCAGGGGACGCCGGGTGGCCGCGTCGCTCTCTTCCCACTCCCTCATCCGACGGAGTGCGTGCAGGCGTTTGCCCACGATTTCGGCGCTGGGGCTGAGCCGTTCGTGCGGCAGGGTCTCCCAGGCCGGGAAGTCGATGATCTCGGCGTCGGCGGAGAAGCAGGCCAGGTTCTCGTGCAGGGACTCGGATTCCCGGCCGGTGGCGGTGATCACCAGCAGGGCCTGGGCGGTGTCCAGCCGGCCGCGCTGCTCCAGCAGCGCCGAGATCAAGGGTGCGCGCAGCCCCTCCGTGAGGGAGAAGTCGACGTCCCGGTTCGCGAAGGCGAGGGCGTTGTCGAATGTGGAGGCGCGCGAAAGTGTGGCAATTAAGCCCTGAAGAGTCACCAGATAAGTCTACGCAACGCGCCTGACAGCCACCCCGGCCATCCGGGGCCCCGTTCCGGTCGAGAGTGCCCGTCCTGCCGGTCACTCTCGACCGGAACGGGAACTGTCGAGGGGGTCAGGGGGCGTGGACCTTCTGCTGGGCGGCGGCGACGCCCTCCGCGGCGATGAGTTCGATCGCGTCGGCGGCATCCGTGAGCAGGATGGGCAGATTGGCGCGCTCGGCCGGGGCGAAGTCGTGCAGCACGAAATCGGCCGCGGGCTGCCGGCCGGGCGGGCGGCCGATGCCGGCCCGGATGCGCACGAACTCGTTCGTGCCGGTGGCCGCGATGATGTCCCGCAGCCCGTTGTGGCCGCCGTGGCCGCCGCCGACCTTGATCTTCAGGGTGTCGAAGGGAAGATCGAGGTCGTCGTGGACGACGATCAGGTGGGGGGGCTGCAGCGAGTAGAAGCGCAGCAGCGCCGCGACGGGCCCGCCGGACACGTTCATGAACGTGTTCGGCTTGGCGAGCACGAGCTTCGGGCCGCCGGGGACGCTGCGCCCCTCAGCGACGGCCGAATTGGTCTTATGGCCCCGGAATTTGCTCCGGATGCGGTCGGCGAGCACGTCGACCACCATGTGGCCGACGTTGTGTCGGTTACCGGCGTAGCCGGGCCCGGGGTTACCGAGCCCGACTACGAGCCAGAGATTCTCGTCCAGTGGAATCCTCCGCTTACGACGAAACCAGAAGGGAATGACTACTCGGCGGGAGCAGCCTCGGCCTCGGGCGCAGCGGCCTCTTCCTCTTCTTCTTCCTCAGCGGCCGGCAGGTGCACGAGCACGACGACGGCCTCTTCGTCGGAGATGAGCGTGGCGCCCTCGGGAAGCACGATGTCCTTGGCGTGGATCTGCGCGCCGTCTTCGAGGCCGTCGATGCTGACCGTGATGTTCTGCGGGATGTTGGTGGCCTCGACCTCGAGCAGGAGGGTCTTGATGTCCAGGTCGGCGATGGTGCCCGAAGCGGACTCGCCGGTCAGGTGCACGGAGACGTCGACCTGAACCTTCTCACCCTTGCGGATGACGATGAGGTCGAGGTGTTCGATGATCTGCAGGAACGGGTCCTTCTGAACGTCCTTCACCAGGGTGAGGTGCGTGGTGCCCTCGACGTTGAGTTCGAGGACGGCGTTCGAACGGCGCAGCAGCAGGCCGATCTGGTGCGCGGGGAGCGCGACGTGCACGGGGGTGGTGCCGTGGCCGTAGATGACGGCGGGGATCTTGCCGAGGACGCGCAGCTTGCGGGCCGCACCCTTGCCGAACTTCACGCGCAGGTCGGCGTCGATCTTGTTGGTGGCGTCAGCCATGGTGTTTCTCCTTGCGGACCGCTACGGCCCAGATCTGGTTCACGAGCCGCGGCCCGTGAAGAGTGGGGTTGTGATTCAACTCGAACGCGTGTCAGCGTGAGGAAAGGCCGCAAAGCATTCCGCCGCGTCGATAACGGATGCCGCGCAGCCGGTTTCCCGGTCGTGCGGCAGCCCTCGCCGAAGTTCAACTCTATACTCTAGCGGAGCGGGGGCGGCACCGCGAACCCGGCCCGCGGTATCCGTCACCCCGGTGACGCTGCGGCCGAGCGACTAAACTTGGAGGAGTTTTGAGAACAGCAGCTGAAGGAGCAAACGTGGCCGAAACCGGCGCAGCACAGGCAAATATTGGCGTAGTAGGACTGGCGGTGATGGGCTCCAACCTCGCCCGCAACCTGGCCAGCCGTGAGGGCAATACGGTCGCGGTGTACAACCGCTCCCCGGAGCGCACCCGGCTCCTCACCACCGAGCATCCGGAGGCGGGCTTCGTGGCCTCCGAGACCATCGAGGGCTTCGTCGCCTCGCTGCAGAAGCCGCGCACGGCGATCATCATGGTGCAGGCCGGCGCGGGCACGGATGCCGTGATCAGCCAGCTGACCGCCCTGTTCGAGCCGGGCGACATCATCGTCGACGGCGGCAACGCCGACTTCCAGGACACCATCCCCCGCGAGAAGGATGTGCGCGCCACCGCGGTGAACTTCGTCGGCGCCGGCATCTCCGGCGGCGAGGAGGGCGCCCTCAAGGGCCCCAGCATCATGCCCGGCGGCTCGGTGGAGGCGTACAAGACCCTCGGCCCGATCCTCGAGTCGATCGCGGCCGTCGTCGACGGTGTGCCCTGCGTCACCCACATCGGCACGGATGGCGCCGGTCACTTCGTCAAGATGATCCACAACGGCATCGAGTACGCCGACATGCAGCTCATCGCCGAGGCCTACGACCTGCTCCGCAAGGTGACCGGGCACTCCCCCGCCGCCATCGCGGATGTGTTCACCGCGTGGAACGAGGGCGACCTCGAGAGCTACCTGATCGAGATCACCGCCGAGGTGCTGCGCCAGGTGGACGAGAAGACCGGCTTGCCGTTCATCGACATCGTCCTCGACGAGGCCGGTTCCAAGGGCACCGGCGTGTGGACCGTGCAGAACGCGCTCGACCTGGGCGTGCCCGTCGGCGGCATCGCCGAGGCCGTCTTCGCCCGCGCCGTGTCCAGCCACCCGGAGCAGCGCGTCCCCGTGCGCGCCGGCATCACCGCCCGTCCCGAGGTCGCCGTCGTCGGCCACACCTTCCAGGACGACGTGCGCCAGGCGCTCTACGCGTCAAAGGTCGTCGCCTACGCCCAGGGCTTCGACGCCATCATCGCCGGCGCGGCCAAGTACGGCTGGACCGTCGACAAGGGCGCCATCGCCACGATCTGGCGCGGCGGCTGCATCATCCGGGCCCAGTTCCTGGACCGCATCGTCGACGCGTACGCCAACGACCCGTCGATCCCGACGCTTCTGGCCGACCCCTACTTCGCCAAGGCCGTCGCCGACGGCGGGGCGGCGTGGCGCCGCGTGGTCTCCACGGCGGCGCTGTCGGGCATCCCGGTTCCCGGGTTCGCCTCGGCGCTGAGCTACTTCGACTCGCTCGCCAGCGAACGGCTGCCCGCCGCCCTGGTGCAGGGCCAGCGCGACTTCTTCGGCGCGCACACCTACAAGCGGGTCGACATGCCGGGCACCTTCCACACCCTGTGGTCGGGCGACCGCACCGAGGTCGCGACCGAGGGTTCCTCGCACTAGCCGGCACGTTTCGCGCCCGCGAACTGTTGCCGGAGCGGACAAGTGTTGCCCGCACGCCGGCAACAGTTGTCCGCTCCGGTAACACTTCCGTCTTCCGTCTGTCCTCCGTGCGGTCAACGACGGGCGGGGAGCCCGGCGGTTGTGAGGATGCGCGCCAGCGACTGGCGCTGGCGCACATCGGACGGACCCCAGCGGGCCATGCCATTGCCTTCCGCCCGAAGGTTGTCCTCGCGGATTTTCTCCCGGGTGACCGCTTCCCCGGGCGTGAGTCCGCGCAGAAACTCGTCTTTCAGGTACTTGCCATGCCCGTCAAACTCCCCGATCAGGCGATAGGCCGGCCACTCGAAATCGGTGAAGTAGTTGCCGCCGCGAGGATTTCGGTGGCACGTTTGAAGCAGCGGATCCGGAAAGCCCAGCTCGAAAATCGCCACGCGGCTCAGGGACTCGCCCGGGTTGTCCGCGTTGGGCCGGCCGAAGCTGATCGCCCGGTTCGCCCGCACCAGGCCCCGGGCCGACGAGGACTCCCCGAGCTTCTCGGTCAGCACCTCCTTCGTCAAGAAGACCCGCGGTGACGCGCGCCGCGGATTGAGGGCATGATCGATCGCGACGACGGCGGTGGCGAAAGTCGTCGTGCGTGCCAGGTCGAGCAGGGTCCGGGCCGGACTCGTCACGAGCATCCCGTCGATGTCGACGATATCCGTGTCGGGGACGTCGCAGCGATGGACCGTCACTCCGTTCTTGCTCCGCGCCCTGGACGCCGGTGGGGCCAGCACGTGCACGGTGGCCGGCCAGACCTCGGCCAGGGGAATGCCCCACACGGCCGCCGCCGATTGGTGGCTGATCAGAGGCTCCCGGGTTCGCGTCGCGACGACCGCCCGGATCTCGGTGAGGTACCTCTGCAGCGGGGGGAGGCGCGCCCAGTGCTCCGCGCTCGTGAACACGCCGCGGCGCATCCGGATGCTTCTCCCGACCTGCGCCTCCCGCCGGAATTGACACCAGCTGACTCGGTGGCGGCTGCCCCCCTCGAGAGATACAGTCCGGTGTGCTCGTCGATGCGCTCGTCACCCATGTGCTCGTCACCCATGTGCTGAGACTTGCAGTCGGCGACGGAACGGGGGCCCTCCCCCGACGATCCGTGTTCCTCCGCCTCCCGGCGAGCCTGGGGAGGGGTGGCCCGGGGTGCCCGCCGCTCCGAGTGTTGCTGAATCGGACGACTGTTGCCCGTTCACCGGCAACAGTTGTCCGATTCGGCAACGGTTGGTGTGGAACCCGGCAGCGGGGTCCGGGTGGGCAGA
>JACMQV010000210.1 GCA_014376815.1 Cryobacterium sp.
CGCCTGGTAGGTGAGGAGGAAGTTCGTGCTCTGCATGAGCGAGGTCGACACGACGCCCCCGGCACCGGTGCGGTGGCGTTCGTGCAGTTTCGCGAGGATCGCGAAGCTGGCGATCAGCCCGGTGGTGGAGTCCGCCACGGGCACGCCCACCCGCATCGGACCGGTCTCCCCCGTGCCCGTGACACTCATCAGCCCACTCATCCCCTGGGCGTTCTGGTCGAATCCCGCCATGGTCGACCCGACGGGGCCGTCGCCGAAGCCGCTGATGGAGCAGTACACGAGCCCCGGGTTGATGGCGAGGAGCTGCTCGGCGCCGATGCCCATCTTCTCGGTCGTGCCGGGCTTGAAGTTCTCGATCAGCACGTCGGCGGTCGCGGCGATCTTCTTCACGGCGGCGATTCCGGCGGCACTGCGGAGGTCGACGGCGAGTGACCTCTTGTTGCGGTTGGCCGACATGAAGTACACGCTGTGGCCGTTGTCGAACGGGCCGGACTGGCGGGACGGGTCCCCGAGCGGAACCGGTTCGACCTTGATCACCTCGGCGCCCTGGTCGGCGAGCATCATGCTCGCGGTGGGGCCGGCGATGTAGCGGGAGAGGTCGAGAACGACGAGCCCGTCGAGTGTGCTCACTGGGCTGCCCCGTTCGCGAAGGTCGGGCGCCGTTTGTTCAGGAACGCATCGACGCCTTCCTTCAGGTCGTCGCCGTCGTAGGCCTGCACGTGGAGCTGCTGCACCCGGTCCGCGGCCGCATCGTCCAGTGCGCCGGCGAGGTCGGTGATGACCTTCGCCGCACGGATCGTCACGGCGGAGGAGCGGGTGATGGTGAGGAGGAGCTCGGCGACGTGTGACGCGAGGTCGGCCTCGGCGACGACCTCGTCGAGGAGGCCGATCTGCAGAGACTCGGCGGCGGCGAAGAGACGACCGCTGAACAGCACCCGCTTGAGCCCGTTGACGCCGAGGTGCCGGGTCAGGAGGCGGGTCTCGGTCAGGCCCAGGATGACTCCCAGTCGACCGATGGGGATACCGATCTGCGCCGTCTCGGATCCGATCCTCAGATCACACGCGGCGGAGAGCTCGCACCCGCCGCCGACCGCGAACCCGCGGATCATGGCGATGGTGGGCACCTCGATTGACGCCACGGCACGCAGGGCACGCGCCAGGTGATCGTTGTAGGCGGTGGCTGCGGATGCGGTCAGCCGGTTCTCGGGGAACTCGGCGATGTTCGCCCCGGCCGCGAACGCGGTGGTACCCGAGCCACGGATGACCACGGCGCGGAGTTCCTGATTGCGCGACAACTCCTCGAAGACCTCGGAGATGCGCACCCACATCGACAGGGACAACGCGTTCCGCGCGGGTTCATCCGTGAGTACCACGAGCGCGACGTTGTTCTCGATCGTCACCTCGACTGATCCGAGACCGGCGTCTCCGTGGTCGGGCTGGGCGATGAATCCTTCGTACATACAAACTCCTTGACTGAACAGAGAGGGGCAGGGGGTCAGAGGAAGAGGCTGAGGAGGAGAACCGCCAGCAGGCCGACGACCGAGGCGACGGAGGTCGACACCCCGACCAACTTGACGGCACCACTGGTGCTCTGGCCGAGCAGGTTCTTCGCCATCCAGAAGAAGTTGCTGTGCACCGTCATCAGGAAGAGTGAGCCGGCGCCCGCGGCCAGCGCGATCAGCAGCGGGTCGACACCGGATGCTGCGGCCACCGGGCCGAGGATTCCGGCCGAGGTGATAGCGGCCACGCTCACGGATCCGATGGCGATATGCAGCACCACGGCGATGACCCACGCGATCAAAATCGGCGGGCCGAAGCTCTCCTGGAAGAAGACGGCGAGAAGGTCGCCGAGGCCGATGGCCGTGACCATTCCGGCCAGGGCCCCGCCGAGCCCGGTGAGGATGAGCACCTCTCCGAGGTTGGCGAACGACCGGTTCAGGGCTCGCTTGACTCCAGAATTTCCTCGATA
>JACMQV010000211.1 GCA_014376815.1 Cryobacterium sp.
GCCACAGATCTGCCGAACAGCCACTCAACGCCAGACCGGAAACCACGATCATGGGAAGGATGGCGACACGGCGAGCGATTCCTCGCCGTGACGTGATCTGACTGGCCTTGATCGCCTTCGGACGCGGCGCGCGCGGCAACTTGGGCATACGCGGACCGCGCGGAACATTGCGGCGCGGACGACGGGATCGACGCAGATGCAGCAGGGCCAGTAGGTACAACACCAGGCCGGCCAACAGCAGCAAGGCACCACCGGCCAGCAGCGGGCCCGCCCACGGCGTGGAATTGTCGGACGCCCAGGACAAACGGATGCTGGCGGGTGCCGGTTCGATTCCGTCCGATGCGACGATCACCGAAATACCTTCAGGCAAGGTCAGCGTGGTGGTCACGGAGTTCGTGCCGGAGTATTCGTCGAGCCAGAGGTCGGAACCGGCCGGATTCATGATCGCGGCGGCGGCATCCGTTGGGGCGGCGTCCGTCCCTGCGCTACCGCCCGTGGCCCCCTCAGAATCGTCGGGCGTGACCGCCGCAGTGATGGTGGAGGTGAGCTCACCGGTTTTCTCGCTCAGGCCGACGGTGGCAAATGAGTCGTCACCGATCCAGGCCGCGACGTCTTCCGACCGCCCGTAGGCCACGAAGATGGGCCCGTCTCCGCGCACGTTGATGGTCTGGCTGCCCGAAGAGGCTGCGAGGGCGCTCGGGTCGATCACGGTGTACTTCGCCGTTCCGGTGACGGTCGAGCTCAGGGACGTGAAAGCGGGCTCGAGCAGGATCGTGCGCTGTGCGATGCCGAGAACGATCATCACGGCAGCAAGAACGAAGGCCGCAATGGCAAGAACAAAACGCACGTATCACCCTTCAGCATTTGAGCTGGTCGGTACAGTCTGGTTGGTACTGTTCAGTCACTCTGGCTGACTCACGTGACTGAAAGTCCTCAGACACGGACCTTCTACGTTACTGCGTTCACCTGAAAGGTGCCTAATAGCAGCCGAGGCTCGGCCAGCCGATGATCGGGTATTCGCGACGGCGGCGAGACACTAAAATTGGGGGCGTTCCCCGTCATGCATGATCCATCGAGGGCCGGGGCCCCATCTGTAAGGAGTAAAAGTGTCTGACGACGAAGCTGATTTCACCCAGGTATTTCGCGGCTACGACAAGGACGAGGTGGCCAAGGCTATCCAGTCGCTGCGTCGCGAACTGATTCAAGCCAACACCCAGAACGCCGAGGCCGGCCGCGAGGTCAAACGCCTGGCGGCGCGCATCGACGATCTCAACGCCGAGATCGAAGAGGTTGGAAGCCCCACCTTCTCCGGACTTGGAACCAAGTTGGAGAACACCCTTCGCGTCGCCGAAGAGCAGTCCACTCGCGTCATCGCCCAGGCCGATATCGACGCCGAAAAGCTTCGGGCCGCTACCACTGACGAGGTGCAGCTGCTCCGCCACAATGCCCTCGAGCAGGCCGAACGCACCCTGTCCGACGCCGCCGTCAAGGCGCGTCGGGTGCTCGATGACGTCAGGGTCGAAGCGGATGACGTGCGCGCCCGTGCCCAGGACGACCAGGCTCAGATCGTTCAGGATGCGGTTCGCGATGCCTCCCTGATTCGGGGCGCTGTCGCCACCGAGGCAGCGGAAGCCCGTGCCAGGGTCAAGCGTGAGGTTGCGGCCATCCGCTCTGAAGCCGATCGTGAAGCGGCAGAAGTACGCGTGGTCGCTCAGCGTGAACCCACCGAAGCCCGCGAGATCGCGGCCGGTCTGACAAACGAGACCGAAC
>JACMQV010000212.1 GCA_014376815.1 Cryobacterium sp.
CTCGTCGCGCAGCAGAAGGGGAGGAGCCGACAGCAGCGCCCGGGCGTTTGCGATTCGCTGGCGTTCGCCGCCGGACAGCTACACGCCCTGCTCGCCGACGGATGCCCCGAGCCCGGCCGGATCCCGCTCGAGCACCTCCCCGAGGTTCACCGCGTGCAGCACCGCGACGCACTCCTCATCGGTCGCGTCAGGGGAGGCGAGGGTGAGGTTGTCGCGAATCGTGCCGGCGAGCACGGGGGCGTCCTGTTCGACGTAGCCGATCTGCGAGCGCAGCGCCGTGCGGTCGAGGGTACGGATGTCCAGGCCGCCCAGGCGGACCACCCCCGCGGTCGGGTCGTAGAACCGCTCGATCAGGGCCAGGATCGTGCTCTTTCCGGCGCCGGACGGCCCGACCAGAGCGGTGCGCAGTCCGCGCGGGGCGCTGAAGGAGACGCCGCGGAGAACCGGACGGGGCTCGCCGGCGGCGTCGGCCTCTGTGCGCTCGGTCTTCTGCTCGGCGGCCCGCTCCGCGGCCTCGCGCTCCGCGGCGGCCAGGTCGGCGTCGATCAGGTCCGGTTCGGCCACGGCCGCCTCGAACACGGCGGGCACGACGATGGCGGCGTCGCGGAGGGGCGGCACGGCGACCGCGGGCTCGATCATTACATCCTCCGCCGCCGTGAGGTCGGGTTCGGCCGAAGCCGAAGCCGACCGCGTTCCCGTGGCCGAAGCCGAAGCCGACCGCGTTCCCGTGGCCGAAGCGGCACCCGGCGCAGCGTCGGACGCGGCATCCTCGGTCTCCGGTGCGGCGACCGTGTAGCCGAAGTGCACGTTCTCGAACGAGATCGCCGGCGCATCGGGCCGCACCGACTCGTTCGCCGCGCCGACCGTCATGGCCAGGGGCGCGATGTCGCGGTCGAACTGGTCCTCGGAGGGCAGGTCGATGATCTCCTGGATGCGGCCCAGCGCGCCGAGCGCCGCGTTCACGGAGGTGATCGCCCCGAACGCCTGGCCGAGCGGCACGATCATCAGGAAGAGGAACAGGATGAACGCGATCAGGTTCGCGACCGTGATCGCGCCGCTGGCCACGCGGAAACCGCCGACGCCCAGCACGACCAGGAACGACACCTGCATGGCGATGCCCGCGATCGGCACGACCAGGGCCGAGATCTTCGCGACCTGGATGCCCATCCGCCAGGCTCCCTTGGCGTCTTCCTCGACGGCCGCGACCTCACGGTCGGTGGCATTGGAGGCGCGCACGGTGCGCACGGCGCTGATCGCGCGTTCCACGCTGGCGGCGAGGTCGCCGACCTTGGCCTGGGCGGCGAGGCTGGCGGTGCGGATGCGCTGCGAGAGCAGTGTGACGGCGACCACCGACACCGCGATCACGAGCACGGTCAGCCCCAGCAGCACCGGGTCGATCACGAGCATCGCGATCAGGGCGCCGACGAACGTGAGCGAGCCGCCGATCGCCTCGACGAGGCCCTGGGTGAGCACGGCCCGCAGCAGGGTGGTGTCCGAGCCGACCCTGGACACGAGGTCCCCGGTGCGGCGGGTGTCGAATTCGCTGATCGGGAGGCGCAGCATCCGGCCGATCAGTTTACGGCGGCTGGAGAGCACGACCCCCTCACCGGTGCGCTGCAGCAGGTAGTGCTGATAGCCGCTGATCAGGCCGGAGACGACCACGAGCGCGATCAGCGCCCAGACCAGGCCGTCCAGCGGCTGGCTCTTCTGCACCGTGGTGATGACCTGGCTGACCAGGAGGGGCTGGGCGAGGCTGGCCAGGGCGCCGAGCACGCTCAGGACGACCACGAAACTGAGCACCTTCTTGTGCTCGAGCAGGTAGGGGAGGAGCTGGCCGAACTTCGCGCGCGGCCCGCCGGTGTCCCCGCGGCGCCCCATCCGGGCCAGGCCCGCACGGACGGGCCGGGCGGCGCGTCCGCGGGCGGGCCGGGCGGCGGGCTGGGCGGGCGGCTGCACGGCGGGCCCGGCGGATGCCTCGGCGGTCGAAGAAGACTGGGGGTCGGTGTTCGAGGTGCTCACCAATTAAGCTTAACCGCATCCCGTGGATGGTCGGTCGCCCGGTCTACAGTGGAGAACTGTGCCAGAGCCTGTCATCGTTGCCCAGAATCTCGTCAAGAAGTACAAGGATTTCGCCGCCGTCGACGGAATCTCTTTCGAGGTCGCCCCCGGGGAGTCGTTCGGGTTGCTCGGACCGAACGGGGCCGGCAAGTCCACGACCATGCGGATGGTGGGCGCCGTTTCCACCCGCACCGGCGGCGACCTGAGCATCCTCGGCATGGACCCGGACCGGTACGGCCCGGAGATTCGCTCGCGCCTCGGCGTCGTGCCGCAGACCGACAACCTGGACACCGAGCTGCGGGTGCGGGAGAACCTGCTGGTCTATGGCCGCTACTTCGGCCTGCCGCGGGCGCAGGTGGCCCGCCGGGCGGACGAGCTGCTCGCGTTCGCCCAGCTGGAAGACAAGGCGAAGTCGAAGGTCGATGCTCTGTCCGGAGGCATGAAACGCCGCCTGACCATCGCCCGCGCCCTGATCAACGAGCCGAGCATCCTCCTGCTCGACGAGCCCACCACCGGCCTCGACCCGCAGGCCAGGCACATCCTCTGGGACCGTCTCTTCCGGCTCAAGGAACAGGGCACGACCCTGCTGCTGACCACCCACTACATGGATGAGGCGGAGCAGCTCTGCGACCGGCTGGTCGTCGTCGACAAGGGCGTCATCATGGCCGAGGGCGCCCCGGCGCAGCTGATCCGCACCTTTTCGTCCCGCGAAGTGCTCGAGGTGCGGTTCGGCTCGGACCTGAACGCCGACGTGGCCGCCCAGCTCGCCGGGATGGGCGACCGGCTCGAGGTGCTACCCGACCGCATCCTGATCTACAGCGAGAACGGCGAGTCCGAGCTGGTGCGCATCATCGACGCGGGGCTGAAGCCGATCACCAGCCTGGTGCGGCGCTCCAGCCTCGAAGACGTCTTCCTGCGGCTGACCGGGCGGACGCTGATCGAATGAGCGCCGAGCAGCCCGGTGCCGAGCAGCCCCGCGCCGACCGAACCGGCGCCGCCCGGCTCACCGCGCCGCCCCTGCCCGGCTCCGTGGGCGACCAGGCCATCCGCGCCACCCGGCACGCCCGACGCTGGGGTTCCTGGTACGTGGCCGAGCACCGCTTCCGGGTGATGCGCTCCTACGCCCAGACGGTGGTCGTGACCGCGATCGGAAACCCGGTCATCTACCTCTACGCGCTGGGCGTGGGCCTGGCCACCCTCGTCGACGCGAACCTGGGCCCGGATGCCGTGAACGGGGTCAGCTACCTGGTCTTCGTCGCCCCCGCACTGCTCTGCAGCGCGGCGATCACCGTGGCCAGCGAGGAGTTCACCTACCCGATCATGCTCGGCTTCAAGTGGAACCCGGTGTTCTACGGCATGAACGCCACCCCGATCCAGCCCGGGCAGATCATCAACGGCATCGTCATCTCGGTGGCCCTGCGCATGAGCGTCACCTGCGGCATCTACTACGCGTTCATGCTGGTCTTCGGGGCGGTCCCGTCCCCGGCCGGCTTCCTCGCCGTCTTCGCGGCCCTGCTCACCGGCCTCGGGTTCGGCGCGCTGCTGATGACGTACACGGCCACCCTGACCGAGGACACCGGGCAGCTGGCCATGGTGATGCGGTTCATCATCCTGCCGATGACCCTGTTCTCCGGCACGTTCTTCCCGCTCAGCGTCCTGCCGGTCTGGCTGCAGTGGATCGGCTGGATCTCCCCGCTCTGGCACGGCACCGAGCTCGCCCGGGTGCTCACCTACGGGGCGAGCGAGCCGATCTGGCTCAGCGTGGTGCACGTGCTCTACCTGGCGGCGCTGCTGGCCCTGGGCTGGACCGGGGCCCGCCGGGTCGCCGCGAGAAGGCTGAACAGATGACCGGCATCGACGGCCGAAGAACGGATGCCCGGGCATCCGGCCCACTCAGCGCCCTCTACGCCGGCAACGCGCGCAGTGTCATGCTGCGGGGCTGGCAGGCGACGCGGAGCACGAACTGGCTGGTAGTGGTCAGCGGCTTCTTCGAGCCGATCTTCTACCTGCTCTCGATGGGGCTCGGCCTCGGAGCCCTGGTCGGCACGATCACGACCGAGTCCGGCCAGGAGGTGCCCTACGCGGCGTTCATCGCTCCGGCGCTGCTGGCCGTCGCCGCGATGAACGGCGCCATCTACGACTCCACCTGGAATGTGTTCTTCAAGATGCAGTTCGCGAAACTCTACGAGGGCATGCTGTCCACCTCGTTGGGCCCGTTGGATGTCGCGCTCGGGGAGATCTCGCTGGCGCTGCTCCGCGGGGCGCTCTACGCCACCGGGTTCATGGTCGTGATGCAGGTGCTCGGGTTGAACCTGTCCTGGTGGGCCCTGCTCGCCCTTCCGGCCGTGCTCCTGATCGCGTTCGGTTTCGCGAGTGTGGGTATGGCCGTGACGAGCTTCATGAAGACGTTCCAGCAGATGGACTGGATCAACTTCCTGCTGCTGCCGATGTTCCTGTTCTCGGCCACGTTCTACCCGCTGAGCGTCTACCCGCAGCCGATCCAGTACGTGATCCAGCTGCTGCCGCTCTGGCACGGGGTCGAGCTCGTGCGCGGCCTGACCACCGGGCAGGTCGACGCCGGCATGCTCTGGCACGTGCTCTACTACCTGGTGATGATCCTGCTCGGCCTGGTCTTCACGACCCGGCGCCTGCGCGCCCTCTTCCTCGACTGACGGCCGCGGAGCCGCCCGAGTGACCCGCGCAACGGGCACTCTCGACCGGAAAGGTAACCGTACGGGTCAGTGCTCGATGTCGATGTCGCGGGTCTCGCGGCTGAGCAGCAGGGCGACGAGCGTGATCACGGCCATCACGGACAGGTACACGCCGACCCAGAACGGGCTGCCCTGGCCGAGGGTCCACAGCCAGATCGCGATGAACGGCGCGACCGCGGCCCCGAGGATCGAGCTCATGTTGTAGGCGAAGGCCGACCCGGTGTAGCGCACGTTCGTGGGGAACAGCTCGGGCAGCAGCGCGCCCATCGGCCCGAAGGTCATGCCCATCAGCGAGAAGCCGAGGATCAGGAAGGCCATCACGCCGACGAACCCGGCGCCGAGCAGCGGCACGAAGAGCAGGCCGAAACCGACGATCGCCAGGGTGACGAAGATGAGAGTCTTGCGGCGGCCGTGCGTGTCGGCCCACGGGCCGGAGGCGAGGGTGAACGCGCCGAAGAACAGCACCCCGACGATCATCATCAGGATGAAGTTGTTGTAGCTGTACCCGAGTCCGGGCACCGGGGCATCCGTCGCGCCGCGACCGTAGCCGAGCGTGAACGTGGTCATCAGGTAGAACAGCACGTAGGTCGCGAGCATGATGAACGTGCCGAGGATCAGTTCGCGCCAGTTCGACTTGAACACCGCCGCGAGCGGCAGCTTCTCCACCCGCTTGGACGCGACGACCTTCGTGAACGCGTCGGATTCGACCAGGCGCAGGCGCACCCACAGGCCGACGATCACCATCACGGCGGAGAAGAGGAAGGGGATGCGCCAGGCCCACTCGAGGAACGCGTCGGAGGGCCGCGTCGGGTCGGTGGACGGCAGGGCCAGGGCGATCGTGAGGAACAGGCCGTTCGCGATGATGAAGCCGAGCGGGGCGCCGACCTGCGGGAAGGTGCCGTACCAGGCGCGCTTGCCGACCGGGGCGTTCTCGGTCGCGACGAGCGCGGCCCCGCTCCATTCGCCGCCGAGGGCGAAGCCCTGGGCGAGCCGCAGCACCACCAGCAGGGCCGGCGCGAACCAGCCGATCATGGCGTAGGTGGGGAGCAGCCCGATCAGGAAGGTCGCGATCCCCATGGTCAGCAGGGCGCCGACCAGGGTGGCCTTGCGGCCTCTCTTGTCGCCGAAGTGGCCGAAGACCAGGGCTCCGACCGGCCGCGCCACCATGGCGGCGCCGAACACGGCGAACGAGGCGAGCAGCGCCGTGGTCTCGTTGCCGGTCGGGAAGAACAGGTGCGGGAAGACGAGGACGGCGGCCGTCGCGTAGACGTAGAAGTCGTAGAACTCGATGGTCGTGCCGATGAGGCTCGCGAGGATCACACGGCTGCGTGGGTTCGTGGGCGAGGCGGTGGCGGGGGTCGTTGCCGACGTGGTGGGTGCTGACATGGAGAACTGCTCCGGGAGTTGACGCGAGGCGACCGCCGGAGCCAGGTGCGGACGTCGATCGGGCGTCAGCGGCTGCCCCCCTGGGCCGCGCGATGAGGTGCCCGCTTGTGACGACCACACTGCACCCTACGTCCGCGGGCGGCGCTGACCGAATCCCCCGCTAACGCGGAGGTAACGATCCGGATGCCGCCCGCCTCCTGTTCTCGCACCTGTGCCAGTTCCGGTCGAGAGTGACCCGCGGAACGGGTACTCGGGGCGGGAACGGGGTCAGTCGAAGGTGTAGTCCCGCAGCTGTTGCAGCAGCTCGGCGGTGGCGATCGCGGCCGTGGCCGCCTCCGCCCCCTTGTCCTCCTTCGAGCCGGGCAGCCCGGCCCGGTCGAGCCCCTGCTGCTCGTCATCGAGGGTGAGCACGCCGAAGCCCACGGCCTTGCCGGTGTCCAGCGCCACCCGGGTCAGGCCATCCGTCGCCGCCGACGACACGTACTCGAAGTGCGGGGTGCCGCCGCGGATGATCACACCGAGCGCGACGACGGCGTCGGCGCCGTTCTGGAGGGCGACCTTGCACGCGACCGGCAACTCGAAGCTGCCGGGCACCCGCACCAGCGAGTACCGGGCGCCCGAGGCCTCGAGCACCCGGGTCGCACCGGCGATCAGCCCGTCGGTGATGGTGTCGTGCCAGCGTCCGGCCACGATCACGACGCTCAGCCCGGTTCCGTCGATGCTGACCTCGGGGGAGCCTGCTCCGCTCATAGTGCGATTCCTTTCAACAAGTCACTGTCGGTGATGTGGTGGCCCATCCGGTCGCGCTTGACGGCCAGGTAGTCCTGGTTGTGGGTGCCGACGCCGACCACGAGCGGTACGCGCTCGGTCACCACGATCCCGTGCGATTCCAACTGGCGCATCTTCTCCGGGTTGTTGGTCAGCAGGCGCACGGAGGAGATGCCCATCTCGTGCAGGATGGCCGTCGCGGCGCCGTAGTCGCGGGAATCCGCGGGCAGGCCCAGCGCGAGGTTGGCGTCGAAGGTGTCCAGCCCCTCCTCCTGCAGCTTGTAGGCGCGCAGCTTGTTGATCAGTCCGATGCCGCGCCCCTCCTGGCCGCGCAGGTAGACGACGATTCCGCCCTCTGCCTGGATCGTATCCAGTGCCGCATCGAGCTGGGGTCCGCACTCGCATTTGAGCGAGCCGAACGCCTCCCCGGTCAGGCACTCGGAGTGCACGCGCACGAGAGCCCCGTTCGCGGGGGTGCCGGAGACGACGGCGACGTGGTCCGCGCCGGTCATCCGGTCGCGGTAGGCCCGCACCTGGAAGGAGCCGTGCAGGGTGGGCACGGTGGTCTCCACCTCGAAGTCCACCCGCGGCGACTCGAGGATCGGGCTGACGGTGGGCAGGTCGGCGTCGCAGTGGAACTCCTGCAGGTACGCGATCAGGTCCTTGATCGTGATCACGAGCACGCCCTCGCGGTCGCCGAGTTCGAGCAGCCCCGGCAGGCGCATCATCTCGCCGTCTTCCGCGACGATCTCACAGATCGCGGCGACCGGTACGAGCCCGGCGAGTTTCATCAGGTCCACGGCCGCCTCGGTGTGGCCGTCGCGCTCGCGCACGCCGCCGTCCCGCGCGCGGAGCGGCATGATGTGGCCGGGCCGGTGCAGGCTCGCCGGCGTGGAGTTCGGGTCGGCCAGCACCCGCAGGGTGTGGGCGCGGTCGCCCGCGCTGATCCCGGTGCTGAGCCGGTCCGCCGCGTCCACCGACACGGTGTAGTTGGTGCCGCGGGGATCCTCGTTGTTCTGCACCATCACCGGCAGGTCGAGCTTGTCGGCGAGGTCGTTCGTCATCGGCGCGCAGATGAAGCCGGAGGAGTAACGCACCGTCCAGGCGATCCACTCCTGCGTGGCCAGCTGGGCGGAGATGATCACGTCGCCCTCGTTCTCGCGGCCCTCGTCGTCGGCGACGATGACCGGTTTCCCCAACCTGAGTGCGTCCAGGGCGGTGGGGATGTCAGCGAGACTCATGAGTGGCTCCTTGTCGATCCCACGTCCGCCAGGGCGAGCATGCGCTCCACGTGGCGGGCCAGGATGTCTGTTTCGATGTTGACGTGATCGCCGATCGTGCGCTGTCCCAGCGTCGTGGCGGTGAGGGTTTCGGGAATGAGGGAGACCTCGAACCACTGGTCGGGTTCGCTCGCCGGGCTGATGTTGCTGACGGTCAGCGACACGCCGTCCACGGCGATGGAACCTTTGCCCACCACCAGCGGGGCCAGTTCGGGGGAGAGGCTGAACCGCAGCACCCGCCACGCCTCGCCCGGGGTGACGTCCAGCAGGATGCTCGTGCCGTCGATGTGGCCCTGCACGATGTGGCCGCCCAGCCGGTCGCCCACCAGGGCGGCGCGCTCCAGGTTGACCGGGCTGCCGGGCCGCACCCCGTCGAGGGTGGACATGGCCAGGGTCTGGGCCATCACATCCGCCGTGAATGTGTGCCCGGTGCGCTCGACGACCGTGAGGCAGACGCCGTTGACCGAGATCGAGTCGCCATGGCCCGCATCGGCCACGACCAGCGGGCCGCGGACGGTGAGACGGGCGGCATCCTTGGTGCGCTCCACCCCCACGACCCGGCCGAGTTCCTCGATGATTCCGGTGAACATGCTTCCCCTATCTCGGCCGGGCCACGACGAGGAGGTCCTCGCCGATCCGGTCGTAGTGTTCGATGGTCAGTCGCCGCTGCTCGGTGATGCCGGCGACGCCGATGTCGCCGAGGGGCAGCCGGCCGCCGCCCAGCAGCGTGGGTGCCAGGTAGACGACGTACTCGTCCACCAGTCCGGCCGCGACGAACGCGCTGGCGAGCGTGGGCCCGCCCTCGATGAAGGCGTGACGGATGCCGCGCCGGTGGAGGTCCTGCAGTACGGCCAGGAGATCGTCGGTGGCGAAGATCAGGGGCGGCTGTGGGTGGGCGCGGAGGGCGGCGTCGGCTGGGATGACGCGGGTGCCGATCACGACCGGCACCGGCTGCGCGGGCAGGAGCTGCCCGTCGGCGTCGCGGGCGGTCAGGGCAGGGTCGTCGGCGAGCACCGTGCCGGTGCCCACGAGGATGGCGTCCGCGGCCGACCGGCGCCGGTGCACGTCCTGGCGGGCTTCCGGCCCGGTGATCCATCGGCTGGTCCCGTCCGCGGCCGCCGCCCGCCCATCGAGGCTCGACGCCCATTTGAGGGTCACGAACGGGCGGCCCAGCCGGGCCGCGACCAGCCAGTCGGCGAGGAAGGACTCGACCTCGCCGGCGAGCAGCCCGCCGGTGACGTCGATGCCGTGGGAGCGCAGCCGGTCGCCGCCGCCGCCGGATTCGAGGCCGGGGTCGGCGACCGCGTAGACCACACGGGCGACGCCGGCGTGGATCAGGGCGAGCACGCAGGGGCCGGTGCGGCCGGTGTGGTTGCAGGGTTCGAGGGTGACGATCGCGGTCGCGCCCCGGGCGGCGCCGGCGGGCAACTGGGCGAGGGCAGCGACCTCGGCGTGCGGGGTCCCGGCGCCGCGATGCCAGCCCTCGGCCAGGACCTGCCCGGAACCGTCGAGGATCACGCAACCGACGCGAGGGTTCGGGCCGGTGGCCGGCCCGTTCGCGGCCAGCTCGAGCGCGCGCCGCATGCCGGCCTCGAGCGTCGCGTTGTCGGTCATCCCGGTCCTCGTTCGTGTGGGTGACGAACTCCGGGTTCTCGGTGCACTGAACACCTTGTGGGTTCCGCACAGCGAAACCCGCCGACCGGCCGGGACGGCCAATCGACTCGTGCGCCTCTCATCCGGACTTTAACCGTCGGTGCTGGAATTTCACCAGCTCAACCGTTTCGCCCTGGAGCGGAACGGGTCGCGGACTTTCACCGCCGGTTCGGACTTACACCGACCCCGGAGCACGTTTCTTACTACTAGTTATAGTCCAACATATCCGGTGCGAAAGAATTCCCGTTCGGCAATCCTGGCGACGGGTGGCTCTCACGGCCCCGGATGCGGGGCGCCGGCCGGTTGGGGTGCCCGCGGCGGCCAGGTGCTGGCGCCCAGTTCCCGGGAGATGTTCCGGGCCGTTTCGCGTAGTCCGTTGAGCACGTTGGATTCGGGAGGCCACTCGCTGGAGGGGATGACCACGGCGACCGCGGCGATGACATTGCCGCGGGTGTCGACCACGGGCGCTGCGCCCGACGATTCGCCCAGCACCGCCTCGTCCTCCTCGGTGGCGATGCCGTAGTCCGCGATCTGGCCGAGTTGACCGGCCAGCAGGGCGGGGTCGGTGATTGTGGCGCCGGTGAGGCTGCGCAGCGGCCGCCCCAGCAATCCCGAGGCGTACTCGGGGCCGTACGCGAGGAGGACCTTGCCCATCGCCGAGGCGTGGGCGGGGAGGGACAGGCCCGTCTCGGGCATCTGCTGGCTGCCGTCCGGCCGCTGGTTGTGGTGGATGATGATGACCTCGTCGAACAGCTGCACCCCGAGGCGGGTGGAGAGCCCGGTTCTGCGGGCGAGTTCGAGGGTCCAGCGCATGGCCCGGGCACGCACGTCGAGCGTGTCGAGGTAGACATTCGAGAGTTTGAGCAGGGCGGGGCCGAGCGTATACCGGCTGCCGCCGGGTTCCTGCGCGACCAGCCCGTGGCCCTGCAGCGATTTGACGATGCCGTGCACGGTGGAAACCGGCAGCCCCAGTTCGGCGGCGAGCTCGGTGATGCCGAGGTGGCGTGCGCCCTGCAACGATGCCAGCACCTTGGCCGCACGATCGATGGCTTGAATCACAGCTGCACCTCCGGTTGGTTCCTTCAGTATGGTGCGTCACCGACGCTTCTTCATACCTCGTGTTGACATCGACCATCTTTCCGGAGGATATTCGACATTATCGAATTGCATTCTGTAGTTCTTCTTGAGGTGCGGTCACACGCGTCTCGCGGAGCCCCCTCGAAAGTTCAACGGAGAGCAAACATGACGGAAAATCTGGAGGTCGCACCATGAAGAAACTGATCAACTCCCCGGAGACGGTTCTCGCCGATTCCCTCATCGGCGTGGCGGCCGCGCATCCGGAAGTCCGCGTCGACCACGTCAACCGCATCATCTATCGGGCAGCCCCGACAAGGGCAGGCAAAGTCGCCCTGCTCTCGGGCGGAGGAACCGGCCATGAGCCGCTCCACGGTGGCTTCGTCGGGGTGGGCATGCTCGACGCGGCCTGCGCCGGAGCGATCTTCACCTCGCCGACCCCCGATCAGATGCTCGAGGCGACGAAGGTCGTGGACAGCGGAGCGGGCGTGCTGCACATCGTCAAGAACTACACCGGCGACGTGATGAACTTCGACATGGGCGCGGAACTGGCGGCGGGGGGGACCGGGGTCGCGGTCTCCCTCGGGGGCGTCAACGAAGGCGCCGCGGGGCAGGGGTCGACCTTCACCGCCGGGACCCTGTAGCCACGCGCCC
>JACMQV010000213.1 GCA_014376815.1 Cryobacterium sp.
CGGGCCGTCGCCCGACCCGATCTCGGCGCGAATTGCGGTATCGACCCCGTTCACGCCGAGCTGTGCGGCTATCCCGTGGCGACCGAGCAGCTCCACCAAATAGGCGGCGCTTCGATGCTCCTGAAAGGCGGTCTCCGGGTCGGCGTGCAGACTGTGAACGACGTGTCTCAGATCCTCGGCAAGCGCCTCGGCGTGGGCTTCGACGACCCGTACCAGTTCTTCCGGGGCCCCGGCGAACCGCGACGGCACCGCCACAGAGGTCTGCATCCTCCGCGCAGTGTCGGCCTGAAGCTTCTGAAGATACGTGGTCGTCGGCACTATCGAATGACTCATACATCCACACTAGACAGGGTGATTATCTCGTGGCGCCGTCCTGACCAACGCCGTCATCTAGAACGGGTGCTAGGTCAGCATCGCACGTGGTGGAAGCACAGACAGCATGAAGGAATAAACACGAGCGGCCCAGTCATGACTGGGCCTGGTCTTCTGCATCGGTGGAGACCTCGACGATCCGCTTGATCGCGGCGAGGGTTTTGGGGATGCCATCGAGGGCCTGCTGGGTGCGGTCGGCGATCTCAGCGTTCGCCTCGTCGCCGAACTTCTCCTCGAACATGGCGATTCCGTCCGGCAGGAACTCCCAAGACTCGGTGAGTCTCGTCCCGGTCTCCGCAGCGGCGAAGCTGAAGCCCCAGCGCACGAAGCTGCCGCCCACCACCCAGGCGAACTCGCGACCGCGCTCTGCCGTCACCACCTCGGACCGGGTCTGCCAGGTCCGCTGCGGGAGCTCGTTGCGCCCGGTAAACCAGGCACCAACCCGACCAGCCTCGGCCTCGTCGTCCCACCAGCACGACTTGCAGACCGGACTCCACTCGCCGGTGCGGGTGATGTCGGAGAGAAGGTCGTAGAGAAACGTAGCCGATGCGTCGACGAGGATGGATTCTTGGTGGCTGAGGGTGCTTGTCTCACTCATGCATTTACCCTAACGACGGGGGTCACTTCTTCTGCCGCCGGCTGCCGCCGTGCCAGTCTTCTTGTTTTCCGACTGTGTCTCTGTCGATTCCGAACGCGGCTAGCTGTGGCCGTTCGCGTAGGCTCCGTTTAAGTTCGGCAAAACCCGGGAAGCGGGCCAGAGCGACTACGTGGTCCCACAACTCGACCGCCGAGTCCTCGTGTGGCAGTCGGCTGATCACCGGCCCGAAGAAGGCCACACCGGCGGGCGGCTCGAAGTGGATGATGGGCGTGCCCACGTCTTTTCCCGTCAGCGAGAGTGCCTCGTCCGTCTCCTGCTGGATCTCCCCGTCCCATGATTCGTCGTCGAGAGCGTCCGCCAGCTCGAGTGGCAGGCCCGCCTCGGCGAGGATCGGTTCCGCGAACTCACGCGTCCCGCGGAGCTCACGCAGGTCGACCTCGGCCTGGTGGTTGGCCGGGCTGGGGGCGGTGTCGAAGATGTGGGTCCCGAAGGCGGCGTATAGCGGCGCCATCGCCTCTCGGCCGTGCTCCGCTCGCGCCCGGGCGGCTACCCGCAGGAGCCGGAGTCCGGCGGTGTGGCCGGCCTCGTACTCGGGAGGGAAGTGCGCGTTGTAGTCGACCTCGGCGTTGATCAGGCGCAACGAGATGAACCGCCAGTCCACGGTGTATTGGCGCTGCGCCTGCACCTGGCGCACCCATTTGCTGGTCATCCAGGCGAA
>JACMQV010000214.1 GCA_014376815.1 Cryobacterium sp.
ATTCGCGTCCCCGCGCCTTCGCCGGGATCGCCTGCCGCCGTATGCTCGAAGCGTGGCTCACGAACTCAAGCGAATCTCTACTCGGATCGGCTCCATTGCGGAGTCGGCGACTCTCAAGGTCGACGGCAAGGCCAAGGCGCTGCAGGCGGCCGGCCGGCCGGTGATCAGCTTCGCCGCGGGCGAGCCGGACTTCCCCACCCCGGCGCACATCGTCGAGGCGGCCTCCGCAGCGGTGCTCGACCCGAGGAACTACCGGTACACCCCGGCGGCCGGGCTGCCGGACCTGCGCGAGGCGATCGCGGCCAAGACCCTCCGGGACTCCGGCCTGCAGGTCTCGCCCAGCCAGGTGGTCGTCACCAACGGCGGCAAGCAGGCCGTGTACCAGGCCTTCGCCACACTGCTCGACCCGGGCGACGAGGTCATCGTGCCCACGCCGTACTGGACCACCTATCCGGAGTCCATCCGGCTGGCCGGCGGCGTGCAGGTCGACGTCTTCGCCGGCGCCGACCAGGGCTACCTCGTCACCGTCGAGCAACTCGAGGCCGCCCGCACCCCGCGCACCAAGGTGCTCCTGTTCGTGTCCCCGTCCAACCCCACCGGCGCCGTATACTCCCCGGAGCAGACGAAGGCCATCGGTGACTGGGCCGAGGAGCACGGGCTCTGGATCATCAGCGACGAGATCTACCAGAACCTCACCTACGACGGGGTTCGGGCCGTGTCGATCGTCGAGGCGGTTCCCGCACTGGCGGACCGCACCATCCTGGTCAACGGCGTGGCCAAGACCTATGCCATGACCGGCTGGCGGCTGGGCTGGATGGTGGGGCCGCAGGACGCCATGAAGGCGGCGGCCAACCTGCAGTCGCATCTCTCCTCGAACGTCTCGAACATCTCCCAGCGCGCCGGGATCGCCGCCCTCAACGGGCCGCAGGGTGCCGCGGTCGCCATGCGGGACGCCTTCGACCGCCGCCGCAAGGTCATCGTCGCCGAGCTGAACAAGATCCCCGGCATGGTCACGCCGACGCCGCAGGGCGCGTTCTACGTCTACCCCGACGTGTCCGGCCTGCTCGGTCGCACCTGGGGCGGCGTCACCCCGACTTCGTCCCTGGAACTCGCGGACCTCATCCTCGACCAGGTGGAGGTGGCCGCCGTGCCCGGGGAGGCCTTCGGCCCCAGCGGCTACCTGCGCTTCTCCTACGCGCTGAGCGACGCTGCCCTGCTCGAGGGCGTGCAACGCCTGCAGCGCCTCTTCGCGTAGGGCCGCTCGCGCGCTCGCCTCGGCGTCCATGCATCAGTCGCCTTCCTTCCCCGTCATTGGCTGTGAGGGGTCACAAATCGACCTTCCGGAACCGATCCGAGGTCGATTTGCGACCCCTCACGCGACGAACAGGGGCAGCTGGGGATAATCCCCGCCCGGCGCATCCGGTTTGAGGCACTCTGAGCCGGTGACTCCGCCACGAGTTCCCCTCCCCGCCCGCTACGCGCCCGCTCGTTCACGACACGCGCGGCGGCTGAGCTCGGCATCGGCGAGGGCCGGCTGCGGGGACCGGACCTCGAGCACCCGTTCCATGGCATCCGTTCGGCTCTGCCGGCTCTGGCCGTGCACCAGCGCGCGCAGACACTCCAGCCCCGGATGCCTCAGCAAGCATTCTTCTGCACAGTGACGGCGGCGCAGATCATGGGTATCCCGCTGCCCCCGAGGCCGGCCGGCGTACCGGCAGCCGCGTTGATCCAAGTGGACAGCCCCACACCGTTGCACGTTGGGATGCCCGCACCGCTGCGAGCACTCCGTTGCGCCGGCACCGTCGGCCACAAGCTGCAACTGGGCGAGGGGGACCTCCAGGACTGGACCGGGATGCGGCTGACCACGCCCGCGCGCACCTGGTGCGACCTCTCCGGCGTCCTCGATCTGGAGGATCTGGTTGCCGCCGGCGACTACATCGTGCACCACCGCTATCCGCTCTGCAGCCGAGAGGACCTCGAGTCCGGCATCGCCCGCCACCCGGGCCGGCGCGGCAGAGGCCGTCTGCTCGAGGCGTTCCCCCTCCTGGACGAGCGGGCGGAGTCGCGGCCTGAGTCCATCATCCGCGTCACCGTCGTGCGCGCCGGCATCGAGGGGCTGAGCCCGAACGTACCGATCGCGGATGCGCATGGTCACGTCTTCGCCCGGGCCGATCTGTGTTTCCCCGCCCATCGGGTCATCTTCGAGTATCAGGGCGATTATCACCGCAGCGAACCGGGCCGGTGGCGCAAGGACCGCACCCGAATCGCCCGGTTAGCGGCCGCCGGCTGGCACGTTGTCGAGATCGCCGCGGATGAACTCAGCGACCGACGGATGCTCTTACGCCTGATCCGCGACACGCTCACCCTCTATCCTGCGAACCCAGCCAGCCCGTCCGGGCGCCCGCCCGCCCCGTGAGGGGTCGCAAATCGACCTTCCGGAGGCGATCGAAGGTCGATTTGCGACCCCTCAGCGCGGAACGTGAGCGCGGAACGTGAGCGCGGCGGCGTAATCCTTTGCCCCGGCGCTTCCTCAGGAGCGCCGGGCATGGGAGCCTGTCCCCATGGAACTTTCGTCCCCGGTGGTGCGCGTGCGCGACCTGCACAAGTCCTACGGCGATTTCACGGCCGTGCGCGGGATCAGCTTCGACATCGAGGCCGGTGAGACGTTCGCCCTGCTCGGGCCCAACGGGGCCGGCAAGAGCACCGCGATCGAGATCCTCGAGGGTTACCGCGACCGCACCTCCGGCGAGGTGAGCGTGCTCGGGGTCGACCCGCAGCGCGGCGGCCTGAGCTGGAAGGCGCGCCTGGGGATCGTGCTGCAGTCCAGCGGGGAGAGCGGCAACGTCACCGTCACCGAGCAGCTCACGCATTTCGCCGGCCTCTACCCGCGGCCGCGCCGCGTGGCCGAGGTGATCGAGGCCGTGGGCCTGGAATCGAAGGCGAAGACCCGCATCAGCAAGCTCTCCGGCGGGCAGCGCCGGCGCGTGGACGTGGCGCTGGGCATCATCGGGCGGCCGGAACTGCTGTTCCTGGACGAGCCCACCACCGGATTCGACCCGGAGGCCCGTCACCAGTTCTGGGACCTCGTGCGCCGGCTCAAGGCCGAGGGCACCACCATCCTGCTCACCACCCACTATCTCGACGAGGCCGCCCAGCTCGGCGACCGGGCCGGCGTCATCAACGACGGCCTCCTCATCGACATCGGCGCCATCGGCGAGATCGGCGGGGCGGATGCCCGGGTGCCCCTGGTGCGGTGGCGCGACGCGTCCGGGACGCTCCAGGAAAAACGCACGCAGGAACCGGCCCGCCTCGTGGCCGAACTCGCCGCGGCATCCGGCGGTGAACCCGCAGACCTCGAGGTGATCCGGCCCAGCCTGGAGGACATCTACCTCGGCCTGGTGCGCGGACACCGCTCCGCGGCCGACGCGGAGGACGCCCTCGAGGACAGTTCTGAGGTGCGCTCATGAGCGCGGTCGGCACGCACACGGGCCCCGCGGCGGCGAACCCGGCCCCGCCCTCGACCGCGGGCACCGGGCCGGCGGCCGTGCTGCGAGTCGGATTCTCCCGCATCGGCTACGAGACCCGGATCTATTTCCGCACCACGGACAGCGTGTTTTTCACGTTCCTGTTCCCCTTCATCATGCTGGCCATCTTCACGGCCGCCTTCGGCTCGTCCGGCAACGTGGGCACCGCCCCCGACGGCACCGGGGGCATCATCGTCGGCGCCTATTACCTGCCCGGGATGCTCGCGGCCGGCATGCTGCTCTCGGGGGTGCAGAACCTCGCGGTCGACATCGCCGGGGAGAAGAGCGACGGCACCCTCAAACGGCTCGGCGGCACGCCGCTCTCGCCGCTGAGCTACTTCATCGGCAAGATCGGGCAGGTTCTGGTCACCGGGCTCTTCCAGGCGGCGCTGCTCATCCTGGTCGCCCGGGTGGTGCTGGGCATCGACCTGCCGAGCGAACCGGGGAAATGGCTGACCTTCACCTGGGTCTTCCTGTTCGGCGTCGTCACCTGCGCCTTCCTCGGCATCGCACTGTCGGCGCTGCCCCGCTCGGGCAAGAGCGCCACGGCCGTGGTCATCCCGATCGTGCTGATCCTGCAGTTCATCTCGGGCGTCTACCTGCAGTTCTACCTGCTGCCCGACTGGATGCAGAACCTGGCCGGCGTGTTCCCGCTCAAGTGGATGGCTCAGGGTATGCGCGGCGTGTTCCTGCCGGACAGCTTCGCCAGCCTTGAGCAGAACGGCTCCTGGGACTTCCCGCTGATCGCGCTCAACCTGGCGATCTGGCTGGTGGTCGGGCTGGCGCTCAGCCGGGTCACCTTTCGCTGGATCCGCAAGGACACGTAGTAGCGAACGTCGGTGGCGTGGGGCCGGGAATCGGGGTTCCGAGGTGGATGTCGCCGTAGCCGCCGCGCCCGGACTCGGCGGGCGCGGCATCCGTTGCGGGCCGCCGCCATTGTCGGCCGGATGCACCGAGAGCACACTGTCAGCATGACCGACGCTCTGAGAGCCAGACGATGACGGTGCCCGCCGGGCCGGCTGCCGCGGGCGCCGGGAGTGCCCGAGGCTCGTGGCGCGACCGCCGCCCCGAGGCCGGCTTCAGCGCGATCGTGCTGGGCCTGGCCCTGCTGGCCGGCGCCGTCACGGCCGGACTGAATTCCGGCGGCGTCTGGTCGGCTGCCGTGCCGGTCGTCGGCCTGTCCGTCGCGCTGGGCGTTCTGGCCGTCGGGATCCTCATGCTGGGCCTCCGCGGAAAGCAGAGCGGCGCCGTCGGCGGGGTCGCCGTCCTCGCCGTCGTGGGCCTGGTCTTCGTGGGCCTCTTCCCCGCCGGCACGCAGTTCTTCCCGGTCGGAGCCCCCACCTGGACCGTGAGCGCCGACGCCGCCGCCGCTCCCCCGGGGTATGCCGTGCTCTCCGGCCGGGCGACCATCGACCTCTCCGCGCTCGACGCCGCCGCCGCAGAGGCGCGCACGATCGACGTGTGGATGGGGGTCGGCGTCACCGAACTCCTCCTGCCGCGCGACCGGCCCGTGCGCGCCGAGGCAGGCGCCCTGGTCGGCGGGGTCGATTACGTCGGCGAGAGGGCCGCCGTGCAGCAGGGCGGCCTCTTCTTCCACGACGCGCGCACGTTCAACCCGGGCGGCGCCCCGGCCGTTGCGAGCGTCCGCGTCTGGACCCTCCTCGGCCAGGTCACCGTCGTCGGCGCCGAACCCAAGGGGCCCTGATGGCCATCCGTCGCCCGGACGAACCCACCCCCGACGAGCCGGGCACAGGCGAGCCGGGCACGGACGAGCCGGGCGAGGACGAACGCGCGGATGTCGCAGCGCCCGCACCCGACACCGGCGCGCTGCCCGGGACGGACGCGCCGGCACCCGACACCGACGCGCTGCCCAGGACGGACGCGCCGGAGCCCGGGGCGTCCGACGCCGAGGCCTCCGACATCACCGTGGCCTTCACCCCGGTGTTCGATGACACCGCGTCCGCCGCGCCCGGCCACCCGACGCCCGCGCCCCCGCCCGAGGGTGCACACACCATCGCGTTCCCGGGGCCGATTCCCGAGTACCGACTCGAGCAGAGCGGACCGGTGCCCGGCGCGACGGGCAATGCCGCCGGGGACACGGCAGCTGACACGACGGGCGACACCGCGGCAACGCTGCGCTACCCACCGGGAACCGAACCGGTCTACCCGGCGACGGGGGTGTCCGACTACCCGGTCGCGGGTGCGCCGGGGTACCCCGCGGCATCCGTACCGGTCGCGCCTGCGCAGCCCGCGGCATCCGTGCGCCCGCCCCGCCGACCGCTCTTCGGCACGATCGTCTGGGGCGTGCTCCTGCTCGCCTTCGCCGCCTACATGCTGATCGGGGTGCTGGTGCCTGCCCCCGCGGATCCGACCTTCCGGCTTCTCGGAGGCGTCATCGCGATCGGGCTGCTGCTCATCATCGTCGGCATCGTCGCCGCGATTCGCCGAGGCGGCTGACCGGGCTAGACGTCCAGGCCGACGAGAACGGGTTCGGGCTGCAGGTTGATGCCGAACTCGGCCTGCACCCGGCCGAGCACGAGGCGGGCGAGCTGCGCGATCTCGTCGGCGGTCGCTCCCCCCGTGTTGGTCAGAGCGAGCGAGTGCTTGCTCGACACGGCGGCGCGCGAGCCGGGAAGCCGGAAGCCGCGCGTGATGCCCGCGTTCTCGATCAGCCAGGCCGCGCTCAGCTTGACCAGCGGCACGAACGGCATGCCCGGGATCGGGCCGACGCCGGCGTACTCGTCGAGCGGGATCACCCGGTCGGGCAGCTCCTGCTCGTCCAGCGGCCAGCGCGGGCATGCGGCCGGGAGGGTGCGCGAGAAGGCCAGCGACACGATCGGGTTGGTGAAGAACGAGCCGGAGCTGCGAGTGTCCGGGTCGGCCGGGTCGAGCACCATGCCCTTCGCCGCGCGCAGCGCCAGCACGGTCTCACGCAGGGCGGTCAGCGGCACGCGGTCGCCCACCTGAACGCCGAGCGCCGTCGCCAGCTGCGCGTAGGCGACCGGCCGGCTGAGGGCGCTGCCGAGCACGGATGCCTCCGCCCGGGTGTCGTGCAGGTCCAGTTCGACCGCGAGCACCAGGCCGCGGAGCCCCTGCTTCAGCACAGAGGTGCGGTACCCCAGTGCGAGCTCCGCAGCGGGCATCCGGCGGCGCTCATTGGTCTCGTAGTCGAGGAAGTCGATCGCCGCGAGGCTGCTGCCGAGCTCCTGCCCGTAGGCGCCGATGTTCTGCACCGGGGCCGCCCCGGTCGACCCGGGGATGCCGGACAGGGCCTCGATGCCGGCCCAGCCCTGCGCGACCGTGTAGGCCACCAGCTCGTCCCACGGCTCGCCGGCCTGCACGCGCAGCCGCAGCCGCCCGGGCTCGGCCGAGACGGAAGCCGAGGCCGACGCCAGGTCAGTTGCCGCCGGCTCGAGCACGCTGACCCCGCGGGTCAGGACCCGGATCAGGGTGCCCCCGAAGCCCTCATCGGCGCCCACGGTGTTGGACCCGCCGCCGAGCAGCATCCAGTCGTCGCCGGACTCCCAGACTCCCAGCGTCTGGTCGACGAGGTCCTGCTCGGTCATGGGAGAGACCATCAGGGCCGGGGGGCCGCCCACCTGCATGGTGGTCAGCTGGGCGAAGGTGAGGGGTGCGTGTTCGGTCATCGGGCGCGAATCTCAGACCAGGCTGACGCGGGCCTGCGCCTTGCCCAGCACAGTCACCTCGCCGGACGACACGGTGAGGTCGATGCGGGCGACGCCGGCATCCGGGTCCAGGGCGCCGACCCTGGCGACCACGGTCACTTCCGCGCCGTCGACCGGGTGCACCAGCACCGGGCGGGTGAACCGCACCTGGTAGTCGAGGATGCTGCCGGGGTCGCCGGCCCAGTCGACGACCGGCTGCACGGCGAAGCCCATGGTGAGCATGCCGTGCGCGAGCACGCCCGGCAGGCCGACGGAGACGGCGACGTCGTCACGGTAGTGGATGGGATTGAAGTCCCCGGATGCCCCGGCGTAGCGCACCAGGGAATCCCGGGTCAGCGGGAACGTGCCGGTGGCGACGACGTCCCCCACGGTCAGGTCGGCGAGAACGGGCGTTGCCTGGGTGATCATTCGTCTCCCCTGACGACGAGGGTGGAGGTCGCGGTGACCACGTGGGCGCCGGCGGCGTCGACAACGCGCGACTCGGCCGTCACCATCGAGTGGCCGCCGAGGCTCTTGACGCTCGCCACCGTGAGGGTGGCGGTGAGCAGGTCGCCGGCCACGATCGGGCGGCTGAAGCTGAACCGCTGGTCGCCGTGCACGACCCGGCTGAAGTCGATGCCGGCATCCGGCTCGGCCAGGAGCTGCGCCAGCGTGGCCTCCTGCACGACCACGGCGAACGTGGGCGGGGCGACGACGTCGGCGTAGCCCGCGGCGCGTGCGGCTTCCGGATCGAGGTTGATCGGACTGGTGGCGAAGACCGCGCGGGCGAACTCGCGCACCTTCTCCCGGCCGACGAGGTAGGGGGCGACGGGCGGGAAGACCCGGCCCTGCAGTTCGGGGTTGACAGACACAGGAGGAGCTTACCTTTTCGGGCCGGGCACCGATCAGGCAGACTGGCTGGTGTGGAATTCAAGCGCGTACGCTTCACCGACCCGGAGGTGGCCCCTCTCCTCGCAGACCTCCGCCGCGAGTACGACGAGCGCTACGGCGACGGTGACTCCGTGCACGACGTGCCGGGCGGGGCGTTCGAGCCGCCGACGGGCGGTTTCCTCGTGCTGCTTCACGGGAGCGACACGGTGGCGGGCGGCGGCATCCGTCGGCTCGACGACGCCACCGGCGAGGTGAAACGGATGTGGACCAACCCGGCCTACCGCCGGCAGGGACACGCCTCGGCCGTGCTCGCCGCGCTCGAGGAACTGGCCCGCGAGCTCGGGTACCGGCACCTGCGTCTGGAGACCGGGTACGCGCAACCGGAGGCGCTCTCGCTCTACCGCAGCCTCGGCTACCGGGAGATCGGCAACTACGGCATCTACGAGAACGCGCACGGGTTCGAACGAACCTTCACCACCGGCGACGACGGCGACGACCTCGACGACGGCGACGACCTCGCCTGAGCCCGACCTGAGCATCGGTATTGGCCAGCGCCACGGGCCCTTGGTACCGTAGGCATGCCATGCATAACAAATTAGAGCCACACCCCGACCTTCCCATCGACCTGCCCACGGCCGAACGCATCCATGCGGCCGTCGCGCACTATGGCGAACAAACGGTCATCGACAACTCCATCGCCCTGCTGCGCGCCAAGAACGCCGGCAAGGATTTCCTTCTCTACGCCGGCGGACGCCACGCCCTGGGCATCCTCGAAGGCGCCCCGGCCCTGTACTGGCCGGAACTGTGGGGCGCCCGCGCGCTGCTCTATGTCTGGAGCGACGCCGCCGCGCCGTACATCGTTGTGGGCCTGAACAACCAGGCCTGGCGGGTGCGCGAGATGTGCGCCAAGGTCATCCTGCTGCGCGGCCTCGAGGTCGCCCCGAAGCTCGTGCGCCTGACCACCGACGAGGTGCCGCGCGTGCGCGCCGCGGCCCTGCACGCGCTGGCCGCCCAGGGCACCGAGGACCACCTGGCCACGATCGTGCAGCGCCTGCGCGACCCCGACAAAGAGGTGCGTCGCGCGGCCCAGCAGGCCCGGGACGTGCTCAACGCCCGCTTCAACCTGACCGCGGACTCGGGCCAGGGCGTCGAACAGACCCACGGCACCAAGCACAGCCACCCGAGCGAGTAGTTCGGCCCGCCCGGCGCGGATCAGCGCCGGCACAATCTGCACCGCGAGGGGGACCGGATGTTTCAGCGCTATGTGGCCATCGGCGACAGCTTCACCGAGGGCGTCGGCGACGATCTGCCGGACGGCCAGGTACGCGGCTGGGCCGACCTTGTCGCGCTCGGCCTCGCCGCGGCATCCGCCAAGCCCGTCTCCTACGCCAACCTCGCCGTACGTGGCCGCCTGCTCGGCCCCATCGTCGCCGAGCAGCTGGAACCGGCCCTCGCGCTCGGCCCCGACCTGCTCAGCATCTGCGGCGGCGGCAATGACGTGATGCGGCCGCGCGTGGAGATCCCCTATGTGGTCGGCCTGATGAAGCAGGTCGTCGACCGGGCCCTCGACGACGGCGTGCACGTGCTGGTGCTCAGCGGCGGCAACCCCTCGCACCACCTGCCGCTCGGCAAACTGATGCGGCGGCGCGGGGACCAGCTGGCGGATGCCGCGCGCGCGGCGTTCGATCGGCCGGGCGTGACTCTCGTGGACAACTGGGCCGACTCCGAGCTGGAGCACAAGCGGTTCTGGTCCGCCGACAAGTTGCACCTCAACGCCCTCGGGCACACCCGGGTGGCCACCAACGTGCTGGCCGACCTGGGCGTGCCGGTGCCGGTGGAGTGGCTCGAGGCCCCCGCGGCCGCTGAGGAGCAGGTGCAGGGCACGGCCGCGTATTACCGCGAGTTCGTGCTGCCGTGGATCGGGCGCCGGCTCACCGGGCGCTCCTCCGGCGACGGCCGCCCGCCCAAGCGCCCTGCCCTGGAACCGGTCGACGCCGTCTGAGCGCTGGCCCTCCTCTCAACGCGCCCGCCGCATCCGCTCGTCTCGGGCTCGTTTTGTCTCCCGCTCGCCTCCGAGTTCGGATCCCACGGCAGCTCCTAGTTCAGCTCCCAGTTCAGCTCCCACTTCGGCTCCGCTGAGGGGTGGCGAAAAGACCCTCCACCCCCCCCGGGGGGGGGGATTTGGGCCCCCCCCCGCGGGCGCCCCCCGCGGGGGGGGCCCCAAACCCCCCCTCCCGGGGGGGGTGGAGGGGCTTTTGGCAACCCCTCAGCGGAGCCGAAGTGGGAGCTGAACTGGGAGC
>JACMQV010000215.1 GCA_014376815.1 Cryobacterium sp.
GGGACTCACCGGGGCGCAGCCTCGCGGCGCGGGCACGGGGCGCCGTCACGATCGTGCCGTTGGTGGAGCCGAGGTCGGTCACGACCACGGACTCCCCCTCCTGCTTGATTTCCAGGTGTGTTCCGGAGACCGCGGAGGTCGGTGAGGAGACGGTGACCAGCCGCACCGGGACGACACGCGGGATGCGCGGCGGGCGCGGCCGGCGGCCCAGGTGGCAGGCCGTGTCCAGACGGATTTCCTCCCCGCCCGGCAGCCGGAACGCGCACCGGGGCCGGTCGGCGGGCGCAGTCCGGGCCTCTCGCGACCCGGTGGCGTGCACGGCGGCCGACGGGGGGATGGCCGTGTCAGAGCCGGGTGGCCGGCGCAGCACGGTATCGGATTCCGCGGTCGCATCGGCCCTGGGCGCCCGGATGATGGTCGACTCGTCGCTCTGCGCGCTGTCGGCCAGGGACCAGAACAGGGTGTGCGCCAGGACCGCGCCCAGACCGAAATCCCGACCCGATTGGAGCGCTTCCGCCCAGGGGACGGACCGCCCGGGCGAACCGATCACCAGCCCGATCACGGCCCGGAAATCCGCGAGGTGCCAGGGACGGATGCCGCCGGCCGTGAACCGCCGCGACCCGCCGACCGAGAACACATCGACGGCGACCTCGCCGCGCACGATCACGGACACCGGGATTCCGTCCTCATCCGTCGGCTCGCGCTGCACGACCACGGCGAAGCTCTCGGCCGCGGTGTCGCCCCCCAGCGGCAGAAGCGCCACGATGTCCTCGGCTTCAACCCGGGGCGCGCTCACCAGCGCGTTCAGGGTGGCGATGACGCCGGAGGGGGTCGCCGCGGGCAGGGCCGCCATGAAGCCCCGCCCCACCACGAAGGTCCAGTCGGCTGCCTGGCCGGGCAGAAGTTCATAGCCGACGCGTCCCATGCAGTCCTCGAATCCATCCATCGACAGATCTTCACCGTAGCGGGAGTGCGTGGATCCGCGTGGGGCATCCGCCCCGGCGCCGGCGTCTCGCCGGCCACCACCCCACAGAAACCGGGACGTCCTCATTCGATTCCGTCGCTTTAGGGCCGAATTTCTGCGGAATCCCTTGCCTGAGGGTATTCTCGCTGCCATAATCGCGTAATGGCTCTAAACGGACGCAACGCTGCGGGCAAGACGACACAACTGGACGATGTCTCGAAGAAGATCATCGAACAGCTGCAGGCCGACGGTCGACGCTCGTATGCCGAAATCGGCAAGGCGGTCGGTCTGAGCGAAGCGGCCGTGCGCCAGCGCGTGCAGAAGCTGACGGAGGCCGGGGTCATGCAGGTCGTCGCGGTCACCGACCCGATGCAGCTGGGCTTCTCCCGCCAGGCCATGATCGGCATCCGTGCCACCGGGGACACCCGGGTGCTCGCGGATCAGCTGGCCGCCATCCCGGCCGTGGACTATGTCGTTCTCACCGCCGGTTCGTTCGACCTTCTGGCGGAAGTCGTCTGCGAGGACGACGACGAGCTCATCACCCTGCTCAATTCGCAGATCCGCAGTCTCGATGGGGTCGCCTCCACCGAGACGTTCGTTTATCTCAAACTCCACAAGCAGTTCTATAACTGGGGAACACGGTAGAAAATGACCATTGAACAGGCCGTTTCGGCCCATCACACCACCCACCTCCCGGCAACAGCGCTGGGGACCGGTGAACTCAGCGACGCCGACAACGCCGCCCTGCAGCAGAAGGCGAAAGACCACCTCTGGATGCACTTCTCCCGGCAGTCCGTGCTCGAAGCCGGCCACGGCGTGCCGATCATCACCAAGGGCCAGGGCCACCACATCTGGGACTCCACCGGCAAGAAGTACATCGACGGCTTGAGCGGCCTGTTCACCGTCAACGCGGGCCACGGCCGCAAGCGCCTGGCACAGACGGCCGCGAAGCAGGCCGAGGAGCTCGCCTTCTTCCCGATCTGGTCGTACGCCCACCCGAGCGCCATCGAGCTGGCCGACCGCCTGGCCTCCCACGCGCCCGGCGACCTGAACCGGGTGTTCTACTCCACCGGCGGCGGCGAAGCCGTCGAGACGGCCCTCAAACTCGCGAAGTACTACTGGAAGCTCCAGGGCCGCCCGACCAAGCACAAGGTCATCTCGCGCAATGTCGCCTACCACGGCACCCCGCAGGGTGCACTGGCCATCACCGGCATCCCCGCGATGAAGGAAATGTTCGAACCGGTCACCCCCGGAGGGTTCCGTGTGCCGAACACGAACTTCTACCGGGCCGACGAGATGGGGTCGGGCCTGGGAGACGACCTGGAGAAGTTCGGCCTGTGGGCCGCGAACCGGATCGAAGAGATGATCCAGTTCGAGGGCCCGGAGACCGTGGCCGCCGTGTTCCTGGAACCCGTGCAGAACTCCGGCGGCTGCTTCCCGCCGCCCCCCGGCTACTTCAAGCGGGTGCGCGAGATCTGCGACCAGTACGACGTGCTGCTGGTGGCGGACGAGGTCATCACGGCATTCGGCCGCATCGGCAACATGTTCGCGTCGACAACCTTCGGGATCGAACCGGACATGATCACCTGCGCCAAAGGCATGACCAGCGGATACTCGCCGATCGGCGCCACCATCATCAGCGACCGCATCTACGAGCCGTTCAAGCACGGCGAGA